>CAPOAR010000009.1:0-54407 GCA_948670295.1 uncultured Oscillospiraceae bacterium | reverse complement strand
GTCTTGTGCAGAGATATCCAGTACAGATCCTCCGGAGATCTCTGTCTTACCGGCGACAACTCCATGCATAGCAGGGAAGATGAAGGAGCGGGGGGAACGGCTGCTGGGCCTGCCCGGTAAGGGGGAGTCCCGGCGGGTGGCGGCGGCGTTCCTGCAAGCCTTCTGGCGCTGGGAGAGCAAGCTGTTCGCCGGGCGCGAGGGGGATGGCCGGTGCACAGTGGAGGCCAATGCCGGGCCCGCCTGCTTTGGGCTGACGCCCCAGGTGGGGGCGGAGGCTTACGAGCGGCTGCTGCTCAGGCCGGGGCAGGCATGGGAGCCGTTTTTGTCGTACCTGGCCCTGCGGGGGCTGGGGCGGCTGGGGCGGCGGCGCGCCCTGTACCGCCTGCTCACCCGGGAAGCTGGGGACGGGCCGTACCGCCCGGAGCCCGGCGGGGCTGTGCCGCTGATCGTGGAGGAGCTGGCGGGGCTGCTGCCCGACCCGGATATGCCCATGGGCCTGCGCTTCCGTCCCCGCCTGCCGGCGGAGCTGGAGGAGTTTGCCCTCCAGGCGCCCCTCCGGGGCCAGCTGGTCTGGGTGGAGCAGCGGGAGTGGCGGGCCGCCCTGACAGTCCGCCCCATGGGCGGGCGGCAGGACTGCCGCCGGGCTGAGGCTGCGGAAAAGACCTGGCAGGGTTCGCGCCCGCAGGCGTGAAAAAAGTGACTGGCCCGCCGGAAAGGGAAAAGCCTTTTCCGGCGGGGGAGGCCGGCGCCGGATTGGACGCCGGCCTTTCTGCGCGGCTGGGGAGGATTTTGGCAACCAAACGGGGCTGTCCGGGGTATATAAAAAGGAAGGGCTGGAAAATTCAGAAGCTGTACCAATAGCCGAAGTGTTCAGATTCGCGAGTCAAAACTGCCGGCGGCAAGGCGAAACATCGCGGGAATACGTGGTGTATTTCAAGATTATTCAACGCGGCCGGCGGCAATTTTGGCCGCAAAGCTGGGTGCTGAGGCTATTGGTACAGCTTCTTAAAGAAATCTAAAGATTGAGATTTGGAATTGTTACAGGATTGTTGTTGTTTTTCCGGCCCGTTCCCGTTATACTGAAAGCTGCGTACAAGCGTCCCGCGCCAAGGGGCGCAGGCGCCCAGCCCGACGACAGGAGGAACGATACCATGCCCGATCTGAAAATACCAGAAGCCCAGGAAGAACTGAAAACGGAGCAGCTCCCTGAGCAGGCTCCCGCGCAAGCGCCGGAGGAAACCCCGAAGAAAGAGCCGTGGGAGGCCCCCAACCCCAAAAAGAAGGTGAAGACCGCAGCGGAAAAGAAAAAGCTGGTCAAGCGCGTTGTCGCCGGTGTGACGGCGGCGGCGGTGCTGGGCGGAATTATTTTCGGCATGTGGTTTTTGGTATTCCGAAAGGACGATTCCCTGGGGGATATTTACGCCGAACCGGCCTACATAGGGTCCATTCAGAGTACGGTGGAGGGCAGCGGCAACGCCACCGCCAAGGAGACGGCCACCGTCACCATCCCCGCCAACGGCACCGTGGAGCAGGTCCTGGTGGCCCAGGGGGATGTGGTGAGCGCGGGCCAGCCGCTGTTCTCTGTGTACAGCCAGGCCGCGCAGGAGGCGCTGGCCAGCGCCCAGCAGCAGATGGACTCGCTGAACAGCAAGCTGGCCAACCTGACGCTGACCGCCCCCTTTGCCGGAAAGCTGATGGAGGTGGCGCAGTTCAGCCCCGGTGACAACGTGGGGGAGGGCACAGAGGTGGCCACCTTGGTGAACGATACCAAGCTGAAGCTGTCCCTCTATTTCAGCTACGCCTATGAGGACCAGGTGCGGGTGGGCCAGACCGCCCAGGTGTCCGTCCCCGCGGTGATGTACACCGGGGAGGGCACGGTGGAGCAGGTCAATAAGGTGAGCTTCATCACCCCCGAGGGGGGCGTCTATTTTGAGGCGGTGATCGCCTTCCAAAACCCCGGGACCCTCACCGCCGAGATGGAGGCCAGCGCCTCTCTCACCGACGGGGACGGCATGCCCATCTTCCCCTATGAGCAGAGCAAGACGGAGTACTATGAGAGCCGGAAGCTGGCCACCAAGGCGGGCGGACCGCTGGTGAGCAGCCGCCTGCTCAACCACGCCCGGGTGGCCGCAGGGGAGGCCCTGCTCACCATGGGCTCGGAGAGCCTGGACGAGCAGCTCACCGCCGCCCAGGAGCGGCTGAGCGAGGCCCAGGCCGCCGTGGACGCCCTCAACGCCACCGCCCCCATCGACGGCACCGTCATCTCCTGCACCATCGCCGAAGGGGGCGAGGTGAAGGCGGGGGACGCGGTGGTCACCATCCAGAACACCACCGTCATGACGGTCACCATCCAGGTGGACGACCGGAACATCGGCTTCATCAAGCTGGGGGATATGATCAGCCTGTCCGACTATAACGGGAACTCCTACATGGGGACCGTCAGCAACATCGCCATGCAGGGCGAGGCGGGCCAGGGCATGTCCACCTTCCCCGTCACGCTGGAGGTGGATAACTTCGACGGCAGCCTGTACGCCGGGGTATGGCTGAACTACTCGGTGGTTACCAGCCAGTCCAGCGACTGCGTGCTGGTGCCCACCACGGCGGTGAAGTCGGTGCTGGACGCGGAGGGGAACAAGCAGGCGGTGGTGTTTGTCCAGCGGGAGGAGCGCCCGGCGGAGGCCATCGACCTGGACGCGTCCATCACCGGCGTGCCCGGGGAGGCGGACAAATACTGGCCTGTGCCGGTGACCACCGGCATTTCCGACGCCAAGCAGGTGGAGATCATCTCCGGCGTGGAGGCGGGGGATATGGTGTTCATCAACTACACCGTGGACCCCGGAAACGGCATGGGCGGCGGCATCATGTTCGGCTGAGGTGGCGCCATGCTCATCGACATCAAGGACCTGTATAAAATCTATAACGAGGGCCAGGAGAGCGAGGTGCGGGCGCTGGACGGGGTATCCCTCCAGATCGACCGGGGGGAGTTTGTGGCCATCGTGGGGGCGTCCGGCTCGGGCAAGTCCACCATGATGAACGTGCTGGGCTGCCTGGACGTGCCCACCCGGGGGGAGTACGTGCTCAACGGCACCGATGTCACCTCCCTCAAGGACAGGGAGCTGGCCCGCATCCGAAACCGGGAGATCGGCTTTATCTTCCAGGGCTATAACCTGCTCCAGGACCTGGACGCGCTGGACAACGTGATTCTCCCCCTGATCTACCGGGGCACCTCCATCTTCGAGCGGGAGGAGCTGGCCATGGCCGCCCTGGCCCGGGTGGGGATGGACGACCGGGCCCGCCACCGGCCCAGCCAGATGTCCGGCGGGCAGCAGCAGCGGGTGGCCATCGCCCGGGCCATCGCCACCCACCCGCCCATCATCATGGCCGACGAGCCCACCGGCGCGCTGGACTCCAAAACCGGGCGGCATGTGCTGGGCATACTCCAGCAGCTCTACCGGGAGGGCACCACCATCCTGCTCATCACCCATGACGACGGCATCGCCGCCACCGCCCCCCGGGTGGTGCGGCTGTCCGACGGCAAGATCATATCCGACAAGCACCAGGAGGTGGACTGGCTGTGAACCTGATGCAGGCGTTCAAGATGGCGTTCAAGTCCATCGCGTCCAAGAAAATGCGCTCCTTCCTCACCATGCTGGGCATCATCATCGGCGTGGCCTCGGTGGTCATCATGGTGTCAGTGGTCCAGGGGCAGAACAAAAAGCAGATGGAATATCTGGAGGCCATGGGGGACAACAAAATCCAGGTCTACGCCTCTCGGTGGTACGGCTCGTCGGGGGACATCTCCGAGCTGCTGTACGAGTACTGCCTGGGGATGCAGGACCTGGTGGTGGGGGTCACCCCCCAGATCGAGGTGTGGCAGGAGATCACCATCAAATACGGCGCCAAGACCTTTAACACCCAGAACTGGGACGACTGGGAGAAGCGCGTGTCCCTCAAGCTGGGCTCCGACCAGTTCGGGGTGTGTAATAACTACACCCTGGGGGGCGGCCGGGAGCTGTCCTTCCTGGACGTGGACAAGACCAACCGGGTGTGCGTGCTGGGGGGCGGGGCGAAGAAGCTGCTCTTCGACTTTGTGGACCCGGTGGGGGAGACCATCTTCATCAACAGCCAGCCCTTCCTAGTGGTGGGCTGGTATGAGCCCACGGGGGTGGAGGGAATGAGCGATATGGACAACGTGGTGCTGCTGCCCTACACCTTCAACCGAACCCTCAACAACAACCAGGACATCAGCCAGTATGTGGTGAAGGCCAAGAGCGCCGCCGCCACCACCATGGCCATCGCCAAGCTGAAGGCGTTTTTGGGCGGCTTCATCACCAACGGCGAGAACGGGAACTACGATGTGTACAGCAATAACGACTGGTCCAACCAGATGCAGGAGCAGAGCCTGATGCAGTCGCTGGTGCTGGGGGCCATCGCGGGCATCTCCCTGCTGGTGGGCGGCATCGGCATCATGAATATCATGCTGGTCACCGTCACCGAGCGCACCCGGGAGATCGGCATCCGCAAAGCCATCGGCGCGGAGCGCCGGAGCATCATCGTGCAGTTTCTCATCGAAGCAGCGGTGATCTGCGGCATCGGCGGGCTGATCGGCATCGGCCTGGGGTGTATGGGCTCGCTCATCGCGGGGAAATTCCTGCTCCAGGGTATGATTTTGTGGCCCAGCTCGGTGATAACCATCGGGGCGTTCACCTTCTCGGTGGCGCTGGGGGTGGTGTTCGGGCTGTATCCGGCCATCAAGGCGTCCAGCCTGCAGCCGGTGGAAGCGCTCCGCGCGGAATAAGGAGGAACGGTATTATGAGACTGACAAGACAAAAGCGGGCGCTGTCCCTGCTGCTGGCCCTGGCGGCGGTGCTGTCGCTGATGGTGCTGCCCGGCGGCGCGGTCCGCTTTCTGGACGTGGATGACGCCAGGGTATCCCTGGCGGCGGACACCCTGGCCGCCCTGGGGGTGGTGGGGGGCACCGGGGATGGGAAATTCTCCCCCGAGGGGCACCTCACCCGGGCCCAGCTGTGCAAGATGGCGGTGGAGCTGCTGGGTATGCGGGAGCAGGCCGAGGCTCAGGCGTACCGCACCATTTTTGCCGACATGGGAAAGCATTGGGCCAGGGGATACGTGAACGTGGCGGCCACCACCGAGGTGCCGGAAAAGTCCGGCGTGCGGCTGATGCTGGGGCTGGGCGACGGAAGGTTCGGCCCCGACCAGATTGTTACCTATCAGGAGGCGGTCACCCTGGCCCTGCGCATCCTGGAGTATGGGACGGAGGCCAACCGGGCATGGCCCCACAGCGCGGTGGAGACCGCCGCCCTGCTGGGGCTGGACCAGGATATCCAGGTGGAGGATCCGGCCGGGCCCATCACCCGGGGACAGGCATCGCTGCTGTTTTATAATATGCTGACCATCCCCGCCAAGGGGCAGGAAAAGCCCTGCGCGGACAAGCTGGGCCAGCTGAAGGAGGACGCTATTCTGCTCACCGCCAACGCCACCGTCAACGGCCAGGAGGGCTGGGCGGTGGTGGCCCAGGAGGACGCCACCCAGACCTACCCGTGCGCCGGCTCGGTGGACCAGGCCCTGATGGGCAAGCGGGGGTGGGCCATGCTGGACAAGGAGGGGCGGTTTATCACCCTGCTGCCCGACGAATCCTCCTCCGTCACCGCTGCGGTGGAGCGCAAGCAGGCGTACTACCTCTATCTCAAGGGCCAGGGGCGGTATACCCTGTCGGAGGACACCCCGGTATACACCGGCTCGGCCTACGACGCGGGGGTGACCACCTATAAGGAGTACATGGCCAACCTGCGCGCCGGGGATCTGGTGACCCTTTATCTGGACGAGCGGGGCCAGGTGGCGGGGCTGTACCGGGCGGAGGCGTCCACCGAGACCAGCTTCATTATCGTCCGGGGCAGGACGGCCAACTACGGCACCTTCCGCTCCATCACCAACGGGGAGCAGGGCTATGCGGTGCGCAAAAACGGGGCCACTGTCCCCCTGAGCGCCATCAAGCAGTACGACGTGGCCACCTATGACCCGGTGAATAAGGTGCTGGAGGTGTGCGATGTCCGGCTGACGTGCATGTATGAGAACGCCTCGCCCTCCCCCGGCTCGCCCAGCAAGGTCACCGCAGCGGGCGGCAACCAGTTCGATGTGATGGCGGACGGCATCAGCTCCTTCGCCGGGCGTAAGATCGGCGACCAGATCACCCTGATGTTCACCGCCAGCGGCAAGGTGGCCGGGGTGCTGCCCAAGGAGGCAGACAATGTCACCTCCCTGGCCCTGGGCGTGCAGACGACGGTGGGGAAGGAAGAGAAATTCCAGGTGCTGGGCTGCAAGCTGACGCTGATGGGCGGCGTTTTGAGGGACGGGGCACAGCCTGGGGATATCCTCAACGCGTCCTCCGCCCACCGGGGAGATCTGGCCCTCACCCCGGCGGGGACGAAGACCAACTCCAAGTTCAATACGGCGGATATGCTCCTGGACAAGATGCGCGTGAGCTCCGGCGTGCAGGTTTACGAGCAGACCCTGAACGGGATGGAGCTGAGGAGCCTGCCCGAGCTGCCCGCCACCGTCACCGTCTCCCAGTACCACAGGGACAACTCGGGGCTGGTGGATCTCATTATCGTCAACGGCTACTCGGGCGATGGATACAAATATGGGCGGATTGACGCGGTGACCGGCTATGAGCTGGCGAAAACCTTTGCGAGCGGCAAGACCAGATGGGTGCTGAGAACCGTGCAGGGGCTGCTGTTCACCAGGAATGACGGCTCCAAGACCTATCCACCCATTGCGGGCGCATACCACGCCAGCGGCTACGGGACCGTGCTGGAGTACGAGGGCAGCTTTGCCGGCGTCACCTACCTGGAGGCCATCGAAAATGTGAACTCCTCCGACTTCTTCACCCAGGAGGGCGTGACCTATGTGCGCACCAAGAAGGGCGTGTTCCCGGTGGCCGAGGACGTGCAGTGCTTCAACGGCGCCGCATCGGGCGACCAGACCTCCGCGCCGCCCGCGTGGGTACAGCAGATTCTGGCCAACGGCGGCGTGTGGGACAGCGAGCAGCCGCCCGTGGGAGCGGAGGAAGGGTCGTTCTGGTCCCCCGATACCGGCGATATCAAGGCCATTGTGTTTGACAGCCTGGGCGAGTGCCGCAACTTCTCCGACACCGTTACGGTCTATATCGACAGCAGGGGCCGCCAGGTGCGGGTGGTGGAGGCCAAGTGACCGGCCGCAGGAACAAGCCCATTGAGAAAGGAAGAGATACCCATGAATTTTGATACCAACTGTCTCCACGCGGGCTACCGGCCCGGCAGCGGGGAGCCCCGGAACATCCCCATCATCCAGTCCACCACCTTCCGCTACGAGACCAGCGAGGAGATGGGCAGGCTGTTCGACCTGGAGGCGGCGGGCTACTTCTACACCCGGCTGCAAAACCCCACCAGCGACGCGGTGGCCGCCCGGCTGTGCGCCCTGGAGGGGGGGACGGCGGCCATGCTGCTCTCCTCGGGGCAGGCGGCCTCCTTCTTCTCCATCTTCAACATCGCCTCGGCGGGGGACCATGTGGTGTCCTCCACCGCCATCTACGGCGGCACCTATAACCTGTTCGCCGTCACCATGAAGCGTATGGGCATCGAGTTCACCTTTGTGGACCCGGACTGCACCGAGGACGAACTGAACGCCGCGTTCCGGCCCAACACCCGTGCCCTGTTTGGCGAGACCATCGCCAACCCGGCCTTGACGGTGCTGGACATTGAGAAGTTCGCCCGCGCCGCCCACGCCCACGGCGTACCCCTCATTGTGGACAACACCTTTGCCACCCCGGCGCTGTGCCGGCCCTTTGAGTGGGGGGCGGACATCGTGATCCACTCCACCACCAAATATCTGGATGGCCACGCCGCCGCCGTGGGGGGCGCCATCGTGGACTCGGGCAGGTTCGACTGGGAGGCCCACGCGGACAAATACCCCGGCCTCACCACCCCGGACGAGAGCTACCATGGGGTGACGTATACCAAGAAGTTCGGCCAGGGGGGCGCGTATATCACCAAGGCCACCGCCCAGCTCATGCGGGACTTCGGCTCCACCCCCGCCCCCATGAACGCGTGGCTGCTGGGCATGGGCATCGAGACCCTGCCCCTGCGCATGGCCCGGCACTGCTCCAACGCCCAGGGGGTGGCGGAGTACCTCCGGGGGCATGAGAAGGTGGCCTGGGTGCGCTACGCCGGGCTGCCCGGGGACAAATATCACGCGCTGGCCCAAAAGTATCTGCCTAAGGGCTGCTGTGGCGTGGTGTCCTTCGGGGTGAAGGGGGGCCGGGCCGCCGCCGAGCGGTTTATGGCGGGGCTCAAGCTGGCCTCCATCGCCACCCATGTGGCGGACGCCAAGACCTGCGTGCTCCACCCCGCCTCCGCCACCCACCGGCAGATGAACGACGCGGAGCTGGCCGCCGCCGGGGTGGCCTCCGACCTGGTGCGCTTCTCCGTGGGGCTGGAGGACCTGGACGACCTGATCCAGGACCTGGCCCAGGCGCTGGAGGAAGCGTGAGGACAGTCCCATAGGGAAAGCCTGGAGCGGGGCGGGGGTAAAGGACCCGGCCCCGCCCGGCGGGACTGGGCTTTGCCTGACACGCGGCGAAAGCGGCCCGGCCATGGGCCCAATCCAAGTGTGACACCTGGTATAAGGTTTTGGCTATAAAAGAGGGCGGCTCTGCCGCCCTCTTTTTTTCTTAAAATTTCGTAAAAAGCCTTGACATTACACCCTGTGGAAGGTGTACCATGTCCCCAACGAGGGAGGGAAGACGATGAAGATCAATCAGGTGGAGCAGCTGGTGGGCATCACCAAGGGGAATATCCGCTTCTATGAAAAGGAGGGGCTGCTCACCCCCGGGCGCAACAATGAGAACGGCTACCGGGACTACAGCGACGCCGACGTGGCGTGGCTGAAAAAAATCAAGCTGCTGCGGATGCTGGACGTGCCCATCGAGGAGATCCTGCGCCTCAAGTCCGGGGCCCTCACCCTGGAGGACGCTATGGGGCGGCACATGATCCAGCTCCAGCGCAGGCAGGCCAACCTGGAGGCGGCCCAGGGCGTGTGCGCCCAGATCAGGGACAGCCGCAGCCAGCTGGACGCGCTGGACGCCGACGGGGTGCTGGAGAGCATGGAGCGGCAGGAACAGGAGGGGACAAAATTTATGAACGTGGGAAAACAGGATAAGCTGACCCGGTACGTCAGCCCCGTGGGGGCGGCGGTGGTGGTGCTGGCAATGATGGCGGCGTTTATCGCCCTGATCGTGTGGGGCTTCACCGTCTCGCCGGAGGACGCGCCCCCCATCGGGGTGATCATCGGGCTGTCCGTCATCCCGGTGGTCGTCATCATCGGGGTGCTGGCGGCGCTGTACCAGCGCATCAAGCAGATTAGAGGAGGGGAAGAGGATGCTGCTGCTCAATATTGACCATATCCCCGGCCGGGAGATTGAGGCGCTGTCCCTGGTGAAGGGCTCGGTGGTGCAGTGCAAGAGCTTCGGAAAGGATTTTATGGCCGGGATGAAGACCTTTGTGGGCGGCGAGATCGAGAGCTATACCGCCATGCTCAACGAGGCCCGGCAGCTGGCCACCAAGCGGATGGTGGACGAGGCGGAAGCCCTGGGGGCGGACGCGGTGGTCAATGTCCGCTACGCCTCCGCGTCCATCATGCAGGGGGCGGCGGAGATCACCGTGTACGGCACGGCGGTGAAGTACAGGGGGTGATCCTGGTGGAGAAAAAACGTTACTGGCCCTTTCTGCTGGTGATCCCGCTGATCGCGGCTGCGGCTGCGGGCTGGTTCCTGCTGCCGGATGAGCTGGTGATGCAGGTCGGACTGGACGGCCAGCCCAGCAGAATGATGCCCAAGCTGGCCGGCCTGCTGGTTCCCGTGGCTGTGGGGGCCGTGGGGGCTGGCATCGCCTGCGGCAGGGAGCAGGAAAAACGGGCGGGGGGCCTTATCGTCCTGGTGGTGGCGGCAGTGATCACCGGGGTTGTCTTTGTCATGAACCTTTGAAGCGCCGTAACCTTAAATATAAAACTGTGCGGATGTTTCACGTGAAACACTAGTTCTAAAAAGGAGATCTGATTATGCTTCGTATCGAACACTATTCCAAAACCTATCCCGGCGGCAAGAAGGCCGTGGACGATCTGACCCTCCATGTCCGTCCCGGCGAGATCTACGGCTTTATCGGCCACAACGGGGCGGGCAAGACCACCACCCTCCGGGCGGTGGCGGGGGTGATGGACTTCACCGAGGGGACCATCACCATCGACGGCCACGATGTGAAAAAGGACCCGGTGGGGGCCAAGCGGGTGACGGCCTTCCTGCCCGACAACCCGGATCTCTACGAGTTCATGAAGGGCATCGACTATTTGAACTTCATCGCCGACCTGTACGATATCCCGGCGGAGCAGCGGACGAAGGACATCGCCAAGTACGGGGACGCCTTTGAGCTGACGGGGAACCTGGGCTCCCCCATCGGCAGCTACTCCCACGGCATGCGGCAGAAGCTGGCCCTCATCTCCGCCTTCATCCGCCGTCCGCGGCTGCTCATCCTGGATGAGCCCTTCGTGGGCCTGGACCCCTCCGCGTCCCACATCATGAAGGGGTATTTGGCGGATTTGTGCCGGGGCGGCTCGGCGGTGTTCTTCTCCACCCACGTGCTGGAGGTGGCGGAAAAGCTGTGCCACCAGATCGCCATCATCAAGGATGGGCGGCTGGTGAAGTGCGGTCCCACCGATGAGCTGGTGGGCGACTCCTCCCTGGAGGACGTGTTCCTGGAGCTGGAGGGAGACAAATGAAAAAGTTCTTTGCCCTGCTCAAGGTGAGCGTCAAGTCCATGCTGCTCTCCTCCACCAACTCCCAGGGGGGCAGCCGCAAAAGGGCGGCCACCGGCGTGGGGGCCATGGTGCTCATCGCCTTTTTGGGCCTGTACATGTCCGGGTTTTACAGCTCTATGCTGATGCACGCGCTGGCCCCCGTCCACATGGAGGTGCTGGTGTTCATCTTCATGGGCATGGGGGCGCTGGTGGGCGGGCTGCTGTTCACCGCCTTCGCCGTCAAGGGCGTGGTATTCGGCGGCAAGGACAACGACCTGCTGCTGTCCATGCCCGTCAGCTCCACCATGCTGATGGCCAGCCGGGTGTCGGCCATCTATCTGGAAAACCTGCTGTTCGCCCTGTTCGTGCTGGCCCCCGCCGGGGCGGTGTGCACCTTCATGACCCAGAGCGGGGTGGGGCACAGCGTCCTGTTCTGGGTGCGGCTGGCGGTGGCGGTGTTCACCCTGCCCCTGCTGGACACGGCGCTGTCGGTGCTGATGGGGGCGCTGGTGGCCTTTTTATCCGCCAGGGTGACCCGGGGCGTGCTGGGGCAGAACATCGTGATGGCCGTATACATGGCGGCGGTGTTCTGGTTTGCCTTCAACGTCAACGGCATGATCGAGGGCCTGGCCGCCAATGCCGCCGGGGTGAAGGAGTCCCTGAGCTGGGCCGCCCCCATGCTGTGGATGGCGGACGGCATCATGGGCGATTGGGGGCTGCTGCTGGCCTTCGCCGCCTGCTGTATCGTCCCCTTCGCGCTGGTGGTATTCGGGCTGGGCAGGGTGTACCGCCAGGCGGTCACCGCCTTTGCGGCCCGGTCCGCCCGGAACGACTACAAGCTGTCCGCCCAGTCCGCCTCGGGGCAGAAAAAGGCCCTGCTGGCCAAGGAGGCCAAACGGTTCTTCGGCACCCCCATGTACTTCTGGAACGCGGGCATCGGCCTGATTATGCTGGTGGCCATGGGTGCGGCGGCGCTGGTGATGCAAAACGACCTGCGGGAGTTTATCGGCCTGCTGGGGGGTGCGCTGCCCGTCATGCCCATGGCGGCGCTGGCGATGGGCTTCTGCCTGTGCACGTCCGCCGTGGCCGCGCCGTCTATCAGCCTGGAGGGCAAGTATTTGTGGATTCTCCGGGAGGCCCCGGTGGATGAGCGGTCGCTGCTTTGGATCAAGACGGGCTTTGAGCTGCTGCTCAGCCTGCCCTGCACCGTCATTGGGGGGGTGTGCCTCATCATCGCCCTCCAGCTGACGGCGCCGGAGGGGGCGCTGCTGATCTTCTCCATGGCGCTGTTCGCCGGGTGCCACGCCGCCTTCGGGATGCTCATGGGCCTGACCTTCCCCAAGCTGGACGCGGTGAACGAGACGGTGGTGGTCAAGCAGAGCCTGGCCGTCATGCTGGACATGTTTGTCCCCATGGGTGTGCTGGGCCTGTGCGCCCTGCTGTACTGGCTGGGCGGCAGGATGGCCCCGGCGCTGGCGCTGGCCCTTCCGCTGGCCCTGCTGGCGGTATTTACGGGCGTGTGCGTCCTCATCCTGGTGAAAAAGGGGCCCGCCATGCTCAAGGCCCTGTAAGGGATAAAACTAAGAAGCTGTACCAACTTAGGCGCTGTTTGAAAATTGGAAATATGCCCAGCGGCGAGAGATTTTTTCGCCAGACGAAGCCAATTTGGCGCAGGAATACTTGGTGTATTCCAAGGAAAATTGGCAATGTATGGCGGAAAAAGAGCCGCCGTTTGGGTATGTTAACAATTTTCAAACGAGCCCTAGCCGAAGTATGCAGCCTGGCGGCAATTTTTCCTCGCAAGGCTGTATGATGGGGTCTGTTGGTACAGCTTCTAAAGGCCCGGGGCTTTCCCTTGACAGGGGAGGCCCCGGGCCCTATAATTTTCCCATGAAAACAGGAGGTATTTCGGATATGGAGCAGAACAGGCGGGTGCTGGTGGCCATGAGCGGCGGGGTGGATTCCAGCGCCGCAGTATGTCTTTTGAAGGAACAGGGGTACGCGTGCGTGGGGGTCACCATGAAGCTGCTGGGCGGCCCGCCGGGCGGCGAGGAGGACGCCCGGGAGGCGGCCCGCCGGATGGGGATCCCCCATTATGTGCTGGACTGTGCAGAGCAGTTCCGGCGGGAGGTGGTGCAGCCCTTTGCAGACGCCTACGAGCGGGGCGAGACCCCCAATCCCTGCGTATTCTGCAACCGGGCGCTGAAATTCGGGCTGCTGCTGGACAAGGCGGAGGAGCTGGGGTGCGCCTATCTGGCCACCGGGCACTACGCCCGGATAACGGACGGCGGCGGGGGGCCGCGCCTGCGCAAGGCCGCCGATTTGAGCCGGGATCAGAGCTATGTGCTCTACCCCATACCCAGGCAGCGGCTGGGCCGGGTGCTCTTCCCCCTGGGCGGGCTGAGCAAGGACCAGGTGCGGGAGATCGCCGCGCGGGCGGGCTTCCCCAACGCCCGCAAGCAGGACAGCCAGGACATCTGCTTCATCCCGGACGGGGACTACCTGTCCTTTTTGGAGCGGTATACCGGCAAGACATATCCCGCCGGGGACATTGTGGATATGGACGGGAATGTGGTGGGCCGCCACCGGGGGGCGGCGGGGCTCACCCTGGGCCAGCGCCGGGGGGTGGGGGTGTCCTCCTCTGGGCGCATCTATGTGTGCGCCAAGTGCATGGACACCAACACCGTCACCGTGGGGCCGGAGGAGGCGCTGTACTCCCGCGGCTGCGCCGCCAGGGACTGGAACTGGCTCATAACGGCGCCCGCCGCCCCCTTTGAGGCGCTGGCCAAGACCCGCTACCGCCAGCGGGAGCAGCCGGTGACGGTCTGCCCGGAGGACGGGGGGGTGCGGCTGGAATTCTCCCAGCCCCAGCGGGCGGTGACCCCGGGCCAGTCGGCGGTGGTGTATGACCGGGACGGCGCGGTGCTGGGGGGCGGGGTCATTGTGTCCACCTGGGGATAGCCGTGTGCCTGGGGGCGCAGGCCCGGCCGGGCCTTTTCGACAGCCAAAAGCGGGACGCGCCGTGGGGGCGCGTCCCGCTTTGCTGCGTGATATGGGCCTGCCTGCCGTTTTTCTCAGAAGCTGTGCTAATAGACCCCGGCACACATCCTGGCGGCAATTTTTCCTCGCAAGCCTGCATACTTCGGCTGTTGGTACAGCTTCTCAGTCGAGGGTGGCCAGCTCGTACTCCCGGCTGCCGATGCCCAGCGCGGCGGCGGCCTCTATGGTGTGGACGCCGTTGCGGGACTCGATGCGCTCAATGAGGTCCGCCTTGCCCGGGTCCTGGGAGGCGTACACCAGGTCCAGGCAGGCCTGGTCCAGGGCCACCGGGTCCAGGGAGGCGAGTATGCCGATATCGCCGATTTTAGGGTCGGCGGCCACGGCGCAGCAGTCGCAGTCCACCGACATGTTTTTCATCACGTTGAGGTAGGCGATCCTGCCCTGGAAGCGGTTGTGGATGGACCAGGCGGCGTCGGCCATGGCCTCCAGGAAGGAGTCGTGGTCGGCGTCCCAGAATTTTTCCATGTCGCCCGCGCCGTGGATATACTGCTTGCCCCGGGAGGAGGCGATGCCGATGGAGATGTTTTTCAGCGCGCCGCCAAAGCCCCCCATGGGGTGCCCCTTGAAGTGGGAGAGCACCAGCAGGGAGTCGTATGCGGCCAGGTGCGCGCCCACAAAGTTCTTTTGGATGACGCGGCCGTTGGGAATGGGCAGCTCCATGTCGTCCGTCTCGTCCAGGATGTCCACCTGGGCGGCGCTGAGCCAGCCGTGGCGCTCCATGGTGATCTTGTGGGCGTGGGTGGTGTTGCGCCCGCCGTCGTAGGCGGTATTGCACTCCACGATGACGCCGCCCACGTGGTCGATCATGGGCTTCATGAAGTCGGGGCGCAGAAAGTTCTGGTTGCCGGGCTCGCCGGAGTGGAGCTTGACGGCCACCTTCCCCTCCAGCTTGACACCCAGGGCGCCGTACAGCCGGAGCATGGCGGCGGGGGTGAGGTCACGGGTGAAATAGACGGTGGGTTTCATGTCGATCCTCCTCAATCAAGAATATTTTGTGCATATTCCCATTGTATATCAATGGGGACGGGCCGTCAAGGGGACTTTGACGGGGAGACGGGCGAATTACGGCTTGCAATCGCCGCCGCTCTATGATAAACTTTTAAAATATATACCAGAGCTGGTTTGAAAATTGCCGGTATATCCAAACGACGGGCTTTTTCCCGCCATATGCCGTTGATTTGAAATGCACAAAGCATTTCTGTGTCAAAGCGCCCTGCCCGGCGAAAAAATCCCGCACCGCCGGGCACACCGTCAATTTTCAAACAGCGCCTTGACGGCGGACACGGGTTTTGTCCGCCGGGGACGCACACCAAAAATAAGAAATAAGGGGATCGACATGAAGGTTCGACGCATTTTAACCGCTCTGCTGGCCTTTGTCCTTCTGGCCGGGTGCAGCGACCAGGCGGGGACGGACGGGCTGGACAGGGATGGATATATCGACCGGGTGGCGTTGGCGGAGACACGGGACGAGGCGGCGGCCCTTGCCGAAGCCCCCCATCCGGCGGCCGCCGTGCTCAAGCCGGAGGCCGCCGGAAAGCTCACCCAGGAGAACAGCCGGGCTGTTATCGACTACTCCAATTCCACCGACGGATATGTGATGGTCAAGTGCTCCGACGGCGGCAAGAAGCTGATGGTCCAGGTGTTCGGCCCGTCCTACGCCGACAGCGAGATCAAATATACCTATAACCTGGGCGGGGACGAGTGGACGACCTTCCCCCTGTCCGACGGGAACGGAAGCTATAAGGTGACGGTGTATGAGAACACCTCCGGCCAGAACTACGCCACGCTGCTGTCCGCCTCCTTTGAGGTGGCGCTGGCGGACGAGTTCGCCCCTTTCCTGCGGCCCAACCAGTATGTGAACTACGAGGAGAACGCCGAAAACGCCATCGCCAAGGCCGCCGAGCTCACCAAGGGCGTCGGCGACCCGCTGAAAAAGGTGGAAGAGGTCTATAAATTTGTGGTGAACCATGTCACCTACGACAAGGAAAAGGCCGCGTCGGTAAAGTCGGGCTACCTGCCCGTGCTGGACGACACCCTGGCCAGCGGAAAGGGGATCTGCTTTGATTATGCGGCGCTGATGACCGGGATGCTGCGCAGCCAGGGCGTGCCCTGCAAGCTGGTGGTGGGCTACTCCGGCAGGCAGTACCACGCCTGGATCAGCGTGTGGACGGAGGAATCGGGCTGGGTGGACGGCGCGGTGTTCTTCGACGGCTCCACCTGGCAGCGCATGGACCCCACCTATATCTCCTCGGGCAAAAACAGCGCGGCGATCCAGAAATATGTGGGAAACGGCAAGAATTACAACGCCATGTACCTCTATTAAGCGAGTTGGTTGAGAATGGGAAAGACGATCACAAATGGGGAGCTGTCCAGCCTGACCATGGAGCTGTCCATGCTCCTCCACGCCGGGATCGGCGTGGGAGACGCGCTGTCCATGCTCAGCGGGGAGGACGGCTATCGGGATTTGCTGGACGGGATGGCCCGGCGGGCCGACGAGGGGGAGCCGCTGTCCCAGTGCCTGCGGGAGGGGGGGCGCATCCCCGCCTATGTCTGCGGGCTGGTGGAGGTGGGTGAGGAGACGGGGCGCACCGAGGAGGCGCTGGCCGCCCTGTCCCGCTACTATGAGCGCAGGGCCCGGCTGGACCGGCAGGTGCGCAGCGCGCTGCTCTACCCGGCGGTGATGCTGGTGCTGATGCTGCTGGTCATCGCCGTGCTGCTGGTGCGGGTGCTGCCCATTTTTGACGATGTGTACGCCTCCCTGGGCGGGCGGCTCACCGGCGTGGCCGGGGGTCTGCTGGCCCTGGGGCGGGGGCTTGACGCGGCCATGCCGGCGCTGTGGGCGGCGCTGGCCCTGGCGGTGGTGTTCTTTGGCGCCTTTGCCGGGGTGGAGTCCTTCCGGGGCAGGGTGCTGGCCCTGTGGCGGCGTGGCCGGGGGGACCGGGGGGTGTCCCGCCGGATGAACAACGCCCGGCTCGCCCAGGCCATGGCCATGGGGATGGCCAGCGGCCTGCCGCTGGAGCGCTCCATGGAGCTGGCCGCCTCGCTGATGGAGGACGTGCCCCCCGCCCGGGCCCGGTGCGAGGACTGCCGCGCCCGGCTGGAGGGCGGCGCAAGCCTGTCCGCCGCCATGGGGGAGAGCGGGCTGCTGCCCGCCGGGGCCTGCCGCCTGCTAGAGATCGGCCAGCGGGGCGGTACGGCGGACGCCGCCATGGATAAGATCGCCCGGGACCTGTCCGAGGACGGCGAGGCCGCCCTGGAGGAGCTGATCAGCCGGGTGGAGCCGTCGCTGGTGCTGGTGTGCTCCATCCTGGTGGGGGTAATTCTGCTGTCGGTGATGCTGCCGCTGATGCACATCATGAGCGCCATCGGGTGAGCCTATGGGGACGGGGAAAAAAATTTTGCGGGTGCTGCTGGCCCCGCTGGCAGTGGCGGCGGCGCTGGTGTGCTTTGCTGCGGCGGTGGACCGCCTGGAGGAGGGCCAGTCCGCCCAGCGTTTGCAGCAGGTGGAGCAGGCGGTGCGGCGCAGCTGCCTGTCCTGCTATGCCCTGGAGGGGGCCTACCCCCCCGACCTCAACTATTTGAAGGACCGCTACGGCCTCCAGATCGACGAGGACGAGTACATTGTGCGCTATTGTGCGGTGGCGCAGAACCTGATGCCGGACATCTATGTGCTGCCCGTGTCCCAGGGGGACGGTGAGCAATGAGCGTGAAAAGGCGTGGCTATCATCTGGAGGGCCTGATGGCCCTGCTGCTGTTCGGCGTGTTTGCGGTGTGCCTGCTCATTGTGTTGCTCACCGGCGCGGACAGCTACCAGAGGCTGACCCAGCGGGACCGGGCGTCCGATAACCGCCGGGTGTGCGTACAGTACCTGACCACCCGGGTGCGCCAGGCCGACGCCGCCGGAGGGGTGTCGGCGGGTGAGTTCGGCGGCGGGGACGCGCTGCTGCTCACCCAGGATATCGGCGGGACGCAGTACGTCACCCGGATTTATGTCAGCGGCGGCTATCTGATGGAGCTGTTCAGCGCGGCGGACAGTGAGATGTCCCCGGAGGACGGGGAGAAGCTGATGGCAGCCCAGGCTTTGTCGGCGTCGCTGTCCGAAGGGCTGCTGGAGCTGTCCGTCACGCCGGAGGACGGTAGGCCGGTGGAGCTGACGCTGTCCCTGCGCAGCGGAGAGGGGGGCGGGACATGAGAAGCAAGGCCCCATTGCTGCTCATGGAGCAAATGGTGATGCTGGCGGTGTTCGCCCTGGCGGCGGCGCTGTGTGTCCAGGCCTTTGTGCGCTCGGACGCGGCCTCCGCCCGGAATGAGGCCCGGGACGCGGCGGTGGTTCTGTGCCAGAACGCGGCGGAGGCCATCCGGCACAGCGGCGGAAATTTTAATGAAGTGGCGGAAAAGCTGGGCCTGGAATTTGGCCAGGGCAGCACGATGTTCCGCTATTACGACGAAAACTGGCAGCCCATTGATTTTGATACCTGCGGCATGGGCGCCCCCCCGGCAGCCTACAGCCTGAACATCCACGGTGTGCTGGACGTGCCGGACGGGGTGGGCAAGGCGTCCGTCTCCGTGTCCGAGGCGGAGGGAGAAGTGCTGTTCGAGATCGAGGTGGCCTGGCAGGAGGTGTTTTTCCATGGATGAGCGCAAGCAGGCCGAGCTGTCGCCGCCGCCGGTGGGGGGCGCGTCCCTGCTGGTGGTGTTCGCGGTGCTGTGCCTGACGGTGTTTGCGCTGCTCAGCCTGTCCACCGTGCGGGCCAACGGGCGGCTCAGCGAGGCCTCCGCCCAGGCGGTGGCGGACTACTACGCCGCCGACTGCGCCGCCCAGGAGATCCTGGCCCGCCTGCGGGCCGGGGAGGAGCCGGAGGGAGTGGAATTCAGGGGCTTCGGCGAGCTGTACGCCAGCTACGCCTGCCCCATCTCGGACCAGCAGGAGCTGCGGGTGGAGGTGTGCTTTCCCGATGTGCTGGATCTGGACAGCTATGAGATCCTGTGCTGGCGGGCGGCTCCCGTGGGGCAGTGGGAGAACGACGACAGCCTGAACGTCTGGGACGGGGAGGGCACATTGTTTTAAGAGAGGACGGACCATGCTATGGCGGAACTGCTGGAGTATCTGAACCGGGTGGTGAAGGACGAGGGCTCGGACCTGTTTATCATCGCGGGCAGCCCCGTGTGCGAGAAGCTGGGGGTGCGGGTGCGGCCCATCGGGGATGAGCGGGTGACACCCGAGGAGAGCGAACGGCTGATTGGCGCGGTCTACGCCCTGGCTGGGCGGCCCATCGACGGCTTCCGGGGGCGGGGGGACGACGATTTTTCCTTCTCCGTGGCCGGGCTGGCCCGGTTCCGGGTCAACGCATACCGCCAGCGGGGCTCCATGGCGGCGGTGATCCGGGTGGTGGCCTTCGGCATCCCGGATTGGAGAAGCGTGGGCATCCCGGAGCGGGTGATGGCCCTGGCGGAGGAGCGCTCCGGCATGATCCTGGTCACCGGCAAGGCGGGCAGCGGCAAATCCACCACCCAGGCCTGCATCATCGACCAGATCAACCGTACCCGGGAGTGCCATATCATCACCATGGAGAACCCCATCGAGTACCTGCACCGCAACCAGCGCAGCGTCATCAGCCAGCGGGAGATCTCCATCGACACTGAGGATTACCTGTCCGGGCTGCGGGCCTGCCTGCGCCAGGCCCCCGATGTGATCCTTTTGGGGGAAATGCGGGACCATGAGACCATCCTCACCGCCATGACCGCAGCGGAGACCGGCCACCTGCTCATCGCCACCCTCCACACCAAAGGGGCGGTGAACGCCATCGACCGCATCATCGACTCGTTCCCCAGTGAGCAGCAGGCCCAGGTGCGTATCCAGCTGAGCATGGTGCTGAGCACAGTGGTGTCCCAGCAGCTGATAGTGGGGGAGGGGGGACGGCTAACGCCCGCCTTCGAGGTGATGCGCGCCAACAGCGGCATCAAGGGCCTGATCCGGGACGGCAAGAGCCACCAGATCGACAACGCCATCGCAGCGGGGGGGGCGGAGGGCATGATCTCCATGGACCAGTCCATTTTGGCCCTGTGCCAGGCGGGCAGGATCAGCCGGGAGACGGCCCTGGCCCATGCGGACAACCCGGATTTGCTGCGCCGCCGGCTGGGATAGGGGGACAAGCTATGAAAAACGCCGCCGGAGCACTGCTCCGGCGGCGTTTTTGGCAGCTGGGATGGAGAACTCAGGCGGTCCCCGCCTCCCGGGAGGCGGGGAACTGCTCCACATGATATCGGAGCCCGGCGGTGGTGAAGGCGGTGTACAGCACGTCGAAGACATTCAGCTGGGAAATGCGGGAGGAGCTGGTGCCGTCGTGGAGGGTGGCCGTGTCATCGGTGGTGTAAAGCCGGTAGTCGGCCAGATCCGCCACCGGGGAGGGGGTGCAGCGGGTAATGGCGATGATAGGGGTGCCGTTTTCCCGGAGGGCCCGCATGGACTGGATGACCTCCGCCGTCTCGCCGGAGAAGGACACCACAATGGCCAGATCCTGGGGGCCGGAGTTCTTGGCCTGGAGCAGCTGGGAGGACCAGTCGTCATTGATGACGCAGGGCTTGCCCAGGCGCAGGAACTTCAAATAGGCGTCCCTGGCGGCATAGAGCGACGCGCCCAGCCCGAACAGCAGCACCGTCCTGGCGCTTGTCAAGCGCTCCACGCAGGCGTTCAGCGTTTCGGCGTCCAGCAGGTTTTTACTGTCCTCTAGGGAGAGGATATTTTTTTGGGTGACCTTTTCCACGATGTCCTCCATGCTGTCGGAGGGGAAAATCTCCTGGGGGGACTGCCCCGCATGGCTGAAGCGCCGCACCGCCACCTCGCAGGTGACGGCCTGGCGAAACTCCTTGTAGCCGGCAAAGCCGATGCGCTGGCACATGCGGATGATGGTGGAGGGGGAGGCAAAGGTCTTTTCCGCCAGTTGGTGGATGCTCAGGCCCATGGCCTCGCCCTGATGGGTCAGCAGATAGTCGGAGACGGCCCGCTCCGTAGCGCTCATGGAGTTTTGGGTCTCCCGCAGCTTCAGCAGTGCGCTTTTCATTTTTCTCTCTCCTCTCCGCCCCCGGACGGGGGGCGCAGCCTAGTCGTACGGCACGCAGGCGGCGGACAGACCTGGCCGGGGGAATAACAGGATGTATTCCCCCCTTGGGGCGGGCCGGGGCCCTGCCGGCGGAAATAAATAAAAGTCCCTGCCGGCGGGACGCTCCCGCCCGTGTGGCGCTGTGCCTCAGGTGGGACTCCGCATGGCATGGACAGTCATTTAAAAGTCAAAACTTTCCTTTTCTTTACTTGGAGTATACTCTCATTTTTTCCGGGTGTCAAGAAAATTTCCAAAAGTTTCTTTTCCGCCAAAACAGCGCAAAAAGCGGGGCCCCGGCGGCTGGCCGGGGCCCCGTGCAGGGGTAGTGTAAAAATCCGCTCAGGCGGCGGGGATCACCAGGACCTGGCCGGGCCAGATCTGGTTGGGATTGGAGATGAGATCCCTGTTGGCCTCATAGATGACGCGCCACATGGAGCTGTCGCCGTACTGGATATAGGCGATCTTGGACAGGTTGTCGCCCCGCACCACGGTGTAGACGCCCTCGGGCTCGGGCTGAGGCTGGGGTTCAGGCTCCGGCTGGGGCTCAGGCTCCGGCTGGACCTGGGGCTTCACCACAGTGATGCGGCCGGCGGGCTCGGCATAGGTTTCGCTGATGGTGCCGCCCAGCTCGTCGGTGATAAACTGCATCAGGGCCACGTCCAGCGCCACGCCGGTGTCCACCACGGTGGCGGTGGAGAAAGCGTAATAGGTGTCGCCGCCGGCGGCGCAGAAATCGTTGCTGATGACGGCATAGGTATCGGTGAGGGAGAAGTCCTTGCCGTTGACAGACTCCACGCTGACGCGGTTGATGGAGGCGGGGGCGTAGTAAGTGGTGTCGGGGTACAGCTCGCCCTGGTCAAACTCCTTGGTAGCGTCCACGGTGATGTTCATGCCGGCGATCTGGGGGAAGCCGCCCACGGCGGTGGGGGTGCAGTAGGTGGATGCCTCCAGGACCTCCAGCAGCTGCTCGCCGGTGACATAGACCACGGCCACGGTGTTGCCGAAGGGGAGAACTGTATTCACGTCGTTCTTGCTGATATCGCCCTTGGCGATGGGGGCGCGGATGCCGCCGCCGTTGGTCATGGCCACCACGTGGTCATCGTCCACCTCCAGGCCGCCATCCTTGGTCACCAGCCAAACCATGGCGTCGGTAATCAGGTCGCCCAGGTTGGTCTCCTCGGTGCGGTTGCCGGGATCGCGGTCGCCGTTCAGATCCACCGCGGAGGTGGCAAAGGTGGCGCCGTATTCGGCCTCGATTTCGTCCGCGATGGCCTTGGCGCGCTTGGCAACGTCGCTGTCCTCGGACGCCTCAACGTCCTCGGTGGAAACGCTGTCGATGGTGATGGTCTCGCCGTCCAGGATGACCCGGCCCACGCTGGCCAGCTTGGTGCCGGTGGAGGTCAGGTAGGTGCCGCCCACCTTGCCGGAGCCGCCGGTGGCCTCCCTGACGGCCTCCAGGGTGGAGTGGGAGTGGCCGTCGATGAACACGTCAATGCCGGTGACCTTGCCCAGCAGGTCGACGGAGCGGTTCTTGGTGGCGGCAGTCTCATCGTCGATGCCCAGGTGGCCCAGGCAGATGATGTAATCGCAGCCCTCATCCTGAAGTGCCTTCACCTCGGCTTGGGCCAGGGCGTACATCTCCTCACCGCCCACAAAGGTGACGCCCGCGATCTTGGCGGGGTGGGCTTTGGTGGCGGTCTCGGGGGTGCTCAGGCCGAACACGCCGATCTTCTTCCCGCCGGCATCCAGCACGATGTGGGCGTCAAAGGGGGTCTCGCCCTCATACTTGATGTTGGCGGCCAGGATGGGGAAGCCTGCGGCTGTTGCCAGCTTCTTCAGGTTGGCGTAGCCGTAGTCGAACTCATGGTTGCCGGGGGCGGCCACGTCATAGCCCACCAGGTTCATCAGCTCCACGGCGGTGGCGCCCTCGGAGTCGCTGACATTGGTGGTGCCCTGGATGAAGTCGCCCGCGTCCATCAGCAGGACGTGGGCCCCGGCCTCTTCATACTCGGCCTTGAGGGCGGCCACCTTGGCGTAGTTCTCAATGGCGCCGTGGACGTCGTTGGTGTGGAGGATGACGATTTTGCCCTCCATCTCCACGCCGTCAACGGGCGCGGCAAAGGCGGGGACAGCCAGGCTGAACGCCAGGACCAGTGCCAGCAGCAGGGCCAGGAGCTTGCTTTGTACTCGTTTCATTGGTTCACCTTTCCTTCCTTATTTTTCTCTTTGCCCGGCCGGTTTTCCATGTGCCGCACCGGCCAGCCATACCACCATTATACAAACAACCGGGGGTTCTTTCAAGAGCATCTTGGCAAATTGGCCCAATTTTTCGCGGGGCGGGCGGTACAGGGGGATGGACGCGGGGATGGGGCCAAAACAGCCCTCCCGCCTGGGGCGGGAGGGCTGCTCCGTTATTTGACTGCCCAGCTCCCCGTAGCGGCGGCGGTGAGATAGGCGTTGATGAAGCCGTCCAGGTCGCCGTCCATCACCCCATTGACGTTGGAGGTCTCAAAGGCGGTGCGGTTGTCCTTGACCAGCTGGTAGGGCATAAACACGTAGGAGCGGATCTGGCTGCCCCATTCGATTTTGAGCTGTACGCCCTTGATATCGGAGATCTTATCCAAATGCTCCTGCTCCTTGATCTGCATCAGCTTGGAGCGCAGCATCTTCATACAGGTCTCCTCGTTCTGGAACTGGGAGCGCTCGGTCTGGCAGGACACCACAATGCCGGTGGGCTTGTGGATGAGCCGGACGGCGGAGGAGGTCTTGTTGATGTGCTGGCCCCCCGCGCCGGAGGAGCGGTACACCTGGCGCTCAATATCCTCGTCCCGGATATCCACCTCCACGCTGTCGTCCAGCTCGGGCATGACCTCCACGGCGGCGAAGGAGGTCTGCCGCCGGGCGTTGGCGTCGAAGGGGGAGATGCGCACCAGGCGGTGGACGCCGTGCTCGCTCTTCAAATAGCCGTAGGCGTTGTCCCCCTCGATGCGGATGGCGGCGGACTTGATGCCCGCCTCGTCGCCGTCCTGGTAATCCAGCACCGAATAGGTAAAGCCGTGGCGCTCCGCCCAGCGGGTGTACATGCGATAGAGCATCTGGGCCCAGTCCTGGGCCTCGGTGCCCCCCGCCCCGGCCTGGAGGGAGACGATGGCGGTGGAGTTGTCGTATTCCCCGGACAGCAGGGTGGACAGCCTGGCGGTCTCCATCTCCTTCACCAGGGCGTCGAAGCCGGACTCCACCTCGGGGATGAGGGATTCGTCCTCCTCCTCGTTGCCCATCTCGCACAGGGTCATCAGATCGTCCCAGGCCCCCTGGCGTCTGGCCTGGGCGTTTACCTTGTCCTCCAGGTTGCTGATGCGCTTTTGTACCTTGCGGGCCTTTTCCACGTTGTCCCAGAAGCCGTCGGCGGCGGACTGGGCGTGGAGCTCGTCCAGCTCCCGCGCGGCGCTGTCCAGGTCCAGCGCCTCCCCCAGCTTGTCAAGCTCGGGCTTCAGGTTGTTGAGCTTTACCCGGTATTCGTCAAATTGAAGCATGGCGTTTTCATCCTTCCGCAGCATTTTCCGTACAATTATATAGAACGCCGGGGCAAATGTAAAGAGGAAAAGCGAAAAACCGCCCAGGCCCCGCAAGGGCGGGGTCCGGGCGGCTCACCGCTGGCTGACCTGGGGCCCGGTCTGGCCCAAAAAGATCAGGTCGTCCACGTCCTGCTGGGCGGGGTCGGCGCTTCTGGCCGGGAGATATCTTTCTGTCATGTTCATCGCTCCTTTTTCTGTTCTGCGCGCACCTATTGGATTGTGCCATACAGGCCAGCATATGCACGGGGGAATGCAAGGATGACAAGAATTTTTTGAAGAGGCCCCGCCGCTCCGGCCGGGGCGGGCATTTTGCGCCGGCCAGGTTGCAAACCGGCCCGCAGCTATGCTATACTGGGAAAAATAGCGGGGCGCGGCCCCTGAAAGGAGTTTTGATGATGGATACCATGTTTCCCGAGGTGAAGGGCCGGTTTGGCTTTGGCTGCATGCGGCTGCCCATGGCGGGCGAGGAGGTGGACCTGGAGCGGTTTGCCGCCATGACGGACCGCTTTTTGGAGGCGGGCTATAATTATTTCGACACCGCCCACGGCTACATCAGCGAGAAGAGCGAGACCGCCATCCGCGCCTGCCTCACCTCCCGGCATCCCCGGGAGTCCTACATCCTCACCGACAAGCTCAGCGGGAACTACTTTGAGAAGGAGGCGGATATACGCCCCCTCTTCCAGTGCCAGCTGGCCGCCTGCGGGGTGGAGTATTTCGACTTTTACCTGCTCCACGCCATGGCCGCCGCCTGGTATGACCACTACACCGGCTGCCGGGCCTTTGAGATCGTCCAGGAGCTGAAGGCGGAGGGGAAAATCCGCCATGTGGGCATGTCCTTCCACGACACGGCGGAGGTGCTGGACCGCATCCTCACCGACCACCCGGAGCTGGAGGTGGTCCAGCTCCAGTTCAACTACCTGGACTTCGACGACCCCAAGGTGCAGAGCCGGGCGTGCTATGAGGTGTGCGTGAAGCACAGCAAGCCCGTCATCGTCATGGAGCCGGTGAAGGGGGGCAAGCTGGCCGACCCGCCCCAGGCGGCCCGGGCGGAGCTGGCGGCCCTGGGCGGGCTGAGCCCTGCGGGGGCGGCGCTGCGGTTCTGCGCCAGCTTTCCCAATGTGCGCATGATCCTGTCCGGTATGGGCAGCATGGACATGATGGAGGACAACCTGTCCGCTATGGCCCGGCCGGAGCCTTTTGGGGAAGCGGAGATGCGGGCGGTATTCCGGGCCCGGGATGTGCTGGCCGCCCAGCAGGCCATTCCCTGTACCGGGTGCCGTTACTGTGTGGACGGCTGCCCCATGTCCATCCCTATCCCGGAGGTGTTTGCCTGCGCCAATGACATGGCCCAGGGGAGGGAGGCCGACTATGCCCAGGCCACCCGGGGCCGGGGCAGGGCGTCCCAGTGCGTGAAGTGCGGGAAATGCGAGGAGATATGCCCCCAGCACCTGGAGATCCGAAGCCTGCTGGACCGGACGGCCCGGATGTTTGAGTGACAAAACCGCGGGGCGGCATGGCAAACGCCATGCCGCCCCGCGGCGATTTTATCGGAAAGGGGGCCGGTCACGGGTGGACGATGTGCAGGGCCTGGGCGGGGACGGTCTCCTCGTAAATACCCAGGCTGTTGACCAGCTCCAGCACGGCTTCATCATCCAGATGCCAGTAAGGGCTGATCCACTCGCCCTCCAAGGAGGCGGCGTTGAGGGCGGAATCCAGATCCATGCCGATGGCCTGGGTGCCGAAGAACACCATGTCGTTCAGCGGCATGTCGGAGACCACGTACTGGCTGAAGGTGTTGATGAGGGAGGTGACGTTGGTCACGTTGGACGGGGTGATGGCCTGCTTGGCCAGGGCGGTGAGAAAGGCGCGCTGGGTGGCGGTGCGGCCGATGTCGGCGCTGGGATAGCAGTTGCGGCAGCGCATGACGCCCTCCGCCTTGCTGCCGTCCAGCAGCTGGTAGCCCGCCTTGATGTGAATGTGCAGATCCTGAAGGGGGTCGTCATAATCCATATCCACCGGCACGTTAAACCATACCCCGCCGATCTGGTCCACGATGGAGGAGAACGCCTTCAGATTCACCGACACATAGTAGTCCACCGGCACGCCCAGCAGATCCCGGACCGCCGCAGCCACCGCCGTCTCGCCCCCGGCGTAGGTAGAGTTGATTTTGCGGTACTTGCCGTTGGAGTAGATCACCGTGTCCCGGGGGATGGAGATGAGGGAGGCGGTTTTTGCCTTGGTGTCGAACACGCCCAGCATGATGGTGTCGCTGCCGCCTATGTCCGCCACTCCCAGCAGCAAGCAGGTGTAGACCCCCTTCCGGCGGGTGAGCACCAGGGGGGTGGGGGTGGCCTCGGCCGGATCGTCCGACTCCGCCGGGGGGGCGGAGGGGCCGGCGGGCTGGGGCGGGATGGTGACCTGGGAGTCTACCGTGGGCTCGGGGGCGAATATCTTGAGGGCCGCAAAGCCGACCACTACCACCAGGGACAGGCCGAACAAAACGAAATAGAGGATTTTGACCAGACGGAGCAGAGGAGAGGCTTTCCTTCTGGCTTTGCGCTTGGCAGAAGTACTCATGGGGGGCTTCCTTTCCAAAAAGGCCTGTCGAAGGGCCTCGTATTATGTCAACTTTAAACCGTTCCCTAGTATAGCGGAAGCCGGCAAAAAATACAAGGGGGCGTTGATGAAGATTTAGTAAATAAATTACCCGCTGCCAGCCCTTGACATTGGGGATATTCACGGCTAAAATTGTAACCGCAGAAATTTCAGCCATTGCGGGCGGGCATCCCCGTCCTGCCCCACAAGAAAGGAACCGAACCATGAGACACATGAAATTCCAGGCCCTTTTGCTGGCCTTGTCCCTGCTGTTTTCCCTCGCCGCCTGCAAGCCCGCGGCGGCGGACCCCTCCGAGGCGCCCTCCGAACCGGCGGCCCCCAGCGCGGAGCCCACGGTGGAACCCACTCAGGAACCCTCTGCGGAGCCCTCCGGCGGGATCACCGGCGTGGAGCCGGGTCCGGGTATGCGCATCGCGGTGCTGTCCGGGCCCACCGGCGTGGGGGCGGCCAAGCTGCTGGACAACATCGACAATAACCCCGCCGCCCTCCATGGGAGCGGCTACAGCTACGCCATCGCCAATGATAACAGCGAGCTGGTGGCCAGCCTGACCAAGGGGGAGGTGGACATCGCCACCGTGGCCTCAAACATGGCGGTGAACCTGTACGGCAAGACGGACGGCGGGGTGCAGATCATCGCCGTGGGCACCCTGGGGGTGCTGCACATCCTGGAGGGCGGCGGGAAAACGGAGATCAACAGCCTGGCCGACCTGGCGGGCAAGACCGTCTATGCCGCAGGCCAGGGGGCCAACCCGGAATACGTTTTGCGCTACCTTCTCCAGGAGAACGGCCTGGAGATTGGGAAGGACGTGGAGGTGGTCTTTGCCGATGCCTCCGAGATCAGCGCCAAGCTGCTGTCCGGCGAGATCGAGTGCGCCATGCTGCCCGTCCCCGCCGCCACCGCCGCCATCATAAAGGGCGAGGGCAGCGTGCGTCAGGCCATCGACCTCACCGAGGCGTGGGACAGCCTAAAGAACGGCAGCCAGCTCATCATGACCGCCGTGGTGGCCCGCACCGAGTTTGTCCAGACCTATCCTGATCTGGTGGACGCGTTCCTTGCAGATTATGAGGCGTCCATCGACTTTGTGAACAACAACCAGGACGCGGCGGCGGAGATGATCGCCAGGCTGGGGATTACCCCCAGCGCGGCCATCGCCAAGCAGGCCATCCCCCAATGCCATCTGGCCTTCCTGAGCGGGTCGGACATGGTGGCGGCCATCTCCGACTACTACTCGGTGCTGTGGTCCGTCGACCCCGCCTCCGTGGGCGGCTCCCTGCCCGACGACGGGATCTACTGGTGGACAGAGTGACATGATGCGATGCGTTTTGGGTTGAAAAAAGCGTTACAGGCGGCGGCACCCCCAGCCCTCTGGCTGGGGGTGTGGCAGCTTGCGGCGTTGGCGGCGGGCCGGGAGCTGCTCCTCCCCGGCCCGCTGGCGGTGGGAGAGCGGCTGCTGGTCCTGGCGGGGACGGCGGACTTCTGGCTGTCGGTGGGCTCCACCCTGGGGCGTGTGTTCCTGGGCCTCCTCTGGGGGGCGCTGGCGGGGGCGGCGCTGGCCTTTGCCACCCATTTCTCCCCCTGGGCGGACCGGCTGATCTCCCCGGCTGTGCGGGTGGTGCGGGCCACGCCGGTGGTGTCCTTCATCCTGTTGGTGTACCTGTGGGTGGCCCGAAGCGCCATTCCCTGGGTCATTGCGGGGCTGATGGTGCTGCCGGTGGTGTGGAGCGCTCTGGGCGCGGGGCTGGACAGCCTGGACAAGCAGCTTTTGGAATTTGCCCGGGCCTACCGCTTTACCCGGTTCAAAACCCTGCGGCTGGTGTGCCTGCCCGCCCTGCGCCCCCAATTTTCCGCCGGACTGCTTACCGCCTTTGGGCTGGCCTGGAAGTCCGGGGTGGCGGCGGAGGTGCTGTGCCCCCCTGCCTACGCCATCGGCTCGCGCATCCAGCAGGCGAAGCTGGGGCTGGAGACGGCGGACCTGTTCGCCTGGACCCTGGCCATCGTGGCGCTGTCCCTGGCGCTGGAGAAGCTGCTCCGGCAGGGCCTGAAAAGGGGGGACAAGGTGTGATTAAGCTGGAAAATATTACCCTGCGTTATGGAGAAAAGCTGGTGCTGGACCGCTTTTCCCTGGAGCTGCCGGGCCGGGGCTTCACCGCCCTGTCCGGGCCCTCGGGCTGCGGCAAGACCACCCTGCTGCGGGTGCTGGCCGGGCTGGCGGCCCCCGAGTGCGGCACGGTGTCCGGCATTGATCCGGCCCGGACGGCATTTTTGTTTCAGGAGGACCGGCTTCTGCCCTGGCGGACGGTTCGCCAGCACATTGCCGACGTGCTTCCCCGGGCCCGCCGGGGGGAGGTTGGGAAATGGCTGGCCTTCGCCGAGATGGAGGGGGAAGGGGACGCCTGCCCCGCCGGACTGTCCGGCGGCATGGCCCGGCGGCTGGCGCTGGCCCGGTGCGCGGCGCTGGGCGGGGAGCTGCTTTTGCTGGACGAGCCCTTCGCCGGGGTGGACCCGGCCCGGACAGCCCGGATGCTGGAGCGCCTGCGGGCGCTGGACGTGCCCGTGGTGCTGGCCAGCCATCAGTCCCAGGTGCTCTCGGCCTGTGAGCGGATGATTGCGCTGGACGGGCCGCCGCTGGTACAAATATAAGGGGCGCCCCGGCATACCGGCCGGAGCGCCCCTTTTTCAGCGTTTGGTGATGACCACGTGAACCAGGTCGCCGTCCCCCTTGCCCAGCTGCTTTCGAATGGCCTTCAATACGCCGATGATATAAGAGGGATTGCCCTGGGCGTCCTTGACGCCCATGTTTACGATGCTGCCGTCATAGGGCAGTGCGTCAAACGTGGCGCTGACCTTTACCCGCCCCGCGCCAAATTCCTCCCGGATATCCCACGGGAAGATAACATACGCGCCGCCGCGGTCCTTCAGCTCGTGGATGACGGCGTCAAATTCATACCTGTCCTTCATGTCCCGCTCCTAATTCCATGGTGGATTTACGCGCCGGAGCATGGTTTAATATTGATTCACCCAGTTGGAGATGAGCCACTGGGGCACCAGCCACGCGGCCATAAAAACCAGAAAGTTGGCGGGCGTCAGCGAGGCGTAGGCCCCCACCGAGGTGAGGTAGAAGGTGAGGCACAGCCCGAGTACCGACCCGGCCAGCGCGAAAGCCAGCCCCAGCCGGACGGCCAGCCGCAGCCGCCGGCCGCCCACCACCGCGTCGCAGTAGGGCCCCAGCCCCTCCCGGCTGAGCAGGGCCACCAGATCCCCCGCCTCCTCCGGGGCGGGCTTGGACAGGTCCAGACGCCGGTCCACAGGGGGAAATTCCATCTTGTCCACCGGCAGCTTGAACTTCTGCTCCAGCAGGGCGGGGATGAGGTTGGGGTCCCGGGTGGCCAGCACCGGGGCGGCCCCGGCCCCCATCAGGGCGGACAAGCTGGGGTTGACCGCGCCGCTCATGGCGTAGTTGAGGAGAAACAGCCCGGAAAGCTGGCCGTTGATGGCGCAGAAAATGGCGTTTTTTACGTTGTGCCCGGGGGGGATGAGCACCTCCATCAGGTGCATATAGGCGGCGGTGCCCACCAGTACCTCCTGGCTGCGGATGATGCCGGAGGCGCCTCCCTCGTGCCACTCCAGGCCGGACACCTCCCGGTAAAGGGCGCCGTAGGTGCGCAGCAGGTCGTGGAAGGGCCGGGTGAGGCCGCAGTCCATCACCCGGAGCATGGTGGCGGTATAGCCCACCACCTTCTCCGTGGCCACGCCGCCGAACACCTTCACCTGGGCCACCTGCACCGAGCCGGTGGGGAACAGGTCCAGGTCGCTGACGATAACGCCCCCCTGGCCGCACCGGGCGGCCCCCGGCCACCCGGCCAGCACTGCCCCCACCCGGTTGAGGCGCTGGGTCAGCTTTTGGTAGGGCAGGGCAAAGGCCAGCAGGGCCGGCCAGGAGGCGGCGGCGGTGAAGCAGGCGGAGGCCGCCCACAGGACGCGCTCCGGGGCCTTCTGCCCCGCCGAGGCCATGAGGGCGCACAGCATGGCCCCCAGCAGCAGCAAGGGGGCGGCGACGCGGTAGGCGGCATGTCCGCCGTCCTCCAGCTGGAGCTGGCTGCCAAAGCCCAGGCTGGAGCCGGAGCTCTTGGTATAGGTGGGCTTGCTGGACCAGAGGGTGGGATGGATGGACACCACATAGGGGGTTTTGACCTGGGAGGCCGCCTTGGCGGCCATGCGGTCGGCCCGGCGGCGGCGGTGCTCCCCGTCCAGGGCGAGGGCCAGCCCCAGGGCGGTTACGGCCGAAAAGGGCATAAAGCCCGCCCGGCCCGGCATACGGGGGGCGGTGAGGCCGTCGGCCAGGGTGAAAAGGAGGGCGAAGAGCAGCACGCTCTCCCCCCGGGGACGGAGGGTGAAGAACTGCTTTGCCCCGGCGGCAAGAATCTCATAGCACAGCAGCGCCGTGAGGGCCAGCAGGGCGGTGAGCACCCAGCAGCGCAGCTGAAATACCTCCAGCCCCAGCGCCGCCAGCTCCCCGGCCAGCGCGTTCCAGGGCAGAGGGGGCAGCTCCACCGAGCACAGCGCGGCCAGCAGGGCCAGCAGCAGGGCGAACCTGGCCCGGACGGCCTGGGCCTTGAGCCCCTTCTGGTACTGGGCGGCCAGCTGGGCGGGGGGCGTGTCGGGAGGCAGCTGCTTGGGCTTGGGCTTGACCAGGCGCAGCCTGGGGCGGCGGGGCGGGGCGCTGCTGTCGGGCAGTACCTCCCGGTCCACGCCGGGGGTGTATTTTTCCGCCTTGCGGGCCTGCTCGTCGGGCTGGGCCTGGTCGTACATGTGGTCGGCAAAATGGTCCGCCCGGCGCAGCAGGGTGTGGAGCCGGGCCCCGATGGTCCGGCCCACCCCCTCCGGCACGATTTCCGGGATGGGCTGCGCCTCCTGCTTCGGGGGCTTTTTCACCAGCCGGATGGTGGGCTCGTCCCCGCTGTCCTGGGGCGGGGCGGAGGGCATGGGGGGGAGCTTTTCTGTGGGGAAGTCCACCACCTTGGAGGGCTGTCCGGGCTTTGGGCTGCGCTGGCCCTTGGAGCCGTATTCCGCCAGGATCTCGTCCACGGTATACTCCCGTCCGCCCGGCTTTTTCATTTCATCGGACATGGATATTCTCCTTACTGGCGTTGTCTCACAGCTTCATACAGCACCACGGCCGCGGCGGCGGAGGCGTTGAGGGAATTGAGCTGCCCCTTCATGGGGATGGACACCAGGAAATCGCACTGCTCCCGGACCAGGCGGCCCATGCCGTCCCCCTCGCTGCCGATGACGATGGCGGCGGGGCCCTTCAGGTCGGCGTCATAGAGCCGGGTGCCGGCGGCGGCGTCCGCGCCGAATACCCACAGGCCCTCCCCCTTCAGCTGCTTGAGCACGGCGGTGAGGTTGGGCACCCGGGCCACGGGAAGATAGCTCACCGCCCCGGCGCTGGTTTTGGCCACAATGGCGGTGAGCCCGGCGGAGCGGCGCTTGGGGATGATGACCCCGTGGGCCCCGGCGCACTCCGCCGTGCGGATCACCGCACCCAGGTTGTGGGGGTCGCTGAGCTCGTCGCATACCACGATCAGGGGGGGCTCCCCCCTGTCCCGGGCGGCGCTGAGAATGTCGTCCACGCTGGCGTACTCCCGCACGGCGGCCACGGCGATGACGCCCTGGTGGCTCTTGGTGCGGCTCATGCCGTCCAGCTTGCGCCGGTCCGCCTCAGTGACCACGATACCCTTGTTCCGGGCGGTGGAGGCGATGTGGCCCAGGGTGGCGTCGGTCTCCCCCCGGGCGATGTAGATTTTGTCGATGGCCGTCCCGGCCCGGAGGGCTTCGATAACGGCGTTGCGGCCCTCGATGAGGCCGTCAGGCTGCGCCTCCTGGGGCGGGCGGCGGTTTTGGTCGTCTCGCATGGGAAAATCTCCTTTGTACGGCGTTTGCGGATAGTATACCATAAACTCCGGCCGGGGAAAAGGGGGGAGGGCGCTTTTCCTGCCCCCATTTTTCGTCATAGAAAGTTTACACCCCCGTTAAGAAGATTTCTTGTTTTTAACGGGAAGATGTGGTATACTGCCATAATAGTATCACAAAAAACAGGCCGGAGCCCCGCTTCGGTTTTGCAAAGGAGGCTGCAAGAATGGCCGGCCCAATGAAACCAAACGACCCCAACCGCCGGGAGGACCCCAACGGCGGCGATGATAAAAAACGCGCCCCGCTGGGCTTTTTCAGCATCGTGCTGTGGGCGGTGATGCTGGTATTCATGCTGAACATGTGCCGCAGCAGGGTGGAGAGCGCCACGGTGGAGACGATTCCCTACTCCACCTTCTATGAGTGGGTGGACCAGGGCTATGTGGCGGAGGTGAAGCTGGACGCCAACGTGTATACCTTCACCCTGAAGGAGGACGCGCCGCCGCTGAAGGAGCTGGTGGACAAGATGTCCGAGAGCTACGGCGCCGGGGCGCTGGGCAACCTGTTCAACCAGCTGGACCGCCAGGACCTGGAGAGCGCCGCCAGCAGCACCATCCGCTTCCAGGTGGGCCCGGTGAACGAAAAGGACCTGGTGGGGCGGCTGGTGGAGCATGGCGTGACGTTTGCGCGCGACCCGGTGACCCAGGAGCAGCAGATGATGAACATGGTGGCCGGTACGGTGCTGCCCATCCTGCTGATGGTGGTATGCCTGATGCTGCTCTACCGCTATATGTTCAAGAAGATGGGGGCCGGGGGTGGCTTCGGCGGCATCGGCGGCGTGGGCAAGTCCAACGCCAAAGTGTACGTGGAGAAAAAGACCGGCGTGACCTTCCGGGACGTGGCGGGGCAGGACGAGGCCAAGGAGAGCCTGGAGGAGATCATCGACTTCCTCCACAACCCCGGCAAGTATACCGAGATCGGCGCCAAGCTGCCCAAGGGCGCGCTGCTGGTGGGCCCGCCGGGCACCGGCAAGACCCTGCTGGCCAAGGCCGTGGCCGGCGAGGCCAACGTGCCCTTCTTCTCCATCTCCGGCTCCGACTTTGTGGAGATGTTCGTGGGCGTGGGCGCCTCCCGTGTCCGCGACCTGTTCAAGGAGGCCAGCAAGATGGCCCCCTGCATTATCTTCATCGACGAGATCGACACCATCGGCAAGAGCCGCGACAACCGCATGGGCGGCAACGACGAGCGGGAGCAGACCCTGAACCAGCTGCTGGCCGAGCTGGACGGCTTCGATCCCGGCAAGGGCGTCATCGTGCTGGGGGCCACCAACCGGCCCGAGGTGCTGGACAAGGCGCTCCTCCGTCCCGGGCGCTTTGACCGGCGCATCACCATCGACCGGCCCAACCTGGCGGGGCGGCTTGCCACCCTCCAGGTGCACACCCGGAAGATCAAGCTGGCCGAGGACGTGGATCTGAATAAGATCGCCCTGGCCACCGCGGGCTGCGTGGGGGCGGATCTGGCCAACCTGGTGAACGAGGCCGCCCTGCGGGCGGTGCGCAAGGGCCGCAGGCTGGTCACCCAGGAGGATCTGCTGGCCTCCTTCGAGTTCGTGATCGCCGGCAGCGAGAAGAAGAATTCCGTCCTCACCGAGTTCGAGCGCAGGCTGGTGGCCTATCATGAGGTGGGCCACGCCATGGTGGCCTACAAGCAGAAGAACGCCGAGCCGGTGCAGAAAATCACCATTGTCCCCCACACCGAGGGCAGCCTGGGCTACACCCTGCTGATGCCCGAGGAGGATAAGACCAACCTGCGCACCAAGGAAGAGCTGATGGCCAAAATCGCCGTGTCCATGGGCGGGCGCGCCGCTGAGGAGGTGGTGATGAACACCATGACCAACGGGGCCTCCCAGGATATCCAGGAGGCCACCAACATCGCCCGCAACATGGTGGCCATGTACGGCATGAGCGAGGAATTCGGCATGATGGCCCTGGGCAGCGTGCGTAACCAGTATTTGGACGGAGGCTACGGCCTGGACTGCGCCCAGGACACCGCCGCCGTGATGGACAAGGCGGTAAAAGCGGTGATCGACGTGTGCTACAAGGAGGCGGTGGAGGTCATTCGCGCCAACCGGGAGGACATGGACAAGGTGGTGGCCTACCTGCTGGAGAAGGAAACCATCACCGGCGGCGAGATGGTGGCCATCCTGGAGGGCCGGGACCCGGCCCTGGTGGAGGGGGCTTATACCTCCACCCGCACCAAGCAGCTGCCGGGGGACATTGAGCCCCCCGCCCGGCACGTCCACATGACCGACGAGCCCATCCCCATGCCCTCGCCGGAGGGGGACGGGGAAAAGGGCCCGGATGAAGGGCCGGAGAAGCCGGAGGAACCGAAAGAGTAGACGAAAGCCCCGCCCGGAGCGTCGCTCCGGGCGGGGCGCTGCATTTGAGAGGAGCGGCGTCAATCCTCCAGGCCTAGCTGGTTCAGCGCGGCCTGGAACCAGGGACGGTTGACGGGGGTGAACGTGAGGCCGCCGCCGTTCTCCTCCGACAGCTTCATCTGCTCCTCCATGGGGAGGTCGCTGAGGATGATCTCGGAACCGTCGGGCATCGTGTACCACCAGTCCTCATAGCTGCTGCCCGAGACCGCCGAAACAGCGCCATCGACCACGGGGAACTCGGCCCAGCCGAATCTCTCAGGGGTGCCGCCCGCGACGAAGTAGCCTTTGTTCCCGGTGGCGGGGTCTGTGTGCTCCTGGATATAGGGGGTGTTCTCGTCCATCTTGTCGGTGATGTCCAGCTTCTCACCGTTGGCGGTGAGCCAGATGCGGCCGTTCTCCAAGGTGAGGGGACTGCCCGCGGGCAGCGTAAATTCCGAATGGTTGCTTCCGGGCACATTGACCATCGTGCCGCCGCTCATAAAGTTGTAGACCTGGGCGGGCAGGCCCGCCGCGATGGACAGTACGCACCCCACCGCCAGCGCCGCCGCTAAAATCACCTTGCCCATCCGGGGCATACGCCGCTTCTGGGTCCGTTTCTCGCTATTCTCCAACATGTTCATAATTTCCTCCTTTTTACGCTCACTCATTTGAGCCTGTTCCATCATGTGCCAATAGTTGTTCATCGTCGCTCAGCTCCTTTCTCAGCATGGCACGGGCCCGTGCCATGCGCGTCTGGACCGCCGTGCGGGAGATGTGGAGTACCTCTCCGATCTCCCCCTGGTCGTAGCCCTCCCAGTAGTAGAGGTGGATCACCGCCCGGTATTTGGGAGGCAGGGACATCACCGCCTCCCACACCGCCCGGTCGGCCTGGTCCTGAAAGGGGATGGATTCCTCCAGCTCCCCCACGTTCCGCCGCCAGAAGGATCTCAGCTGGCTTTTGCACAGGTTGGCGGCGCAGGTGAGCAGCCAGCTTTTCTCCCGTCCCGGCAGAAGGACCACCTTGCCCTCCGCCAGCTTGAGGAACACGCTCTGGCACACGTCCTCCCCGTCGGCGCGTGAGCCCAGGTAGCTGTACGCCAGCCGGAACACATCGTCGCCGTATTTGCGGAACAGGTCCGTCAGTTGTTCTGCGCCCATTGCGGGTCACTTCCTTTCGCCGCCGTTTGCCGTAATGGCCAGCGCGCTGCTGTGGCGTTGGGATTGACACATATGCGCCTGTCCTCACGCCTCTTTGTGATCACGTCCATAAAACGATTGAAGGGGCCCGATTATCACACGCCCCTAAAAATTTTCAAAAAAGCGGCTGGCGGGAACGCTCCGGCCAGCCGCTTACCATATATAATTAGGGCTGCGCCAACGCCTGGGCCCGGTTGAGGAAGTACCGCTCCCGGTCGATGACATGCCGGCGCAGGTAGTCCGCCCAGTGCTTGTACGCGCTGTAGGCGAAATGGCAGCCGTCGCTGGCAAGCTCCGCGGGGAGCTGGCCGTCCTCGCCCAGGTACGCCTCGGCGGTGTTGAGCAGCACCACCTTTTTCTCCGCGGCAAGGCGGACGATGGCGCTGTTGAACTGGCTCAGCTTCTCGTTGTTGATGTAGTCGGCCAGCTTATTGGCGCGGCACAGCGCGTCGTTCACCGGGGGCATGATTTGGAGGTACACCACCGCGTCCGGCTGGAGCTGGATCACCTTGTCAAGCAGCTCGCCCAGGCCCTGCTCATAGCTCTCGGCAGGGTAGCCCAGCTCGTTTACGCCCAGCATGATGTACACGCTCTCGTACTGCTTCAGCGTCAGGACCTCCAGAAGATTATACTTCTGCCCGTCCACCTCGAATACCCGGTAGTCCTCGCTGTCCGCCTTGAACACCGTCATTCCCCGGGCCCAGTAGAAGTCGCCGTGCTTCAGGCCGCTGAAGAGCTGAAGCCCCTCGGTCCGGGAGTCGCCCAGATACACCGCCGTGTCGAAAAAGGCGTCGTCCTCCACCGCTTCGCCCTCCTCCAGCGGTGTGCCGAAGTCATAGGGCTCCACCGGCTCCGGCGTGGGGAAAGGTTCCGGCGTAGGCTCCGGCGTGGGCTCAGGTGAGGCCGTGGGTGTGGGCTCCGGTGCGGAGGGGGCCGCCGTGGGCATAGCTTCGGGGGAGGGGCTGGGCCCCGCGTGCCCAGCAGTGGTCCCGCAGGCGGACAGCGGGACCAACAGCAGCATACCCAGCAGCAGGGACAGGACTTTGACGGCCATTTCGATCAGGACTCCTTTTGTGTTGACTTGCGTGCTTATGTTAACACCTGCCCCGAACCGGGTCAAGGCAGGAAAGGTTACGAAGCGGAACCAAAATTGTTACAGGGGCGCTCACGCCCGCCGGCTGCGCCGCCAGAGCTGGAGGGAGGCCGACACCAGCAGCAGCCCCAGCGCCAGGCACCCCGCGATGCCGAAGGTGCGGAAAAAGGTGTTCCAGAACAGCTCCGTATGCCCCCGCAGGCCGTAGTCCATGGCCTGGTAAACGGTCAGGCCGGGCACCAGGGGAAAGATGCCGATGACCAGATAAGAGGTGGCGGGGCAGCGCCTCCGCCGGGCCATGGCCTCCGACCAGACCGACACCGCCACCGCAGCCAGCATGTTGGCTAAAAAGATGTTGGCTCCCAGTTCGGAGAAGAACAGGTACACCGCCCAGCCCAGCGCCCCCCCCAGCCCGCACAGCACCGCGCCCAACCCCTGGGCGTTGACGGGCAGGCAGAAGCCCAGGCAGGCCACATAGGCCAGCAGGCAGGCAACCGCCGGGGGATAGGCCGCGGTGCTCCCCCCGGCCTGGACGGGCCACAGACCCTGGAACAGCGCCATGGCGGCCCCAGCCCCCAGGGCGATGGCCGCCGCCGACAGCAGCGCCCGGGCAAAGGTGGCCAGGCCGGACACCATGTCCCCCGTGAGCAGGTTGCTCATGAAGTTGGTGAACACCAGCCCCGGCACCAGCACCATGATGCCCCCGGCCAGGGTGACCTCCAGGCTGATGGGCGCGCCCAGCGCCCGCATGGCGCAGGAAGCCGTCCCCAGCACAAAGGCGGACGCCAGGGTGGACAAAAAGGCGTTGCCCCCCGCCTGCTCCAGACAGGCCAGACACGCCCCGCAGGCCAGCCCCGCCAGCCCCGCGCACCAGGCCTCCGCCCAGCCGCCGCCGAAAAACAGCGCAAAGAAAAACGCCCCCACGAAATACCCCGCCACCCGCAGGCGCATGGGATAGCGCCGCAGCTGCGCCGCCTCCCGGCGGCACTGGGCGAGCAGCTCCCCCGGGTCGTCCGGCGGGGCGGCGCACAGGCGGCGGGACAGGTCGTTGAAGCGTTCAATGCCCTCGATATTCAGCGTGGAAGAGGGCACCCGGCGCATCACCGTGCACACCCGGCCGTCCGGCTCCCGGGCGCTGGCCCACACGCAGTTGGGGATGGCGAATACCTCCCCCTCCAGGCCGTAGGCCGCCAGCAGGCGGCGCATGGTGTCCTCCGCGCGCTGGATTTCCGCGCCGTGGCGCAAAAGCTCCCGGGCCACCTCGCAGCAGCCGGAGAGAAGGGTGTCGTAGTCCATAAAAGGGCCTCCTCATGGGGAAAGGGGCCGGTATCCGGCCCCTTTCTTGATGGGTTACTGCTTCAGCCCGGAGATATAGGCGTCAATCAGGTCTTTCAACTCTTTTGCGGTATAGGTTTTGTCAGGATTCTGCTCGAAGATGCGAATCAAATCATACGCCATGGCTTTCTGAACGTCCTTGCGCTCGTTTTCGGTGGGCATTCTGCCAGCCTCCTTTCCATTTTGGAGCGTAACTCATTATACCATATGGCGGCGCAGGCGGTCAACACGCTTTTTGACGCTTGACAAAGCCGGGGGAGCTGTTATAATAGGCATATAGGGGCGCTGCCGCAGGCGGTCAGCCCTCACTGATCAAACAAAATCAAAAGTTCTGTATTGACCGCTTGGGTGCCAGCCGAGCGGTCAATACGCTTTTGGGGATATGTAAATCATCAGCAAAAGCGTATTGATAAACCATATCAGGATACGCAGAACCGCGGCCCCGCGCCCATTTCCCATCTGCCCCACCCCCTTTCGCAAGGGAGTGGCCAACCGCCTTTTTTATACGACAGCGCTTATTTTTATTCTAACATGTCCTTTCGAAAAATGCAAGCGCGGCCCCCCTCTGGAAGGGGGTGGAACAGCTTCCATAGAATTTTTCTAAAAAGTTCCCCTAATCCCTTGCAAATTTTTGCCGATATAGTATAATAGTAGCCGTATAACTGTGGCGTCGGAGGCGTCAGCCAATCATTCCGATGGAAGGAGGGGCGAATGCCCGGCCACAACCCGTTACGGGACAAAGCAAGCCGGCCAGACCGGCGCAGCCCAAGCGCTTCCCCAGAGAGATTGAAACCAGAACAGGAGGAATACGTACATGAAGAAACGGATTTTGTCAGCCCTGCTCGCGCTCGTCATGGTGCTGGCATTACTGCCCGCCACGGTGTTTGCGGCGGCAGCTGAAACCGGCAAAACCAGCGTCAGATACTACGACAAGGTTCAGCCCAACCTGAAGCATGAGACCGAGGGCCAGGATGTCGGTCCCGGCTGGTTCTTCCAGACCCAGGTGACGCTGAGCGACGGCAAGAAAGAGACCCGCTATGCCGAGGTCACCTACGGCGTCGTGACCGGCACCAGCACCAGCGGCACTTGGTACCAGGATGTCGATGCTGCCCTGGCGAAGGGCCAGACCAGCTTCACCCTGCTGAGTGATCAGACCATCAGCGGCACCCTGGATCGGAACCTCACCGTGGACACCAACGGCCACATGTTGACGGTCGGCAACGCCGACATGGCCAAGGTGACCAGCCTCACCGTGACGGACGCCCGGTACGCCGCCGCCCAGAAGGCGGGCTTGTCTGGCAGCCAGGGCTCGGTGAACTGGAGCATCAACAACGACAGCAATGGAACCCAGAGCTTCACCCTTACCCTGCGCAATGGCGGCAAGCTGAGCGGCAGCGTGACCCTCATCAACCCCGCCAACCACACCATCACCATGACTGACTATGCCCAGATTAGCGGCAGCGTCAACATGAGCGGCAACGCTACCAACACCAATGCGCAGAACGTCAGCCTGAGCAACAACTGCGAGATCACCCAGTTGGTGACCCTCACCGGCAACAGCAGCCGGGTGAACGTGGCCAGCAGTAAGCTGACCGGCGGGCTGAACCTCACCGGCACCGGCACCCAGCTGATGGTCAACGGCATCGTCTCCAATGTGGGCGCTGTGACCTTGAGCAGCGGCACGGCCACCACCGGCGCCAACGCCACCGTGAACATCAGCCAGGGTACGGTGGCCTCCATCAACCAGGCCAATGCTCCGCTGAAGAGCAACATTAAGATTACCGTGGGTGAGAACGGCTCCGCGGGCGACATTACGATTCTGAACGGCGCGGACATTACGGTGAACCAGGGCAGCGCGGGCGCAATCATCCTGCCCAGCGGCACCCTGACGGTCAACGGCCCCAGCGCCAGGCTGGGCGCGCTGACCCTGAACGGCACCGGCAACACCACCTTTAAGGTGGCCGGCACCGGCAACAGCATTGCCAGCGTCAGCGCCAGCAACGGCACCAGCCTGAAGGTGGACATCGCCGCCGAGATCAGCAACACCTTTGGCGATGTGAGACTGGACGGCTACAAGGGCCACGGCATCAAGGGCGGCACCTATAAGGGCACCGCTCCCACCGCCGACGCCCTGGCCAACTCCGGCAATGAGGCGCTGATTTACCAGTGCGTGGGCGGCGGCAGCACCACCTTCTACACCTCTGCCCAGCTGGCCGACGGCCTGTACAAGCAGGTTACCACCACGGGTACGCTGACCATCGTGGGCCAGGACACCAACAGTACGATCAAAGGTGTCATCACCTTCACGCGCGGCACCAACGAGGCGGGCAAACTCAATTATTATGGCGTGACCACCATTGCCATGCTGCCCAACAAGGCGCTGGGCACCGTGGTTGCCACCTGGACGGACACCACCCACGGCAACAAGACCTATAACGCGGGCGGCAGCTACGACGCGCCCCAGGGCGGCGGCAATGTGACTCTGTCCACCCAGGGCGCCAGCCAGGTGGTCACCAAGATCAACGGCCTGGGCGTGCTTACCACTGGTGACAATGCCAACATCACCGCCTCCCTGAACGGCAACGTGATCACCCTGTCCGGCGCGGTGAAGCCCACCGGCGGCATCGCCAGCTTCCAGCTGAACCTGCTGACCGACCTGGTGGACAGTGACACCCAGAAGCAGGTGGAAATTCCTGTGTGGGTGAACTACAACACCGTGAACAAGCGCACCTTCTTCGGCAACCAGGTCAACTTGACCGGCGGCCTGACCGTCAATGCCGACGGCTCCCGGCTGACCCTGTTCGACGGCAGCACCTATTACACCCTCAACGGCTCCGGCCTGCGGGTGATGGATGAGAACTTTAAGACCGATGTAGACCCTGCCGGCGCGGTGAAGGCCACCTATACCGGTACCGGCGACGCGGCCACCAAGCAGTATGTCGCCAACCTGATCCAGGGCACCCTTGACGGAGACACAGCTGCCTCCTTTGATTGGAGCCGCAGCACCGCCGTCAAGCAGGCGGTGAACGCCGTCCAGGCCGGGATCACCAGCTCCCAGGTTCAGAACTGGCGCGACCAGGCCCAGCGCAAGGCGTGGCAGAACCATTACAGCGGCAGCCCCACCAAGGACCAGTACACCACGGACCCTGTGTCCAAGGATTATACCGAGGTCTACCTGGTGCCCTACCTGAATGTGACCGCCAGCAAGTTCAACCAGAACGGCACCCTCACCGCCGCCCTGAGCGTGTATTACCGCGTTGAGGTGCGCAAGGGTAGTAATGCTACCACAGCGATTGAGGTGCAGGCCGGCCGTGCCTTGGGCACCCTGGGCGAGGAGTTTGACATCGGCGTGGTTGTGAAGTTCGGCAGTACGTTGAACACCATGCTGACCGCTGGTAATAATAATGCATACATGCGCCAGGACGACACCTATGTATACAAAAATGACAGTGGTAAAGCGTTTACCATCAGCCACAGCGGCCGGACCGGCCTGGGCACCATCGTGATCGACCAGACCGCCCCGCTGGTAATGCTGGAGCGCAGCAGAGGCGCGACGAATACTACCCACGTGCCCGCCGGTGCCATCGCCTACTACACCACCCTCCAGGCCGCAGTGAACGACACCCAGCCCCAGCCCAAGAACCATGAGGATCGCATCACGGTGCTGAACGGCTATAAGGCCAGCGACTCCATCGACGTCACCGGCCTGGCCCGTACCTTCTATATCAAGGCCGAGGGCAATACCACGCTCACCCGCGCCAGCAACAACTTTACCATGACCCCGGACACCACGGGCAGCCTGTGGACGGTCCAGCTGGCCAAGGAGACCGCCACCGGCACGGTTGCCATCTATGTGACGGACGTGGCCAACGGCAACGCCAGCGCCAGCATTGTCCGCGCCAAGGCGGGCGACACCGTGACCATCACCACCAACCCCAACAGCGGCTACTACACCCTGGGCGTGTCCGCCGTGGGCAGCAACAACACGTCCATTGCGGTCAGCGGCTCCGGCAACAGCTGGTCCTTCAAGGTGCCCGACAACGTGGTTTCCGTGACCGTCACGCCCAACTTCGGCGTGGGCGGGGGCCAGGTCAGCATCAACGTGAATAACGCGACCAACGGCTCCGCCACCGTGAGCAGCGGCACCAACAATGTGACCCAGGGCAGCACCATCACCGTGTACACCGTGCCCAGGGCGGGCTACCGCGCCACCGGCGTGAGCGTGTACTTCAACAACGGCACCAGCGTGAACGCCACCAACACCGGCACGAACACCTGGGTGTTCACCGTGCCTGCGGGCGCTACCACCGCGACCGTCACGCCCAGCTTCACCGTAGAGACCGGCCTGCCCTTCACGGACGTGGGCTCCAACGACTTCTACCTGCAGTACGTGAACTTCGTCTACAAGCACGGCATGATGGAAGGCTTCGGCAACAAGTACACCTTCAACGGCAACGGCAATGTGACCCGCGCCCAGATCGTTTTGATCCTGTACCGTCTGTCCGGCAGCCCCTCGGTGTCCGGCGTGACCAAGTTCAGCGACGTGCCCGCCAACCAGTGGTACAGCGCGGCTGTGGCCTGGGCCTCCAACAACAACATTGTGAATGGGCGGTCCAACAGCATCTTTGACCCCGGCACGGCGGTCACCCGCCAGGAGCTGGCGGCCATCCTGTACCGCTACAACAACTACCGCGGCCTGAGCAACGGCAATCTGTCCAACCTGAGCCAGTTTACTGACCGGGGCTACGTGCAGAGCTACGCCAAGGAGGCCATGCAGTGGGCCGTGGGCAACGGCATCATCAGCGGCACCACCAACACCACGCTCAGCCCCAACGGCACGGCTATCCGCTATCAGGCGGCCGCCATGCTGACCCGTTACTGCCAGAACTTCCTGAAGATGAGCTGAGCGGCAGCGAGAGGCTGAAGGGAAAAACCTAAAAAGAGCGGCCAGCCGGGGAACCGGCTGGCCGCTTTTTAATGAATTAGGGGATTGCAGGGGGTGCGCCGGGCGCTTCCGGCGGCTTAGCCGCCTTGGGCGGCCAGGTATTCCTCCCGGGTGAGCAGCAGGTGGCGGATGCCGTCCACCGTGCCTGCGTCCCGGAAGCCCGCCGCCAGATGGGCCTTCCAAGCGGCCTCCCGGGTGGTCTCGAAGTAGTTGTGGAGGCGGCTGACGCCGCAAACCCGGAAGGCGTGATCCACCATCAGGCGCAGGGCGGGGGCGGCGTATCCCTGCCCCCGGCAGGGGGCGAAGATCACGATGCCCATGTCCCACCAGTCCTTGTCCGGCGTGTGGTGGAAGTTGACATCGCCGATCCACTCCCCGTCAGACCTGCGCCGGATGTAGGCGTAGAACCGCTCCGGCTCCCGGCCTACCCACTGGGCGTACCACGTCTCCCACTCCTCCCGGGGGAAGTCAATGCAGCCCGTGTCCTGGTGGTAGCCGGGCCAGGGATCGTAGCCTATATTGTAGGACATGGTGGCGGGGTCGGCCATCATCTGCTGGTAAAACCAGAGGTCGTCCAGCTTGGGGATATACAGGTCAAGTTCCATGCTCAGCCCTCCGCGTAGTAGTTGATGAGGCAGCCGGCGAGGATAATGTCCCGCTCCTCTCTCGTCAGGCCGGGGAGGGTGAGGGTCACAGCCTGGGCTGCGGGGCCGTTGGCCCCGTGCTGGATGACGGTGGCGGCGATTTCCTCGCCGTCTCCCTCCAGCAGGGCGCGGATGCCGGGCAGGTGCACCTGGTCTCCGGGCTGGAGGTTCAGCGCCCGCAAATCCCCGGCCACAAAGGGCAGCATCCCCCAGTTGACCACGTTGGAACGGTAGCGCTTGGTGGCATACTCCTCCGCCACGTTGGCGCAGCCCCCCAGCACCCGCTGGCAGGAGGCGGCCTGCTCTCTCGCCGAGCCGTCGCCGGGCTTCAGGGCCATCACCAGGGAGCCCAGCCCGGTGCGGGCCGGGTCATAGCCATCCAGGGCCCCCTCGACCTCGGGGGCCTTCGGATTGGTGCGGCGCAGCTGCTCCACCGCTTGGACTGCCTTGGCACGGGGGACGTACTGGGGGTCCTTCCGGGACAGGGCGAACTCGGCCAGCCGCAGGGGGTTGGAGCGGTAGGAGGAGGTCTCCCCGGAGGGGATGAGCTCATCGGTGGTGGTCACCGGGTCGTAGATAGCGGCGCAGCAGGTGAGCAGCAGGTTTTCCGGCAGGGGGATCTGCTCCGGCCAGTCGGCGATGTTGGGGCCGAACACCAGCCCGGCCTCGGGCTGGGGCTTCCCGACGCCGAAGTAGACCCGGGATTGGTATGCGGAATCGTCGTAGCTCCACTGCTCATCGGCCCGGTCTGCGGGCACGTCAGGCAGCTCGTCCGCCCCGGTGAGCACGCCGCCCATCCGGGCGGTGGCGGCGATGGACCGGGCGTCCATGAGGGCCACGTAGGAGATCTGGCCGTCCCCGGGCTTGGAGCCCTCCCGGTTGGGGAAGTTGCGGGTGGAGTGGCGGATGGAGAATGCCCCGTTGGCGGGCACATCCCCCGCGCCGAAGCAGGGCCCGCAGAAGCAGGAGCGGATGGACGCCCCCGCCGCCATGAGCTGGGCGATGTACCCGTTTTTGGTCAGCTCCAGGTTAATGGGCATAGATCCGGGGTAGCAGGACAGCCAGAAGGCCCCGGAGCCGGTGGAGCAGCCCGTCAAAATCTCAGCCGCCCGCTTCAAATTCTGATAGGCGCCGCCGGAGCACCCGGCGATGACCCCCTGATCCACCAGGAATTGGCCGCCCACGATTTTTTTCACCAGAGAGGGCGCGTTTTTCACCCCCAGCTGCTCCGCCGCGTCCACGTCCACCTGATGGAGCAGGTCGGCCATGTTGGCCTTGAACTCTCTAATGGTATAGGCGTTGGAGGGGTGGAAGGGCAGGGCGATCATGGGCTCCACCTTGTCCAGCTTCACGGTGACCACCCCGTCGTAATACGCGCCCTCCGCCGGGGCCATCTCCCGGTAGCTGTCCCCCCGGCCCAGCAGGGCGAGGGCGGTTTTGGTGTGCGCGTCGGTCTGCCAGACGGAGGACAGGCAAGTGGTCTCGGTGGTCATTACGTCGATGCCCGAACGATAGTCCATGGACAGGTTCGCCACGCCGGGGCCGAAGAACTCCAGCACGGCATTTTTCACCGCGCCGGTTTTAAAGGTGGCCCCCACCAGGGCCAGAGCCACGTCCTGGGGCCCCACTCCCGGCCTGGGCGCGCCGGTGAGGTAGACGGCGATGATGTTGGGGTAGGCGATGTCGTAGGTCTTGCGCAGCAGCTGCCGGGCCAGCTCGGGGCCGCCCTCGCCGATGGCCATACAGCCGTAAGCCCCGTAGCGGGTGTGGGAATCGGAGCCCAGAATCATTCTGCCGGGAGCGGCATAGCGCTCCCGCATGTAGGAATGGATGACCGCCTGGTGGGCGGGGACGAACTCGCCGCCGTACTTTTTGGCGGCAGACAGGCCGAACACGTGGTCGTCCTCATTGATGGTGCCGCCCACAGCGCACAGGGAGTTGTGGCAATTGGTGAGCACATAGGGCAGGGGGAATTCCTCCATGCCGGAGGCCCGGGCGGTCTGGATGATGCCCACATAGGTGATATCATGGGAGGCCATGGCGTCGAAGCGGATGGACAGGCGGTCCGGGCGATCAGAGGTATTGTGGGCCATGAGGATGGCGTGGGCCATGGTGCCCTCCCGGCCCTGGGGGGCGGCGGAGGGGGTGAAGCGGCCGTTTTGCCAGCGGACAGGGGTGGTTTGAACGGTAATCATATGCAGTTCCTCCCGTGGGGTGATTTGCTTTAGTGTAGCAAATTATCACACAAAAAGCAAGAAAACCGGGAAATTTTACCGGCATCAAAATGCACAATAAAATTCCCCGGCCAAGGTCAGTTCCCATGGAGGAAATACAGCAGGTCGCGGGAGACGCGGCTGATGATAAAATCGGTATTATCCGTGTTTTCCACAGTGTAGACGGCCTCCCCGTTTTCGTAGAGGGAGGAGGTTTTTGTTATGGTCCCATCGTGGGAGATGGCCAGGATGCAGCGGCTGCACGGGGTACGGTCATCCGGCACGGGGGTGGAATAGTCCACACAGATCATCAGGCCGAAGACGGACAGGCTGGTCACGCGGGCGCGCTGTCCGCCGATCCGAAGGGCTTCGGCATCCACAAGGCCCACAGGCAGCTCGTGGGCGGGTGGATCTACTTGGCCGGGATTGGGATAGAAGGCTGTCACGTTCTCATTGGCCAAAAGCTCCGCGGCCAGCTGGAATTCCTGCCGGGTGATGAGGGCGAAGGGGCAGGTTTCGGCGGCCTGGGCGGCGGATGCGGTTTGGGCCTGATAGGTGTAAACCCGGTTGGGATTGAGCCAGAGCAGCAAAAATACCGCCGCCGCGCACAGTAGCAAAGCCGCCGCGGCCAAGAGCAGTCGCCGCCGGGAATCCTTCTTTGCCATGGACGCACCTCCTTTTTTCAACAGTATATCACAGCCACGGAGGGGAGCGCAAGGCGGGGGCAGGGCGGCCTTTTTCGATTGGCACTGGAATTTTGCGGCGAAGTGTGATAATATAATAAACCGACCATGTGCCGCGCCTGCGGCAGTTCTGAGAATGAGGTGAATACATTGGAATTTTGGATGGCAATCGTCCTGGGACTGGTGCAGGGGGTGGCGGAATTTCTGCCCATCTCCAGCTCGGGGCACCTGTCCCTGCTGCAATACTTCTTTGGGATGGAAGAGCCGGACGCCCTGTATAATATTTTGCTCCACTTCGCCACGCTGCTGGCGGTGTGCGTGGTGTACCGGGGCGATATCATAGACATGATTGTGGAGTTCTTCCGGGGCGCCGCCGCGCTGTTCTCCCGTTCGGGCGGACGGGAGCGGGGCAATCCTCCCGAGGCACGGCGGCTGGTGCTGCTGCTGGTTCTGGGCACCCTGCCCCTGTTTTTGGTGCTGCCCATCGAGGATTTTGTGGAGGAGCTGGGGGCAAGCCCGGTGTTTGTGTCCGTCATGCTGCTGGTCACCGGCTGCATCCTGTTCCTGTCCGACCGCTGCGGCGGCGGGCGGAAAAACGGCCGCACCGCCACAGTGAAGGATGTGCTGCTGGTGGGGCTGGCCCAGGGGGCGGCCACCATCCCCGGCCTGTCCCGCTCCGGCACCACCATCTCCGCCGGGATGGCCCTGGGCTTTGAGCGCAACTTCGCCGTGCGCTTTTCCTTCCTGCTGTCCCTGCCCGCCGTGCTGGGGGCCACCCTGCTGAAGGTGGTCAAGGTGGCGGGCGCGGGGGAGATCGACATGAACCTGCTGCCCATGTACCTGACGGGCATGGCGGTGGCCGGGGTGGTGGGCTACTTCTCCATCTCCCTGGTGAAGCTGCTGGCAAGCAAGGGCAAATTCGGCATGTTCGCCTACTACTGCTGGATCGCCGGGACCGTCTCCCTGGCCGCCAGGTTCCTTCTTCCCATCCTGTTCCCCGCAGCGTAACATACACAGGAGGTTTACCCCATGGCTTCCACACAAAAGAGAAATTCTGCGACAAACGGCGGCGGTTCCAAGGGCCGCTCCGCGTCCAATCCGTCCAAAAGCGGCGGCAAGCGCGCCGCGTCCAGATCAGGAACCCAGTCCAAGGGCCGCTCCCGCAGGTCCGCCCCCCAGAAAAAGCCCTACCGCCGGGAGGTGGGGGGTGGAGTGTGCTTCCTGCTGGCCCTGTTTGGGGCCATCGGCTATTTCAAGACGGAGGAGGGGGCGGTGATCGCCCTGTTCTGCGACCTGCTCAAGGGGCTGTGCGGCTACGGCTTCTATCTGGCCCCGCCCATGCTGCTGGCCGCCGCCGTCATCCTCGTCTTCCACCGGGGCCGCCCCGTCCGGCTGCGGGTGGCGGGGGCGGTATGCCTGCCAGTGTTTGCCGGGGCGCTGCTCCACCTGCTGCTGAGCAGGGGGGAGTACCAGTGGGGCTGGGAGCTCTTTGGACAGCTTTGGACGGACGGCAAGGCAGTGGCCTGCGGCGGCGTGGTGAGCGGTACGCTGGCCATGGCCTTCCGCTTCGCCTTTACCACCGTGGGGGCTGTGGCGGTGCTGCTGCTGCTCACTGCGGCGGCGGCGCTGTGCGCGCTGCGCCTCACCCCGGCGGATGTTCTGGACTATCTGAAGCAGCGCCGGGAGCAGCGGGCGGAATATGACCCGGACGACTACCCCGAGCCGGAGGAGCGCCCCCGCAGGCCCGCCCGGGCGGAGCCGGAGCCCGCCGCCCGGCGCAAAAACGCCGCCATCGATATTCCCGTGGACGACGGCCCGCTGCTGGCCCAAAGGCCCACCACCCCGGTGACCACCGTGCGTAAGAAATCCTTCTTTGACAAGGTAGCCGGGGTGGCGCTGCCCGGCCAGGGGGACAGGCCCCCCAGCCTGGAGGAGGAGCCCCCGGAGTATGAGGATGTGGCGGAGCTGCGCCCCATGAAGGAGCCCCCCCGCACCCCCAGGCCCTCCCCGGTGGCCCCGCCCCCGGCCATGGACGACCTGGTGGCCCCGGCGGCGCCCACCCCCATCCGGGAGGAAGCGCCTTCCGCGCCGGCGGCCCAGGAGGACCCGGTGCCCCCGCCCGTCATCCGGGAGCCCGCCCCCCAGAAGCGGTCCAAGGAAGAGGAGCAGGCCCAGGTCCGGGAGGAGATGGCCCGGGAGATCGAGGCGGGCATGGAGCAGGATTCCCCCGCCTACCGCTACCCCCCCGTGACCCTGCTCAACCAGGGGGGAGGGGGGAATGCCTCCGCCGCGGAGGGGGAGCTGCACGCCAACCAGCAGCGGCTTCAGGACGCGCTCCAGTCCTTCGGCGTCAGCGCCCGCATCGTCAACGTCATCCGGGGCCCCGCCGTCACCCGGTATGAGCTGGAGCTGGACCAGGGGGTGAAGCTGAACAAGATCACCAACCTGTCCGGCGATATCGCCCTGGCCCTTGGGGCGTCCGCCGTCCGCGTGGCCCCGATACCCGATAAAATCTCCACCGTGGGCATTGAGGTGCCAAACCGGGTGGTGAGCCCGGTGTGCATCCGGGATGTGCTGGGCTCCCGGGCCTTTACCGACAGCCCATCCAAGGTGTCCTTCGCCGTGGGCAAGGATATCAGCGGCCAGCCCATCGTGGGCAATATCGCCCGTCTGCCCCACATGCTCATCGCCGGCACCACCGGCTCAGGCAAATCGGTATGCACCAACTCCCTCATCATCTCCCTGCTGTACAAGGCCGCCCCGGAGGAGGTCCGGCTGATTATGGTGGACCCCAAGATGGTAGAGCTGAGCGTCTACAACGGCATTCCCCACCTGCTCATCCCGGTGGTCACCGACCCGAAAAAGGCCGCGGGAGCATTGCAGTGGGCGGTGAGCGAGATGATGAAGCGCTACCAGAAGTTCTCCGAGGTGGGGGCAAAGGATCTGGCGTCCTACAACAACCACGCCGCCCAGCGGGAGGACCTGGAGCCCATGCCCCAGATCGTGGTGGTCATCGACGAGCTGGCCGACCTGATGCTGGTGGCCGCCAAGGAGGTGGAGGAGTCCATCTGCCGGGTGGCCCAGATGGGCCGCGCCTCGGGAATGCACCTGGTCATCGCCACCCAGAGCCCCCGTGCCGATGTGATCACCGGCCTGATGAAGGCCAACATCCCCAGCCGCATCGCCTTTGCGGTGGCCTCCAGCCTGGAGTCCCGCATCATTCTGGACACCACCGGCGCGGAAAAGCTGGTGGGCAAGGGGGATATGCTGTACGCCCCCCTGGGACAGGACAAGCTCCGGGTTCAGGGCTGCTTCATCACCGAGGAGGAGGTGGCCAACGTGGTGGACTTCATCAAGGAGGGGGCGTCCGCCCAGTACGACGAGCAGGTGATGCACGAGATCGAGAAGAACGCCGAGGACAAGAGCAAGGCGGACAAGGGCGTGGGCGGCTCCGACCCGGCAGGCGGGGACGACTACGACGAACTGCTCCCTGCGGCCATCGACGTGGTGTTGGAGGTGGGGCAGGCCAGCGTGTCCATGCTCCAGCGCAGGCTGAAGCTGGGCTATGGCCGGGCCGCCCGGCTGGTGGACCAGATGGAGGAAAAGGGTGTGGTGGGTCCTTTCGAGGGCTCCAAGCCCCGGCAGCTGCTCATCACCAAGGAGCAGTGGGCGGAGATGCAGTACAAGCAGAATATGGTGGCTGCTGTGCCCGACGAGCTCCCCTTTGAGGGGGACGCCCTCCCCCAGGAGCGGGATATTCCCCCCTTCGATATGGACGAATAAAGTGAGCCGCCCGGGTGAAACCCGGGCGGCTCCCAGCCCGTCGAAAAAGGCTTTGCCTTTTCCGGCGGGATAGGCTGCGGCCTCATGTGCGCACTCACTGTCCGCCTGCGGCGGGCAGTTCGCACACTGTTCGGCCGAGAAGTGTTTTTCCCGACGCGCATGTCGCCGGGAAAAACGGATTTCAATTTTTTCGCGCCTGCGGGCGCGAACTCTGCGAGGCTTATGTGATAAGTTCTGAGCCGCCCGGGATTTCCCCGGGCGGCATTGCTTTTGCGCACCTGTTCAGAAGGGGAGGGCGCGCTCCGCCTCCGGGCCGTTCTCCGGCGCCTCCCGGGGGGCCAGGGCGGCCACAGTGAGCGCCCCTTGGCCGTATTTGGAGCGTATGGCGTCCATGGTGCGCTCCAGCTTCTCCACCCGTTCCCGCCTTTGGGGGGCGGCGGACTGGAACAGGTCCAGCTGCACCGCGGCCTCCCCCTCCGGGATCAGGCTGTGGGCGGTGAGGGTGATGGCCCGGATGGGCGCGCCTGACTTCCAGCTGCGCTCGATGATGCCCATGGCGGCGTGGTACAGCTCCCGGGCGGTGTTGGTGGGGGCGGGCAGGGGGCGCTGGCGGCAGATATCCTTGAATTTGGGGTCCCGGATGGTCACCTGGAGGGTGGACGCCTTCATGCTGTGCTTTCGCAGCCGCACCGCCACCTGGTCGGCCAGCATGGCCACCCCCCGGCTCACCTCGTCCCGGCGGATGAGGTTGCGGGGGAAGGTCTCCCCGTTGCCCACCGACTTGGGGGGTGTGTACGTCCCTGCCGGAGCCACGGGGCTGTGCTCAAGACCGTTGGCGTACTCCCATAGCTGTCCCCCCTGCTTGCCCAGCAGCTCCGTGAGGGCCTTTTTGTCGAAGGCGGCCAGCTGCCCGATGGTAGACACCCCGTACTGCCCCAGCATCTTGGCCGCTGCCCTGCCCACAAAGAGCAGGTCGGTGACGGGCAGGGGCCAGACGATGCGCCGGAAGTTCTCCCGGGAGATGACGGTGGTGGCGTCCGGCTTTTTGTAATCGCTGCCCAGCTTGGCGAACACCTTGTTGAAGGACACCCCCACCGAGATGGTCAGCCCCAACTCCTCCCGGATGGTGCTGCGGATGCGGTCGGCCAGGGCCCTGGGGTCGCCGCCGAACAGGTGCAGGGAGCCGGTTACGTCCAGCCAGCTCTCGTCGATGCCGAAGGGCTCAATGAGGTCGGTGAAGCGGTCGTAAACGGCGTTGACCTGTTTGGAATATTCCCGGTACAAGCCGTGGTGGGCGGGGAGGAGCACCAGCTCCGGGCACTTCTGCTTTGCCTGCCAGATGGTCTCCGCCGTGCGCACGCCAAAGCGCTTGGCGGGCTCGTTTTTGGCCAGGATGATGCCGTGGCGGCTCTTGGGGTCGCCGCACACCGCCGTGGGGACGGCTTTCAGCTCCGGGTGGGAGAGCAGCTCCACCGAGCAGTAAAAGCTGTTGCAGTCGCAGTGATAGATGACCCGGTCCATGGTGGTTCCCCCCTTTGGGGATAGTATACATGTTTTGTTCTCGCCTGTCAAATATTAGTTCGATAATCTTGCGTTCTGATTGTCCATATGATATAATGTACCCAACATACGGAAGACAGGAGAAGTGCATATGGATATTTATCAACAGTGCCCGACGTTGGAAAACCACCGCTTTTTGCTGCGCTTTGTGGAGGAAGAGGACTGTGCGGACCTGCTGGAGGTGTACAGCGATAAGTATGCCCTGCCCTTTTTTAACAGCGACAACTGTGACGGGGACAATTTTTATTACGACACCCCGGAACGGATGAGGGACGCGCTCCGATTTTGGAGGCAGGCGTATCAAGACGGGTGGTTCGTCCGATGGTCCGTTGTGGACCGCGCCGCGTCGAAGGTCATCGGAACAACAGAGGTGTGCCGGCGCGTCTCCGACGATGTGTTCAACGGTGCGGGGATTCTGCGCCTGGACGTGAAAAGCAGCCGCGAAACGGAGGACGACCTGGCCGAAATCGCCGCGCTGATCATCCCGACGGTCTTTGAGGCACTAAACTGCGGCACGATCATCACAAAAGTGCCTATCTACGCCATTGAACGCATCCGCGCGGTGCAGCGGCTGGGCTTTACCCAATCGGAGCACGTCCTGATTGGGAAAACAGGATATCCTTACGACGGGTATTGGACATTGGCGCGCCCCCAATGAGAAACCGAGCCCCCTCCGCGCCTGCGGAGGGGGCTCAGCCCTATTTATCCGATAAACTGCACGCTGTTCACGCACACGAAGTACAGCCGGTTGTCACAGTCGTTGGACAGGACCAGCACATTACCCACGGTGCCCAGCAGGGTCACGTCCTGGAGCACCAGAAGGCCCGCCGCCAGCGACACCCGGCGGCTCAGGTTGTTTTGGGCCAGGGTGGACAGCAGCCCGGCCGCGCAGCAGCAGTCCCGCCCGTCGCAGGCGCAGGAGCAGGCGGTCTGCCCGCAGGGGGAGCCCACCGGGTTCAGCCGCTGGGCCAGCATGGCGCGCAGGCAGCGGAAATTCCGCGCGGTCACCTCATGGGCGGTGAGATCACCTTCGGCGCAGGCGTCCGCGCCCTGGATTACCACCGCGTCCAGCTGGCACAGGTTCACCTGCTGGGCGGTGAGGGCGCAGCTTTTCCCGGATGGGGTATATACCTCGGCTTCGATGTCGATCAGGTCGCAGCTGCACGGGGAGAACCGGCGGAAGCTGCCGTAAAGGTTTCCCAGGTTGTCGGACGTTTCGCAGGGGCAGGGCGGGGTGGGCTTGCCCTTGGCCCCGGCGGTATCACCGGCATCCCCCTCCGCCTGGGCCCCGGGCGTTCCGGCGTAGGGCTTGCCGCCCGCCAGTTTGGTTCCCGCCGTATAGGTGTCGGTGATAAATGCCGCCGTGTCGAAGTCCAGCAGGCTGGAGATCCGCTCGTCGCACAAAAGGCCCAGGGCCGCCCGGAAGCTCTGCTT
>CAPOAR010000008.1:0-55333 GCA_948670295.1 uncultured Oscillospiraceae bacterium | reverse complement strand
GCGGCATCCGCCTATTGCGGATGCCGCGCCCGTTTTGCTCTTCAGGCGGGGCCTGCTTTGGACAGCCCGCCGCCTGTGTGCCCTGCGGCAATTTCATCACTCAAATTCCACCGTGGCCGGGGGTTTGCTGGTGATGTCGTACACGACCCGGTTGACTCCCTTGACCTCGTTGACGATGCGCACGCTCACCCGGTCCAGCAGCTCATAGGGAATCCGGGCCCAGTCGGCGGTCATGAAGTCGTCGGTGGTCACCGCCCGCAGGGCGATGGCCCAGTCATAGGTCCGCCCGTCCCCCATCACCCCCACTGAGCGCATGTTGGTGAGCGCGGCGAAGAACTGGCTCAGGCGCTTGTCCTCCCCGGCCCTTGTCAGCTCCTCCCGGAAGATGGCGTCCGCCTCCCGGAGCGTGTCCAGCTTGTCCCTTGTGACCTCCCCGATCACCCGGATGGCAAGCCCCGGCCCGGGGAAGGGCTGCCGGGCCACCAGGTACTCCGGCAGGCCCAGCTCCCGGCCCAGCTGGCGCACCTCGTCCTTGAACAGCAGCCGCAGGGGCTCCACAATCTCCTTGAAGTCCACGCAGTCGGGCAGGCCGCCCACGTTATGGTGGCTTTTGATGACGGCGGCGTCCCCCGCGCCGGACTCGATCACGTCGGGGTAGATGGTGCCCTGGGCCAGATAGTCCACCGCCCCCACCTTTTTGGCCTCGTCCTCAAACACCCGGATGAACTCCTCGCCGATGATCTTGCGCTTGCGCTCCGGCTCCTCCGCTCCGGCCAGCCGGGACAGGAAGCGCTGGGATGCGTCCACGCGCACGAAATTCATGGCCCATGGGGAGAACGCGGCCTCCACCTCGTCCCCCTCGTTTTTCCGCATGAGGCCGTGGTCCACAAACACGCAGGTGAGCTGCTCCCCCACCGCCTCGGCCAGCAGGGCCGCCGCCACCGACGAGTCCACCCCGCCGGACAGGGCCAGCAGCACCCTGCCCGCCCCGATCTTGTCCCGCAGGGACTGGACGGCGGTGCGCTTGTAGTCGCCCATGGTCCAGTCCCCCGCCGCGCGGCACACGTCGTAGAGGAAGCGGCGGAGCATGTCCGTGCCGTGCCGGGTGTGGTTTACCTCGGGATGGAACTGCACGCCGTAGAACCCCCGCGCCTCGTCGGCGATGGCCACGCTGGGGCAGGCGGCGCTGCGGGCCGTCAGCTGGAACCCCTCGGGGACCTTCTCCATATAGTCCCCGTGGCTCATCCAGGTGATCCCCGTTTCAGGCAGGCCCCGGAACAGCGTGCACTGGGTGTCAAAGCAGGTCTCGGTCTTGCCGTATTCCCGGGCGCTGCCCTCCTGGGCCGGGCTCACCCGGCCCCCCAGCAGGTGGGCCATGAGCTGGCAGCCGTAGCAGATGCCCAGAATGGGCGTCCCCCAGGTGAAAATGGCCGGGTCCACCTGGGGCGCGCCGTCCAGATACACCGAACCGGGCCCCCCGGTGAAAATGATGCCGATGGGCTCCATGGCCCGCAGCTCCTCCAGCGGCGTGGCGTAGGGCTTCACCTCGCAGTATACCCCGCACTCCCGCACCCTGCGGGCGATGAGCTGGTTATACTGCCCGCCGAAATCCAGCACGATCACAGTCTGATGGGCCATGGCCGCCCCTCCTCATGTTTAGAAGCTGTAACAATAGCCTCAGCACCCAGCTTTGCGGCCCAAATTGCCGCCGGCCGCGTTGAAAAATCCTGAAATACACCAAGTATTCCCGCGATGTTTCGCCTTGCCAGCGGCAGTTTTGGCTCGCGAATCGGAATACTTCGGCTATTGGTAAAGCTTCTTAGATTATTACAAACGAATGTTTCACGTGAAACGGCGTTCCCTCACCGCCACAGGAAGTCGTCCAGCTCCCCGCCGGAAAACACCACGCCGGCCTCGTGCTTTTCCTCGTCCCGCACGGGCAGGAACGGGTCGAGCACCGTGACCCGCCTGGCGCACTCGGGGCAGCGGTACTGGATGGCCCCGCAGGCGTACATGCCCGGGGGGATATCCGCCTTTTTGTCCACGATGCGCAGGCTCTTGCGGTAAAACGCCGGGTCCTTGTGCTCCGTATAGTGGCCTACGCTCACGCCGGGCAGGGCGAAGAGCTGCTTGCGGGCCTTTTCCATGGCGCAATTGCACTCCCGGCACCAGTCGTTCTGGTATTTGCGCAACAGCTTGTCAATGAGCCCCATCTCACGCGCCCTCTCCCTGGCCGCGGGCCTGGTCCAGCACCTGCACCCACAGATCCGCCTTGGAGATGCCCTCCAGCACCTTCTCGTCGTTCATCTTCCAGCGCTGGTTGGAGATGAAGGTGTTCACCCGGATTTTGATGCCGTCGATCTCAAACAGGAAGCTCACCCGGCTGGTGCCCCGCAGGAAGCCCGCGCCCCCCGCGCCGTCGTCCGTCCAGGCCCTGGACACCCGGGCGGCGGGGACCACCTGGACCTGGAACGGATTCCAGAAGAACATCAGGCCGATCTTGCCCTTGGCGATGTCCATGGACACCACGCAGCCGTCGCTGTAGAAGATCTGGCGGCGGTCGATGCCCAGCTCGTCCAGTTGCTTCACCATGCGCTTTTTGCCCAGCCTGTAAATGTTCCTGGGGGCGAAGATCCACCAGAGCACAGCCAGAAAGGGGATGATAAACATACATATTGCGGCCCCCGTGCCGCCCTCCCGGAAGAAGGTGTAGCCGATGAACAGGCTCAGCGCGGCCGCGGCCAGCGGCACCAAAATGTAGCTGAGCAGATAGGCGTAATTGATTTTCTTCACTTGGTCCGTTTTCATGGTCTGGTCTCCTTTTCTCAATGATTGTGGTGCGCCGCCCGGCGCTTGGGGCTGAAGTCCTAATCCCACTCGCTTGTTTTCTCCTCCCCCTTCTTGGCCCGGGGGGCGAAGAAGAAGGGGAACAGGCCCAGCTTGGCCCCCAGCGAGTGGAGCAGGGGGAAGCACACCAGGATGGTGACGGCCTGGACTGTGCCGGTATACCATCCGGCGTAGTCCTCCTGGGCCGCCTTGCCGCCCCCGCCCAGCATGTCGATATAGAAATCATGGCGGCTCAGGGGCTCGCTGTACTCGATCTGGCCGAGAAAGCTGGGGCTGGATTCCAGATCCTCATACACCACCCGGCCCACGGGCAGGGTGTTCACGCCGGAAAAATAGTCCCCCTCGCTTTGCACGCTGTCTGAATTGATGACGGCGGCCACCAGCTCGCCGGAGGGCAGGGTGACGGCGTTCATATAGTGGCTGCCGTAGTAGCCGCCGCCCCGGTTGCAGTACTCGATGCCGTCGGAGAGAATGGTGAAGGTGTCGTGGCTGAGCAGGTCGGCCACGCTCTGGGCGCGGAACACCTCCGCCCCCGCCTTGCCGCCGATGTCGCCGTCGGCCACGGTATGCTCCTCCACGTGGCGCTGGTACAGGCTGGGCACAACCAGCCCGGTGAGCTTCGCCGTCCCCATGCCGGCCAGGTAGGCCAGCAGCAGGCACAGCCAGATGTCAAACCTCATTCGGGTATAGCGCATGACGATCCCCCTCCCGGAACGGTTTTTTATTTTACCGCATCTTCGGGGAAAAAACAAGGGAGACGGTGATAAAATCCGGCGCCGGGCTGTGCGCGGATTGTCCATGCGCAATTTTGACTCGCGAATCTGAATACTTCGGCTATTGGTACAGCTTCTCAGGAATATCTCCCCCTGTTTTTCCGCATATTATCAGGGAAACGAGGTGTTACCATGTTTGTCGTCCTCATCCGCACCGTGGCGCTCTACCTGTTTATCGTCGTGGGCATCCGGCTTTTGGGCAAGCACCAGATCGGCCAGCTGGAGCCCTCCGAGCTGGTGCTCACCCTCATCATCGCCGACCTGGCCTCCGTCCCCATGCAGGACAACGGCATCCCGCTGCTGTCGGGGCTGATCCCCATCGTGGTGCTGCTGGCCCTGTCCTCCATCCTCTCGGTGCTGTGCACCAAGTCCATCCGCTTCCGTGCCCTGCTGTGCGGCCGGCCCTCGGTGGTGGTGGAAAACGGCCAGGTGGTGCAGGCGGAGCTGAAAAAGAACCGCCTCACCCTGGACGAGCTGATGGAGGAGCTGCGCATACAGGGCTATGCCGACTTCCAATCCATCAAATTCGCCCTGCTGGAGACCAACGGGCAGCTGTCCGTGCTGCCCTATGCCGCCGACAAGCCCGCCACCGCCGCCCAGGTGGGCGCGGCGGTCCAGGAGACGGGCCTGCCCGTGGTGATCATCAGCGACGGGCGGCTGCTGGAGCACAACCTGCGGGGGGCGGGCTATGAGCATGGCTGGCTGGAAAAGCAGCTGGCCGCCCACGGCCTGCACTCCCACCGGCAGGCGTTCCTGCTCACGGTGGACGAGGGGGGCAATACCTGCTGCGTACCCAAAAGGGAGGCGAAACCATGAGACGGCTGTATCTCTCCATCGCGCTGATCCTGCTTCTGGCCGGCCTGTCCGGGCTGCACGTGTGGCATCTGCACGGCTTTACCAGCCAGCTCACCGGCCTGCTCACCCAGGCCCAGCAGCACGCCCGGCAGGAGGACTGGGCGGGGGCCGCCCTGCTCACCCGCCAGGCCAAGGAGCGCTGGACGGGCCACGAGGGCTATCTCCACACCACCCTGCGCCACACCGACATCGACGCCGTGCTCATCTCCCTGGACGAGGCGCTGGCCTTTCTGGAGGGGGAGGAGAAGCAGAGCGCCGAATACGCCGCCGTCAACGCCCGGCTGCTCACCCAGCTGGAGCTGCTGGTGGAGGCGGAGCTCCCCACCCTCACCAACCTGCTGTAGGCGAGGCCCCCGCCCTGCGGGGGCTTTCGTCTGCCCCCTTGTTTCTCCCGGGGAGTTGTGGTATAATTTACATTCAAGCATAAAATAGGTGTAGAATCGCTTTGCGGTGGAGGAACGCTTTATGAAAATTGTTGTTTTGGCCGGCGGGCTCAGCGATGAGCGCAACGTGTCGCTGTCCAGCGGGTGCAAGGTGTGCGCCGCGCTGCGGGAGCGGGGGCACCAGGCCGCGCTGATTGATATGTACCTGGGCTCGGAGCAGGCCCCCGAGGCCCTGTTCTGCGCCCCCATCCCGGCGGAGCTGACCAAAATCGGCCGCCAGGCCCCGGATCTGGCGGCGGTGCGGGCCTCCCGGAGCGGGGGTGGGGACAGCCTGTTCGGCCCGGGCGTGCTGGAGGCGTGCCGCATGGCGGACGTGGTGTTCCTGGGCCTCCACGGCGCCTGCGGGGAGGACGGCCGGGTGCAGGCCGCCTTCGAGCTGATGGGCATCCCCTACACCGGGGCCGGCCACCTGGGCAGCGCCATCGCCATGGACAAGGACCTGACCAAAAAGCTGATTGCCCCCTTGGGCGTGGCCACCCCCAGGTGGGAGCTGGTGCGGTATACGCAGGACGATATCCCCGCCCTGGCCGCCCGGCTGGAGGTCCCCTGCGTGGTCAAGCCGGCGGCCTCCGGCTCGTCCATCGGGGTGTCCATCGTCTACCGCAGGGAGGAGCTGTCCGGCGCCCTGGCCGGGGCGCTGGCCTACGGCGGGGTGTGCGTGGTGGAGCAGTACATAGCCGGGCGGGAGATCCAGGTGGGCATTTTGGAGGACAAGGCCCTGCCCTCCATCGAGATCATTCCCAAGGCCGGCTTTTATGACTATGAGAACAAGTACCAGCCCGGGGCGGCTGAGGAGATCACCCCCGCCCCCATCCCCGCCCAGTGGGAGCAGAGGCTGGGGGAGGCGGCGCTGACGGTGTTCCGGGCGCTGGGGCTGTCGGTGTACGCCCGGGCCGATTTCATCGTCACCGGGGACGGCGTCCCCTGGTTCCTGGAGATCAACACCCTGCCCGGCATGACCCCCACCAGCCTGCTGCCCCAGGAGGCGGCGGCGGCGGGCATCGGCTATGGCGAGCTGTGCGAGCGCATTATAAAAGCGTCCCTGGCGGCCCGGGCGGCGGGACGGTAGAACCCCAGGGGGAGATTTGCGGGCCCGCGGCCCCGCCGCGGTTCTGCTTGTGAAGCGGGACGAAAGGAACGAGACCCAGCCGTGCGGCCAAACCGGGGGACAAGGCGGTACGGCGATAATTGGGAAATGAGAGGAGCGCCACTTATGCAGGCACTGACATTGAGACAGCTGCTGGAAGCGGTGAACGGCACCCTGCTGGGGGACTTTGACGATCTGGACGCCCAGGCGGTCCAGGTGAGCACCGACAGCCGGAATATCACCCCCGGCTGCCTGTTTATCCCCCTGGAGGGGGAGCGGTTCGACGGCCACTCCTTTATCCAAGCGGCGCTGGAGGCGGGGGCGGCGGGCTGCCTCACCGCCCGGGAGCGGGAGAGCTACCTGCCCGGCAGGTTTTACATCAAGGTGCGCTCTACCCAGCGCGCCCTGTGGGAGCTGGCCCGCTACTACAAAAAGCTGTTTCCCATCCCCTTCATCGCCGTCACCGGCTCGGTGGGGAAGACCACCACCAAGGATATGACGGCGGCGGTGCTGGGGGCAAGGTTTTGCGTCCACAAAACGGAGGGGAATTTCAACAACGACATCGGCGTGCCCCTCACCCTGCTCAGGCTGGAGGCGCAGCATGAGGTGTGCGTGGTGGAGCTGGGCATGGACCACGCCGGGGAGATCGACAACCTGGCCCGGCTGGTGGAGCCGGACATGGCGCTCATTACCAACATCGGCGACGCCCACATTGAGAACCTGGGCAGCCGGGAGAACATCTTCAAGGCCAAGTGCGAGATCTTCCCCCACCTGAAGCGGGACGGGCTGGCTGTCCTCAACGGGGACGACCCCCTGCTGGCCTCCCTGGAGGGGACCCTGGCCCAGCGCACTGTGTTCGTGGGGGAGGGCGAGGGGCTGGACTACACCGCGCGGGATCTTTCCAGCGACGGCGCGGGCCACCTGTTCTGCCGGGTCAAGACCCCCCGCAGCCAGTTCGAGGCCAACATCCCCGCCCTGGGCAGCCACATGATCTACCCCACCCTCATGGCCGCCGCGGTGGCCGAGGCGCTGGGCATGGCCCCGGACGAGATCATCCGGGGCATCGGGGCCTTCCTGCCCACCAAAATGCGGATGAACATTGTGCGCTGCAAGGGCGACATCGTGATTTTGAACGACGCCTACAATGCCAACCCCCAGTCCATGCGAGCCGCCGCCGCCGTGCTGGGGGACGCCCAGGGCCGCCGGAAGGTGGCGGTGGTGGGCGACATGAAGGAGCTGGGCCCCGGCTCCGAGCAGTTCCACCGGGCGGTGGGGGGCTACTTCGCCCAGTCCGGGGCGGACCGGCTCATCGCCATTGGGGAGCTGGCCCGGTTCATGGCCGAGGGCGCCCAGGAGGCGGGGCTGGACCAGGCGGACTACTTCCCCACCCTGGACGCGGCCAGAAACGCCCTGTCCCGGGAGGTGCGGGCGGGGGTCACTATCCTGGTAAAGGCGTCCCGGTCCATGGCGTTTGAGAAAATTGTAGATTTCCTCTTGACCAATGTCCCGCAATAGAAAAATCCACTGAAGCCCGGCGCAAGGAGAATTTTTACCCATGATTGACATACAGCTCACCGGCCTGGTGAAGGAGTTCGAGGTCGGCAAACGAATTTTGGACGGCTTCTCCCTCCAGATTGAGGAGGGGGAGCGGGTGGGCCTGCTGGGCCGCAACGGCGCGGGCAAAACCACCATCTTCCGAATGATGACCGGCCAGGTCCACCCTGACGAGGGGACCATCGCCATCGCCCCGGGCAAGCGGCTGGGGCTCATCTCCCAGATCCCGGTATACCCGGAGGGGTATACCGTGCGGGATGTGCTGGACACCGCCTTCGCTCCCCTCCGCGCCATGGAGGAGGAGCTGGGGGCGCTGGCCGCCCGGATGGGGGAGGGGGCCGACCCCGCCGTGATGGCCCGGTACGACCAGCTCACCGCCGCCTTTGAGCTGGGGGGCGGCTACGACGCCGAGACGCGCCTGAACAAGGTTTGCAACGGCCTGGGCATTGGGCAGGACATGCGCTCCCGGCCCTTCGACGCGCTGTCCGGCGGGGAGAAAACCCGGATCAACCTGGCCCGGCTCATTCTGGAGGACACCCATATCCTGCTGCTGGACGAGCCCACCAACCACCTGGACCTGAACGCCACCGAATGGCTGGAGGGCTATCTGGAGCGGTTCAAGGGCACGGTGCTGGCCATCTCCCACGACCGCTGGTTTTTGGACAAAGTGGTCAAACGGGTGGCGGAAATCCAGGACGGAAAGGCGGAGCTCTACTCCGGCAACTACTCCTTCTATGTGGAGGAAAAGGAGCGCCGGTATCAGGAGCGGCTCAAGCAGTACGAGAAGGAGCAGGCCAAAATCGCCCAGCTGGAGGCCGCGGCGGAGCAGATGCGCCTGTGGGCATTTAAAGGCAACGACAAGCAGTACAAGCGGGCCATCAATATGGAGCGGCGCATCGAGCGCATGCGCACCACCGACAAGCCCACAAAGGAGCGCAGGCTGGCCACCCGCTTCGGCGAGCGGGAGTTCCACGGGGACGAGGCCCTGGTGGTCACCGAGCTGAAAAAGTCCTTTGGGGCGCGCACCCTGTTCGAGCACATTAACCTGGAGGTGGCGGGGGGCGAGCGGATTGCTCTGCTGGGGGACAACGGCACCGGCAAATCCACCTTCATCAAGCTCATCATGGGGGAGGAGGCCCCCGACTCCGGCTCCATCTACCTGGGGCCCTCCGTCCGCACCGGCTACCTGCCCCAGATCATCCGCTTTGACCGGCCCGACCGCAACCTGGTGGACACCATGCTCTACGCCCAGAACTGCACCACCCAGGAGGCCCGGGACCGGTTGGCCTCCTTCAAGTTCCGGGGGGAGGACGTGTTCAAGGAGGTGTCCGCCCTGTCCGGCGGGGAGCAGTCCCGCCTGCGCCTTTGTATGCTCATGGACAGCCGGATCAACCTGCTGATTCTGGACGAGCCCACCAACCACCTGGACATCGACTCCCGGGAGTGGATCGAGGAGGCGGTGGAGGAGTACGGCGGCAACCTGCTGTTCGTCTCCCACGACCGCTATTTCATCGAGAAGTTTGCCACCCGGGTGTGGATGCTGGAGAACGGGACCATCACCGACTTCCGCGGCACGTACACGGAGTTCCGGGCGTACCGGGAGCGGCAGGAGCAGTTGAAAAACGCGAAGCCCGCCGCTGCTGAGACAGAGAAACCAAAAGAGGACAAGCCCAAACGCCCAGGTGGAACCAAGGAGCTGGAAAAGCAGGTCCGGGCCGCCGAGCGGGCGGTGGAGCGGGCGGAGGTGCGGCTGGACGAGCTGGCCCAGGAGGCCCAGGAGGCCGCGTCCGATTACCTGCGGCTCCAGGATGTGTACAGGGAGAGGGAGGCCGCGGAAGACGAGCTGGCCCGCCTGTACGCCCAGTGGGAGCGGCTGGCGGCGGAGCTGGAAGAGGCAAAGGGGTAACACAGGGACATGGACTACAAAAGCTATCGGGGGGACAGCCCCCGGCGGAAAAAGAGGCATTGGCTGGCGGCGGCGCTGCTACTGCTGGGGCTGGGGCTGGTCTTGTTCGGGGCGCTGGAGCTCGTCATCGCCGTCCACAGCCGGGACCGGGTGGTGGAGAACCCCCCGCCCAAGGTCATGGTGGTCTTTGGCTGCCAGATGCGCCGGGATGGGCCGTCTGTTCTGCTCAAGGACCGGCTGGATGCCGCCCTGGCCTACTGGGAGGCGCACCCGGATATCAAAATCGTCGTCACCGGCGGCAAGGGGGACGACGAGCACGTGTCCGAGGCCCGGGGGATGTACGACTACCTCACCGCCCATGGGGTGGACGGGGCGAATATCTACATGGAGGACAAGTCCCGGAACACCTGGCAGAATATCAACAACACCTTTGCCCTCATGGAGCGGGAGGGGTGGGAGCTCACCGACGATGTGCTGCTGGTGTCCAGCGGCTTTCATCTGGCGCGGATTGAGCTGCTCTGGAACCGGGCCCGTGCCCAGGCGCTGCGGGGTGAGACGTACGGCGGCCAGTACGTTTCCACGCTGGCCGCCCCGGTGAGCCACGCGCCCTCGGCGGTGCAGATGTTCTTCCGGGAGCCGCTGGCGCTGGTGAAATCTTTTTTGTTCGACCGATAAATAAGGTGATGAAATGCAGGATAACCTGAAAAACATAGAGCTGCGCTATCAGGAGCTGGAGGCCCGGCTGGCCGCCAACGAGACCTATTCCGACCCGGAGCTGGTTTCCAGGCTGAACCGGGAGCAGAAGGAGCTGGAGCCGCTGGTCACCGCCTGGCGGGCGCTGTGCCGCGCCCGGTCCGACCTGGCCGGGGCGGAGGGGCTTTTATCCGACCCGGAGATGCGCGAGCTGGCCCAGCAGGAGCTCAGCCAGGCCAGGCAGGACATTGAGCGGCTGGAGCGGGAGATCAAGATTCTGCTCCTCCCCCGGGACCCCAACGACGGCAAAAACGTCATCATGGAGATCCGCGCCGGGGTGGGAGGGGAGGAATCCGCCCTGTTTGCCCACTCCCTCACCCGGATGTATGCCATGTACGCGGAAAAGCGGGGCTGGCGGGTGGAGGTCAACTCCGCCAGCGAGACGGAGCTGGGCGGGGTGAAGGAAATCTCCTTTACCATTGAGGGGGACGGGGCGTGGTCCCGGCTCAAGTTTGAGAGCGGCGTCCACCGGGTGCAGCGGGTGCCAGAGACGGAATCCGGCGGCCGGGTGCACACATCCACCGCCACCGTGGCGGTGCTGCCCGAGATGGAGACGGTGGACGTGCAGATCAACCCCGCCGATGTGGAGATGCAGGTGTTCCGCTCCTCCGGGGCGGGGGGCCAGCACATCAACAAGACCTCCTCCGCCGTGCGCCTGATCCACCGGCCCACGGGGACGGTGGTGGAGTGCCAGCAGGAGCGCTCCCAGTTCCAGAACCGGGAGAAGGCCATGCGCCTGCTGGCCTCCATCCTCTACGACCGGGAGCAGGAGCGCATAGAATCGGAGTATGGCGAGAACCGCCGCAGCCAGGTGGGCAGCGGGATGCGCAACGAGCGCATCCGCACCTATAACTTCCCCCAGGGGAGGCTCACTGACCACCGGGTAGGGCTGACGCTGTACAAGCTGGACGCGGTGATGGACGGCGATTTGGACGATATCATCGACGCGCTGACCACCGCCAGACAGGCGGAACAATTAGCGGAGAGAAGCTGAGGCCATGTATACGCATATCATTTTTGACCTGGACGGCACTCTGCTGAACACCATCGACGACCTGGCGGACGCGGGCAACCATGTGTGCGCCGCCCACGGCTGGCCCACCCATACCGTGGAGCAGTTCAAGCGCATGGTGGGCAACGGCATCCCCAATCTGGTGTCCCGGTTCGCCCCGGCCGGGCTGGGGGAGGACGGGCTGGGAGAGGCGCTGGCGGAATTCTCCGCCTACTACGGCGAGCATAAGCAGGACAAGACCGCCCCCTACCCCGGCATTCCGGAGCTGCTGGCCGCGCTGAAGGGCGCGGGAATCCACATGGCGGTGCTGTCCAACAAGGCCCATGCCCTGGCGGGGCCGGTGGTGGAGCACTATTTCCCCGGCGTATTTGAGTACGTGCAGGGCGCGCTTCCCGATGCGCCTTTGAAACCAGACCCCACCCTGCTCCACGCCATGATGAAGGAAATCGGAGCAAAACCCGAAACCACCCTGTTTGTAGGCGACAGCGACGTGGATGTACACACGGGCAAAAACGGCGGGTTGACGGTGGTGGGCGTGCTGTGGGGCTTCCGGGACAGGCCGGAGCTGGAGGGCGCCGGGGCGGACTATGTCATTGAACGCCCGGGGCAGCTTCTGAACTCCGGTCCCGATCAGAATGCACAGGCCCGGCGAAGGGCGGTGGGCGGTGAGGATGTGGCAGAAACCGGCAGCGTGATCCGCTGCGTCCTATGCTGGCTGGCCACAGCGTTTTTTGCTCTTTTGGAGCTGGCCGACCTCTGGTGGTTTTTCAAGCTCCTGCCGGACGTTCTCCGGTACGGCTATGACTGGGAGGCAGGCTATAATCTGCATCTGGCGGAGGATTTTGAAATCGCCGGGGCGCTGGCATCCTTTCTCGGCGTTCCCCTCCTGCTCCTGCTGCCGCTGTCCATCCTTCTCGCCAGGAAGCTACCCAAACGCAGCCGTCTCACCGTTGGCTGTACAGTCTGCTGGCCGGTCGCGGTGGTCCTCGCATTCTTCGAGTACCTCTTCTGCTCCTATCTCGTTCAGCACCTGCCGGACGTGCTCGACCCTGACTATGACGGCGTCTATTATCTGGTCGAAAACTGCCGAGAAATCGCCGTACAGGCGGTTTTGACCGGGATCACGCTCCTGGTCATGTTGGCGCTGGCCGTCTATTGCACCATCAAGCTCGGAAAGCGGGGAACACAGCGTGAACACTCTATATCTGACAAGTGATGACGTCCAACAGGCGGCATCTCTGCTCCGGCAGGGCAAGTTGGTGGCCCTCCCCACCGAGACGGTATACGGCCTTGCCGCCGACGCGACGCAGAAGGGGGCGGTGCGGGCCGTCTACGACGCCAAGGGCCGCCCGGAGCAAAAGCCCCTGAACGTGCTGGTGGACGGTATGGGCATGGTGGAGACCGTCTGCCGGGATATACCAGGGGACGCCTACCGGCTGGCGGAGGCGTTTTGGCCGGGACCGCTGACCATGATCCTGTGGGGGAACAGCGCCCTGCCCTCCATCGTCCCCGCCGGGGGCGGGACCCAGGGGGTGCGCTGCCCCGACCACCCGGATACGCTGGCGGTCATCAAAGCGCTGGACAGGCCGCTGGCCTGTCCCTCCGCCAACCTGTCCGGGCAGCCCAGCCCCAAGTCGGCGAATGACGTGCTGGCCCAGCTTGGCGGGAACATTGACGCAGTGCTGGACGGTGGGCCCTGCTCAGTGGGCGTGGAATCCACCATCCTGGATTTGACCGCCACGCCCTACCGCATTCTGCGCCAGGGCGGGCTGGGCCGGGAAAAAATTGAGGCTGTGCTGGGACAGGGGGCGCTTTCATGACGGTGATCGGCATCACCGGCCCCACCGGGGCGGGCAAAACCACCGTTTTGAACGTCCTCCGGGACATGGGCGGGGCGGTGGCGGACTGCGACGCGGTGTACCACGGGCTGCTGCGCGCCAGCGCCCCCCTGCGGGAGGAGCTGCGCGCCCGGTTCGGCGGGGAAATATTTGACGGGGCCGGGGGCTTGCGCCGGAAGGCGCTTGGTGCTATTGTATTTGGGGACGCCCAGGCGCTGGCGAGCCTCAACGCCATCACCCACCGGCACATCGTCGCCGAGCTGGAGCGCCTCATCGCCCAGGCCGGGGCGCAGGGCCGCCCTGCCATTGCCCTGGACGCCGTCGCCCTGCTGGAGAGCGGGGCGGGGGCGCTGTGCCATGTGACGGTGGCCGTCACCGCCCCCGAGGAGGCGCGGGCGGCCCGGATTATGGCCCGGGAGGGCATTCCCGAGGAGTACGCCCGCGCCCGGATTCGGGCGCAGAAGCCTGGCTCCTGGTTTGAACAGCACTGCACCTATACCCTGCGCAACGACGGGGACCTGGCCGGGTTTGAGGCCCGGGCCCGGGCCCTGCTGACACACATCATTTACAAGGAGGACATTTGACATGGAAGAGAAAACGCCGGGCCAGCAGCTGCGGGAGGCGCTGCTGAACGAGAAGAAAAACGGCTGGGACGTGGTGGACGAGGCCACGGAGCGGGCGATTGCCGACTACTGCGAGGGCTATAAAGCCTTCCTGGACAGGGGTAAGACGGAGCGGGACTGCGTGGACTACGCGGTGGAGCTGGCCCAGGCCGCCGGCTTTGTTCCCATGGAGCGGGGCATGGAGCTCCAGCCCGGGGCCAAGGTGTACCGGGTGAACCGGAGCCGGGCCCTCAGCCTGGCCGTGATCGGCTCCGCGCCGCTGGATCAGGGCGTGTCCATCACCGCCTCCCACATCGACAGCCCCCGGCTGGATCTGAAGCCAACCCCCCTCTATGAGGACAGCGAGCTGGCCTTTTTTAAGACGCACTACTATGGCGGCGTGCGCAAGTACCAGTGGGTGACCATCCCCCTGGAGCTGCGGGGCGTGGTGGCCATGAAGGACGGCTCCATCGTCCGCGTGGCGGTGGGCTCCCACCCCGGCGACCCGCTGTTCACCATCGACGACCTGCTCCCCCACCTGGGCTCCGACCAGGCTAAAAAGCCCCTGGGCGAGGCCATCCCCGCCGAGAGCCTGAACATTCTGGTGGGCAGCCGCCCCCTCAAGGACGACGACGGCAAGGACCGGGTGAAGCTGTCGGTGATGAAGCTGCTCTACGAGCACTACGGCATCCGGGAGGGCGACTTTATCTCCGCCGAGATCGAGGCCGTCCCCGCCTTCAACGCGGTGGACATCGGCTTTGACCGCTCCCTCATCGGGGCCTACGGCCACGACGACCGGGTGTGCGGCTACGCGGGGCTGAAGGCCCTGCTGGACCTGGAGGGCGTGCCCGTGCGCACCGCGGTGTGCGTGCTGGCGGACAAGGAGGAGATCGGCTCCGAGGGCGTGAGCGGGATGCAGTCCGCCTTCTTTGAGACCTTCGTGGGCGACCTGTGCGCCAGCCAGAAGGTGCCCCTGCGGGTGTGCCTGGAGAAATCCTTCTGCCTGTCCACCGACGTGACGGCGGCCTTCGACCCCAACTTTGCCGAGGTGTATGAGAAGAACAACTCCGCCCGGGTGAACTACGGCGTGGGCCTGTGCAAGTACACCGGCTCCCGGGGCAAGGGGGGCGCCTCCGACGCCGGGGCCGAGGTGGTGGCCTATGTCCGCCGCCTGCTGGACGACAAGGGCATTTTGTGGCAGATGGCGGAGCTGGGCAAGGCCGACCAGGGCGGCGGCGGCACCGTGGCCTGCTACATGGCCAACCGCAACATCGACACCCTGGACGCGGGCGTACCTGTACTGAGTATGCACTCCCCCTTTGAGACCGTGTCCAAGCTGGACTGCTATATGACCTACGCTGCCTGCAAGGCGGTGTACCAGGGGTGAGCGCGGTCCGCCTGGAACCCATCGGCCCGGACAACTGGCGGCATAAGCTGGCCGTCCGGGAGGATCAGCAGCGGTTCGTGGGCAGCTCCACCGGCATTCTGGCCCGGGCTTACGCCTACCGGGAGCGCAGGGCCCAGGCAAGGCTGATTTTGGACGGCGATACCCCGGTGGGCATGCTGCTTTACTACGACTGGCCCGAGGACCGGGAGTACGTGTTCAGCCATCTGCTCATCGACCGGCGGTATCAGCGCCGGGGCTTCGGCGAGGCCGCCGCCCGGCTGGCCCTGGACGAGATGCGGGCGGACGGCCGCTATTCCCAGGTCAGCCTGTGCTATGTGGAGGGGGACGAGCCCGCCCGGCTGCTGTATGAAAAGCTGGGCTTCCGCCACACCGGCGAGGTGGACGAGGCAGACAGCGGCGAGATCCTCATGGTCCTGGATCCGCTGTAACGGATAGAAACCCCCTTTTGCGGAAAAGCTACCGCAAAAGGGGGTTTTTCCATGACTGAGGAGACCAGACCGCCGGAAAACGGCGAAAACGAGGAGCAGGACCAGCTCCGGCAGGACATTGTGGATCTGGGTTCCAGCACCGTCAAGACGAAAGACGGCACCATTCATACCCTGACCATCGTAGGTACCATTGAGGGCCACCAGGAGGAGCGCTCCGGGGCAAAGACCACCAAGTATGAGCACGTTCTGCCCCTGCTCACCGCCGTGGAGGAGAGCGACGAGGCGGACGGCCTGCTCATTCTGCTCAACACCATGGGGGGCGACATTGAGGCGGGCCTTGCCATCGCGGAGATGATCTCCGGGATGCGCAAGCCCACGGTGTCCCTGGTGCTGGGGGGAGGGCACTCCATCGGCGTGCCCCTGGCGGTGGCGGCCAAGGAATCGTTCATCGTGCCCTCCGGGGCCATGACCATCCATCCGGTGCGGCTTAATGGGCTGGTCATCGGGGTGAGCCAGACCTTCCACTACTTCGAGCGCATTCAGGACCGCATCTGCGACTTCGTAACCCGCAACAGCCGCATCAGCCGGAAGGACTTTGAGCACCTGATGCTCAACACCGGGGAGATGGCCGCCGATGTGGGCAGCGTCATCTACGGCAAGGAGGCGGTGAAGCTGGGGCTCATCGACCACCTGGGGGGGCTGTCCGACGCGCTGGCGTGCCTCCACCAGAGAATGCGGGAGGAGAACGGGCGCAGGGAGCTGTGACACACGCGGGCGGCTGCCCTGAGCGGGCGGCCGCCCCCTGATTCCAAGCGGGCCGCTCCCCTGGGGCGGGCCCGCCCCGGCAAGAAATTTTTGGAAATTCTTTTTGTATGTTTGACATATCATGGCAGATAGCCTATACTGGTTGTATAATAAGAAGGAGGCTGTATGGACTTTCAAAGCTATTTCCCGATTTGGGATCAGCTGGCGCCTGCCCATCAGGAGCTGATCCTGGGCAGCCTGGCCCGGCGGGAGGTCAAAAGAGGGACCGTGCTCCACAACGGGGATGCGGACTGTACCGGGCTGCTGCTGGTGCGCTCCGGCCAGCTCCGGGCCTATATCCTCTCGGAGGAGGGGCGGGAGATCACGGTATACCGGCTGTTTGACCGGGACCTGTGCCTGTTTTCCGCCTCCTGCATGATGCGCAGCGTGCAGTTTGATATCACCATCCAGGCGGAAAAGGACACCCGGCTCTGGGTCATCCCCGCAGAAGTCTACCGGCAGGTGATGGAACAGTCCGCCCCCGCGGCCAATTACACCAACGAGATCATGGCGGCGCGGTTTTCCGAGGTCATGTGGCTCATGGAGCAGGTTATGTGGAAGAGCCTGGACAAGCGGGTGGCCGCCTTCCTGCTGGAGGAGTCCGCCATTGAGGGCTCGGCGGTGCTGCGCCTTACCCACGAGGCCATCGCCAACCACCTGGGCACCCACCGGGAGGTGGTGACCCGGATGCTGCGCTATTTTCAGGGCGAGGGCATGGTGAAGCTGGCCCGGGGCTGTGTGGAAATTTTAGACGAGGGCAGGCTGGCCGGCCTGCGGGATACATAAAGAGCCCCGCGTATCCTCTTCTCAAGGATGCGCGGGGCTGTTTTTTTGTGCCCTATTGGTCCATGCCGCAGGCCGCAGCCCGCTCAATCAGACAGCGGTCATGGGCCACGGCGTCGTAGAACCGGTAGCCGCCGGAGAAATTGTAAGCGGTAAAGCCATGCCCGGCCAGAATGCGGCAGGCGATGTAGCTGCGCAGGCCGCTCTGGCACATGACATAGACCGGCCTGCCCGGTTCGAGCTCGCCCAGCCGCTCCCGCAGCTCGTCCACGGGGATATTTTGGAACCCCTCCACATGCCCCCGTCCAAATTCCTGGGGGGTGCGCACGTCCAGCAGCGCCGCGCTGCCGTCCCGGGGCAGGGCGGGCACGTCCTCCAGATGCCACTGCCGGAGCACGCCGCCGGCGATGTTGTCCACCATGAATCCCGCCATATTCACCGGGTCCTTGGCGGAGGAGTAGGGCGGCGCGTAGGCCAGGTCAAGGTCCTTCAGCTGGGTGGCCTTCAGCCCCGCGCGGATGGCCGTCGCCAGCACGTCAATGCGCTTATCCACCCCCTCATAGCCCACGATCTGGGCGCCCAGAAGCCGGTAAGTCTCCTTTTCAAAGACGACCTTCATGGTCATCACCCGCCCGCCGGGATAGTAGCCCGCGCGGCTCATAGGGGACAATACCACCTTGTCCGCCGCCAGCCCCGCCTTTTTGGCGTTGGTCTCGTTGACACCCGTGGCCGCGGCAGTGAGGCCGAACACCTTGATGACGCTGCTGCCCTGGCTGCCCAGGTAGCGGCTGCCGCCGCCGCAGATGTTGTCCGCCGCGATCCGCCCCTGCTTGTTGGCGGGCCCGGCCAGGGAGATCACCGCGTCCTCCCCCGTGACAGAGTGCTTTACCTGCACGGCGTCGCCCACCGCGTAGATGCCGGGCGCGGAGGTCTCCATGCGGTCATTGACCACGATGCTGCCCTTGAGCCCCAGCTCCAGGCCCGCGTCCCTGGCCAGGGCGGTGTCCGGGGTGACGCCGATGGCCAGCACCACCAAGCCGGCGTGGAGGGGGGCCTCGTCCTTGAGCAGCACGTCCACGCCGCTGCCGTGGGGCGCAAAGCCCTCCACCGTGCGCCCCAGGGCCAGCTTTATCCCGTGCCTGCGCACCTCGCCGTGGATAAAGGCCGCCATGTCCGGGTCAAAGGGGTTCATCAGCTGGCGGGGGCGCTGGACGATGGTGACCTCCAGCCCCAGCTCCCGCAGGTTTTCCGCCAGCTCCAGGCCGATGAAGCCGCCCCCCGCCAGCACGGCGGACGCGGGATGGTTTTTCTGGATATAGTCCTTGATGCGGAAGGTGTCCTCCACCGTGCGCAGGGTGAACACATTGGGCAGGCCGGAGCCGGGCAGCCTGGGCTGGGTGGGCTTTGCGCCCGGGGAGAGGATCAGCCTGTCGTAGCTCTCCTCAAAGCTCTCGCCGGTGTCCAGGTTTTTGACACAGACGGTTTTTTGCTCCGGGCGGATGGCGGTGACCTCGTGGCGCACCCGCATATGCACCCGGAAGCGGGAGAAAAAGCTCTCGGGCGTCTGGAGGGTCAGGGCCTCCGGGTCCTCGATGACCCCGCCGATGTAGTAGGGCAGACCGCAGTTGGCGTAGGAGATATACCCAGAGCGCTCAAACACCACGATCTCCGCCTGCTCATCCAGCCGGCGGATGCGGGCCGCCGCCGTAGCGCCCCCCGCCACGCCGCCGATGATCACAACCTTCATTTCAGCACTCCACCTTTCCCCTGTATGCGGCAATTCCGCCGATATTTTTTACGTTGGCATAGCCCATCCGGGCCAGCAGGCTGACCGCCTGGCGGCTGCGTGCGCCGCTGTGGCAGTATACGAACAGGGGAACGTCTTTCCCGGCGGGGACGCGCCCCGCCCCGCCGAGGGCTTGGAGCGGCGCGTTGACGCTGCCAGGGATGTGGCCTTCCCGGTATTCCTGGGGGGTGCGCACGTCCAGCAGCACGGCGCCGGGGACGGCGCCGTATTCCTGGACGCCCTGATTGATATCGGGGCCCTTCAGAAAGTCAAAAAATCCCATGACGGCGCCCCCTTACAGCATGGCCAGAATCTGGGCCTTGGGGCGGGCCCCGGCGGCCTGGCTGGTGATCCTGCCGTCCTTCATCACCACCAGCGCGGGGATGGCCATGACGCCAAACCGGCCCGCCAGCTCCGGCTGCTCGTCCACGTTGACCTTGGCCACTTTAATGTCGGTACGCTCCTGGGCGATTTCCTCCACGATGGGCCCCACCATGCGGCAGGGGCCGCACCAGGGGGCCCAGAAGTCCAGCAGAACGGGCCGGTCGGAACGGATGACCTCATCGGAAAAATTGGTTTCATTGATATTGACAGCGTACATGATCTTATCCTCCTGCTTTTTTGTTGATGGGCCTATTCTAGCGGATTTCCCCGCCGGCTTCCGTGATGTTGTCACATTCGCTTTTCCGCGTTCCTGTGCCCGCTGCGGATTATTTTTCCCCCAATATGGTACACTAGTATGGTCAAAACCCTTGAAAACCGGCTGCCGGCTTTCAAGGCGGGCAAAGCCCGCAAGCCATTTTATGGGCTGTGTTTTGCCTATGAAGTCCAACGCAGGCCGCCTTGCGGCCCCTGCGGCGCAGGCGCGCCGCAGATGTCAAAGGATTCTTTTGATGTGCGGTGGCCATAGCATTTACCATACTGGAGGTGTCGGGCATGTGTGAGCGACGGTTGGATGGGCGTGGGCTGAGCGCCTACCGGGCGTATCTGATTCAGGAGGAGCGGGCGCCGTCCACGGTGGAAAAATATCTGCGGGATGGGCGGGCCTTTGCCGCATGGCTGGGGGACGCGGCGGTGAGCCGGGAGGCGGTATCGGCGTGGAAAGCCCATCTGCTGGCCATGGGGCAGTCGCCGGTGAGCGTGAACGCCAAGCTGTCGGCGCTGAACGGGCTGTTCCGCTTTCTGGGCTGGGAGGAGTGCCGGGCAAGGCTGCTCAGGCTCCAGCGGCGCGCCTTCCGGGAGGAGTCCAAGGAGCTCACCCGGGAGGAATACCAGCGGCTGCTGTCCGCGGCCCGGGAGGGGGGCCGGGAGCGGCTGGCCCTGCTGCTGGAGACCATCTGCGCCACCGGCATCCGGGTTTCGGAGCTGCGCTTCGTCACGGTGGAGGCGGCGCGGCGGGGACGGGCGGACGTGGCCCTCAAGGGGAAAATCCGCACCATCCTGCTGCCGGGGAAGCTGTGCAGGAAGCTGCTGAAATACGCCGGGAGGAACAAAACCGCCTCCGGCGAGGTGTTCCTCACCAGGGGCGGCGCAAGCCTGTCCAGGAAGCAGATCTGGCGGGAGATGAAGGGACTGTGCCAGCGGGCGGGGGTGGAGCCGTCCAAGGTGTTCCCCCACAACCTGCGCCACCTGTTTGCCTCCGCCTTCTACCGGGCGACCCGGGATATCGTCAAGCTGGCCGACGTGCTGGGGCACGCGTCCATCAACACCACCCGCATTTACCTGCTCACCGCAGGGACGGAGCACGCCCGGCAGCTGGAACGGCTGGGGCTGGTGTGTTAGCGGCTTCGGCATTGTAGACAAAAGGTGGATTCTGTCGCCTTTGCTTACATCAAAGCTCCCTGCACCCGGTCAAACAGGGTGCATTAAGACATTTTTTATTATAACATAAACCCCCGGTAGGGGAAGCGTGTTTTTCAAAATCAGCAAATTTACAAAAAAGGTATGCAAAATTTGAGGCCACCTATGCCTGATTGGGCGGTCCCATGGTTTTTACGCCTTTTTTTACACCTTTCCAGCCGTCAACGGCGGCCGGAAAGGTGCTTTGTGGGCAGAATCCACCTTCTGTCCACTTTCAAGGGATCTGGGACGGATGGGGAGATGGAGGGAGGAAGCTGAATGAATGAGGCGAGTACACCCTGGCAGGGGCCTGCCGGCGGAAGGCCGACGGCGGCGGGGTGAAACGACAGTGGTTTTTGGCAAACCACGGGAAACCGTGGGACAGCAAAACTACGGGACTAAGGTTAAGGGATCCTTTCCGACGCTATGTTCGCCGGGTTGCAATTTGGCAAACCATGGGAAACTGTGGGACGCAAAGCCAGAGGCTTGGCGCGGAGTGCGCGCTGTGCCCGTTCGGCTGCGAGGCAAATCAGCGGAAACGCTGAGACGCAAAACCAGAGGCTAAGGGGCGGTATGCGCCGCGCTATGCCCGTTCGGTTACCGGACTCTTTGCGTCCGAAAAAAAGCAAAGAAAGGAAGTTGAAAATGAAAATGTTAAAAAAAGCACTGGCTGCCGCCCTAGCCCTGACGCTGTGCGCCAGCATGATCTCGCCCGTGTTCGCGGAGGACGCGAAGGACCCGGCGCAGGCCCTCTTTGGCGATCCCTACGATGAGGTCGTGGAAGACGCGGAGCAGGTGGAAACCGACGTGGAGGAGGCGGAGGACGCCGCCGGTTCGGCCATTGACGGAATCGACGAGGACACCGCCGGAAAAATCGACAAGGCCGAGGAGGCCGTCAAGGACAGCGAGAAGGTGGTGGACGCGGCGAACGACACGGTGGCCGAGGCCGTCAATACCGCCAACTCCGCCCAGCAGACCGTTGAGACGGCCCAGCACCATTACCATTGAGGACGTGGCTGTGCCTCTGGCCAGCGGCCCGGTGTCCCGCGGGGAGTTCCTGGACTACCTGTGGCGGCATGAGGGGAGCCCCGAGGCGGGCGCGCCCACCTTTGCCGACGTGCCTGCCGGGCATGAGTTTGCCCCGGCCATCGGCTGGGCCCAGGCCAGCGGGCTGGTGTCCGGCTATGGCGACGGTACGTTCCAGCCCGATGAGCTGATCACCGTGTCCGCCGCGCGGGCCGTGCTGGACAGCTTTGCCCGGGTATTCGGCGGCAACGCCGTGGATGCGGCCGGCCTGTCCAGCCTGAGCGGCGAGGACGACGAGGCCGTGCTCAACTGCGACGAGGTGCTGGCCGAGTTCTTTGGCGAGGAGAACGCCCCCGCCCAGGGGGACGAGGCGGCGTAAGCGCCGCGCAGCGCCGTGAAAACCAACGCGCAGGGCCCCAGGGAGCGATCCCTGGGGCCCTGCGCTGTCCTGGAGGGGAAGGCTGCTGGGGAAATTGCCGCGCCCCGATATAAAGGGCTTGTGCAAATGGGGGAAATGCGTTATAAATATAGTAGCCAAACTGAAAGGAGAACAAGATGAAACCATACGCGGAAATGACCGAAGAGGAGCTGAAAGCCCTGCGCGCGCAGCTGAAGGCCGAATATAAAGAATACCAGGGACGGGGCCTGAGCCTGAACATGGCCAGGGGAAAGCCCTGCATTGAGCAGCTGAACCTGTCCATGGGGATGATGGACGTGCTGAGCAGCAACGACGATCTCACCTGCGAGGACGGCACCGACTGCCGGAATTACGGGGTGCTGGACGGGATCAGGGAGGCAAAGGAGCTGATCGGCGACATGATGGAAAACCCCATCGACAGCATCATCATCTACGGGAATTCCAGCTTGAATGTGATGTACGACACCATTTCCCGCTCCATGACCCATGGCGTCATGGGGAGCACCCCCTGGTGCAGGCTGGACAAGGTGAAATTCCTGTGCCCCGTTCCGGGATACGACCGCCACTTTGCCATTACCCAGTATTTCGGCATTGAGATGATCAACGTGCCCATGACGCCCACCGGCCCGGATATGGATCTGGTGGAGGAGCTGGTGGCCTCCGATGACGCCGTTAAGGGCATCTGGTGCGTGCCCAAATACTCCAACCCCCAGGGCATCTCCTACTCGGACGAGACGGTGCGCCGTTTTGCCCGGCTGAAGCCGGCGGCAAAGGATTTCCGCATTTACTGGGACAACGCTTATGGGGTACATCACCTGTACGACCACGACCAGGATCACTTGATTGAGATTTTGGCGGAGTGCAAGCGGGCGGGGAACCCGGACCTGGTGTATAAATTCGCCTCCACCTCCAAGATCAGCTTCCCCGGCTCGGGGCTTGCGGCCATCGCCACTTCCCCCAACAACATGGAGGACATCAAGATGCAGCTGGCCATTCAGACGATTGGCCACGACAAGGTGAACCAGCTTCGCCATGTGCGCTTTTTCGGCGATATCCACGGCCTGGTGGAGCACATGCGCCGCCATGCGGATATCCTCCGGCCCAAGTTTGAGATCGTCACCGACACCCTGGAGCGCGAGCTGGGCGGCCTGGGGATCGGGACGTGGACGGCGCCCAAGGGGGGATATTTTATCTCCTTTGACTCCCTGGACGGCTGCGCGAAGGAGATTGCGGCCAAGGCGAAAAAGGTGGGCGTGGTGCTCACCGGGGCTGGGGCGACCTATCCCTACGGCAAGGATCCCCATGACAGCAATATCCGCATCGCCCCCACCTACCCGTCCCAGGAGGATCTGCGCACAGCGATGGAGATATTTGCCCTGTGCGTCAAGCTGGCGTCCGTTGACAAGCTGTTGGGAAAGGAAGCGGCCGGCTGAATAAAAAAGTTAAGGAAGGGCTGAGCAAATCGACAAGGGCAGGGCAGACCGCGATGGTCTGCCCTGCCCTTATTTGGCGGAGTCATTCAAACTCCGTCATCACGTGGCGGTACCGCTTAGGCAGGTGGCTGGATTGGCATTTGGGATTGATCCGCCCCTCAATGGCAATGGTCTGATAATACTTCCGCCACATGGCCCGGAAGGCCTGCTCCTCCGTTCCGGCGGGGTCCATGCGAAAGTCCTCCGCAGGCAGGAGCTTCCAGCGCCCCAGGTGGGAGAGGAACAGCTCGTGATGGGTGCGGTCATAGAGCGCCAGCCGTTCCCCGGAGTACCGTTCTGCAAAATGGGGGGCCAGCAGGGGCAGCACCCGGTTTTTCGGCTCAATCTCGCCCACCAGGAAGCCGTCCAAATCGGAAAAGCGGACAAAACCCTTCAAATGGTCCCACTCCGTCCACATCTTTGTCAGCGCGAGGTTTACCCTGGCGATCACCGGGTCGCTCAAATCCAGCCGCACCCGGTCCCCCTCCCGGAGCCCCCGGCGGATCAGGGCCAGCAGATCCAGCTCTTTCTCCGGCAGGCAGGTCAAAAATCCCCGGGCGATCATTTTTTGAAATTCAGGGGACACCCGCCTGGCCAGGGCGCTATAGAGCCGTCTGGCCCTGCCTTGGTCTGGGGCAGGCTCCCGCGTCTCCCAGAGCGTCGCGCCGCCGCCGGACAGCAGAAACGCCGCAGGCTCTATGTTACCCTCCATCGCGTCCCAAACGCAGGTCAAAAACCCGGCAAAGGTGCCGTCATACCGATATGCGATCATCATCAGCCCACATTTCCGTCAAACAGGGATAGCTGCTGCCAGCCTTCCCGGCCCGATTCCGCCTGCTCCAGGCCGGCCAGGCGGCGGTAAACGCTGTCCCGGCCAAACCGCAGGCCGGGCAGCATCCGGCCCGAGCAGGTGATGAAATACTGCGCGCGCTTCATCACAATGCCCAGCCGTTTCAGCCCCTCAAAGGAAACCGGGCCATACCGCCGGGCGGTGACAATCCTTTTTGCCCCCCGGACGCCAATGCCGGGCACCCGCAGGATGGCCTCATAGTCCGCCCGGTTTACGTCCACCGGGAAAAACTCCGGGTGGCGCAGGGCCCAATCGCTCTTAGGGTCCAGGGTGGCGTCGAAGTTGGGATGGCTGTCGTCCAGGATCTCCTGGGCGCTAAAGCCATAAAAACGCATCAGCCAGTCCGCTTGGTACAGCCGGTGCTCCCGCAGCAGGGGGGGCTTGAAGCCGGCCGGGGCAGGCAGGCTTTTGTGCTGGGACACCGGCATATAGGCGGAGAAAAATACGCGTTTCAAGCGGTACTTCCGATAGAGCACGTCTGTCAGGGACAAAATGTGCAGGTCGCTCTCAGGGGTGGCCCCCACGATCATCTGGGTGGACTGCCCCGCCGGGGCAAACCGGGGCGCGTGGCGGTAGAGCCTCAGCTCCGCCTTGGACTGGGCCGCCCCGTCCCGGATCTGGGCCATGGGCTTGAGGATGGCGGCTTTGGTTTTGTCAGGGGCCAGCAGCCGGAGGGATGCTTCCGAGGGCAGCTCGATATTGACGCTCAGCCGGTCCGCCAGCAGCCCCAGCTGGTAGGTAAGCCCTGGGTCCGCCCCCGGGATAGCCTTGGCGTGGATGTAGCCGTTGAACCGGTATTCTGTGCGCAGAAGGCGCAGCGTCTCAATCATCCGCTCGGTGGTATAATCGGGACTTTTCAGCACCGCAGAGGACAAAAACAGCCCCTCAATGTAGTTTCTCCGATAAAATTGTATGGTCAGCTCCGCCAGCTCCCGCGGGGTGAAGGCCGACCGGGGCACGTCGTTGGAGCGGCGGTTGACGCAATAGGCGCAGTCGTAGCAGCAGTGGTTGGTATAGAGCACCTTCAGCAGGGAGACGCAACGCCCGTCGGCGGAAAAGGTGTGGCAGCAGCCGGAATTGGTGGCGGTGCCAATACTCCCCAGCTTCCCGCCCCGGACCACCCCGCTGGAGGTGCAGGCGGCATCATATTTGGCGGCGTCGGCCAGAATTGTCAGCTTGTCCATGACCTCCACAGAATTTACCTCCCGGCGAGTGGTCGTCCCACAAAAATCAAACGTTTGTCCCTTTTATTATAGTACAAACGATTGATTTGTCAAGCTCTATTTTTGTGCCGAACAGGAAAATGGAGAGATGGGTTTTTGCCGGTCAATAAGGGGGCGGTGTCCAGCTTGCCGGCATTGGATATTTTGGTTGACAACGTAAACCAACTGTGTTATCATAGGACTACAATGTAAACTAAACGGGGAGGAATAAATATGGAAGCCAAAAAGGATACGGCGGGCGTCAAGCTCACCTCCAGCGAGTGGAACGTGCTCACTTGCCTGTGGGAGGACAGCCCCCGCACGGTGATGCAGCTGGTGGCGGCGCTGGGGGAGCAGGTGGGCTGGGCCAAGAGCACCACCATCACCACCCTTCGCCGGATGGAGGAAAAGGGCTTGCTCCGGGTGGAGCCGGGGGCCCGCGGCAAGCTGTACGCCCCGGCGGTGGAGCGGGAGCGGGCCGTCACCGCCGAGACCCATAGCTTTTTGGACCGGGTGTATCAGGGCAGCGTAGGAATGATGATGAGCGCCATGGCCAAACGCCAGGAGCTGTCCCGGGACGAGGTGGCCGAGCTGCGCTCCATCCTGGATCAGATTGAAAGGGGGGGAAAGATATGACGCTGATGCTGCTGGAGTGGGTGTTTACCTCCATATTTCTCATTTCCGTGGTGCTGGCCCTGCGCTTCGCGCTGGGAAAGCGCATCAGCGCCCGTATGCGCTACGCGCTGTGGGCGGTGGTGCTGGTGCGGCTGCTGGTGCCGGTGCAGCTGTTCACCTCCCCCATTGCCGGAGTGTGGGTATTCACCGAGACCCGCATGGAACAGGGCGTGGCGGATCTGCCCCCGGCGCTCACAGCGCCCGCTGCGGACGCCGCCCCGGGAGACGGGATAACCGGCCTGCCTGTCACGGAGCTGACGCCGGGAATGGCGCCAACCCTCCCCGGCCCTCCCGCGCCGCCGGACGCGCCGGAGCCCCCTGCCGCCCCTGATTTTACCAAGGCCCCGGCCTGGCTGGGCTGGGCCTGGCTGGGGGGAAGCGGATTGGCGGCGCTTGTGCTGCTGCTGTCCAATCTGCGCTTTTATGGGAAGCTGCGCCGGAGGCGGGGCCTCTTGGAGGGAGCGGACTGCCCGCTGGCGGTGTATGAGGCGGCGGGGCTGCCCTCCCCCTGCCTGTTTGGCATTGTCCGCCCGGCGGTATACGTCACCCCAGAGGCTGCGGCGGACCCGGCCATGCTCCGCCACGTGCTGGCCCACGAGTACACCCATTTCCGCCAGGGCGATCACATCTGGAGCCTGCTGCGGTGCGCCGCCCTGGCCGTCCACTGGTGGAATCCGCTGGTGTGGCTGGCGGTGGGGCTGAGCCGGCGGGACGGTGAGCTGGCCTGCGATGAGGGTGCCCTCAAACGTCTGGGGGACGGGGAGCGGGCCGCCTATGGCGGCACCCTGCTGTCCCTGGTCACCGCGCGGCCCGGCCCGGGCGACCTGTTCCGATGCGCCACCACCATGACGGGGGACAAGAAGAGCCTCAAGGAGCGCATCACCCGCATTGCCCAGGCCCCCAGGCGGTGGCTGTGGGCGGCGGTGGCCGTGGTGCTGGCCACGGCGCTGGCCTGCCTGTGCGCGTTTGGGTCGGTGGAGGAGCCGGAAGATGAGCTTGTCTGGCCCTACGGCACAAGCGAGATGACGTATGTCCGGGACGCGGGCGGCTTTGGCGGGGACTTTACCATCACGCTGCGGCAGGACGGCAGCTTTGAATACTACGAGGGCTTTCTGAGCAGCTACATCGGCAGTGGGACCTGGACCCGGGAGGACGGCGTGATCTGCCTGGCCGACGAGGTGCTGAAGGACAGCGCAGGGATACGGCGCCACTATTTCACGCTGGAGGACGGCGATCTGATCTTCCGAGCGGAGGGGTCCGCGGCGTTTATGTACTTGGATGTGGAGGACGGAGAGCGGTTTTCCCGCCGGGCGGATGAAACGGACGATCTGCGCTTTGCCATCCGGGCAGACGGCAATGTGGCTATCTCCAACGCGGCGGGCGGCCTGGCGCTGGGGGAGGACACCTACTGGCACCCGGCCTATGACGTGGCCCACCCCATTCCCTGGCTGGCCCTGGAGAACCCGCCGTACATCGCCGGGAACCTGGAGGCGTGGTGGTGGGACGACGATGGCCGCACGTCGGTGATGGTGAGCACCGCGCCCACGGCGTACAAATTCAGCGGCGAAGACCCCAATACCGGCTACTGGACCTTTATTGTGGACCTTTCGGATGGGACAGGGGTGGTCACCGAGATGAAGTCCATGGCCAGCACGCCCGCGAAGACCAGTTCGGACGCCAAACTGCGCCTCTACCCCGAGTCCATCTCCGACGAGGAGGCCGTGGCCGTGGGCCGGCTGGCCGCCCGGCTGATGACCGCGGCGGAGGAGTGGTATAACAACCACAAGACCCCGGAGGTGGAGACCGCTTTTGACACTGCCGGAGTGCCCCAGGATGTGCTGGACGCCGCCAAAGCCCATGCGGCCGCCCAGTTCCAGGCCGACGTGCCCGGGGGCGTGCTCACCACCTGGGGCGAGAGCTATAACGAGGAGACGGAGCGGTGGGAGCCGGCGCTGTTGGCCAAGGCGGTGCCCTTTGACCGGGTGCGCATCAAGAGCATGGAAGGACCATACCTTTACACCGTGCAGGCCGGCGGCGAGGAGGTGGAGACGGAGATTTGGCGGCTGATCTGCGAGTACCACACCACCGAGCCGGAATTCGCGGTGAACCTGCTGGCCGGGGGAATGAGCCTGGACGGCGGGGGCTGGATGAACTTTTACGGCAGCGGGCTGAGCTACCTCATTTTCACCGGCGAAGGGGACAGCAGGACGGCCACCCCCCTCTGGATCCAGGCCGAGATCGGGTCGGTGGGCTTCCGCAACGCCGTGCTTGACGCCCTGGAAGCGGTGGGCTTAAGCGCGGATGAGCGCTATGAGAACGCGGACAGCATCTACGGCGAAGACGGTGGGATGCGCACCACCGACCTGGACCGGGACGGCGTGCCGGAGCGGGTCCAGATATGCGACATCGTGGCGGACGGCAGGGCGGTGGGCCAAAGGGTGGAGCTCTGGGAGGGGGAGAATCTGCTCTTTTCCGAAGAGGGATATTTCGTCCACCCGGGCTATAACGCCCTGTTCCTGTGCAAGGAGTACGGCAGGGAGTACCTGCTGCGCTATCACCCCACCATGTACCAGGGGAGGTGCAGCTATTCCTTCCGGCTGTTTACCCTGTCCCAAACTGGGGAGGAGATCACCGCCCGGGAGGGGACAGTGGAGTTTGATATCAACTTCCAGTCCACGCTCCACGAAAAATTCTTCCCTGAGGGCATCGCCGACTTTATGGACGTTGTGAACACCCTGCTGGCGGGCAGCGTCCAGCTGCTCAACACCGACCAGGATTTGGCGGATACCTTTGAAAAGGAGGGGCGGCTGTACGACAGCCTGTGGTGGCTGGACGCCTCTTCCGAGGAGGGGTTTGTCCGCGACCCGGCCAAGTCCCTGCGGGAAAACCTGCTGGCCTTCCAGGCGGCCATGGAGATGCAGCGATAGGCCGGAGAGCCGGGGAGGGCGGAGGCCTTCAAACCGGCGGCGCGGGGCAGGCAGCGGCCCTGTTTGAATAAGCCGGCGGGCCGCAGGGAAAAATGAATGAAAATTTTTCGCGCTTTCAGGCGCGGGCGCGGAGATGCCCTTTTGACGGGCTCAGGCCGCCGGGGGATGGCTCCGGCGGCCCTTCCGCGCCTTGTCAGGAACAAAGGGCCGCCCTGGGGAAACGAATGTATGTGCCGGGAGGGCATTTGGACGGGCTGAATTGGATGGGGCTATGAAAAAAACGAACAACTTCACTAATTGAGGGTGAAAAAACAGCGCTGGTTTTTAGCGATTTTACAGAAAAAAGAAAAAATGCAGGCTTATCATTGAAAAGTTGCGCGGAGTATACTAAAATAAACGGTAAGTTCAACCGGGGGTTTCATGGTTCTCCGGCCCGCAGTCCAACGCAAAATCGGTCGGGCGCAAGGGCCGGCCCTTGCGCCCCCTTTTGGTTGCCCCAAAAGGGGAGCACGCTTCATTTTCCATCAGGAGCGGAGCTCCCTTTTTCCAGACTGAGGGGGTTTATTCGAGCAAAGTGTGAAAGCGCCCCCGCCGCCCCGCTTCGGGGCCTGATCTACGGTCGATAGCCGCCGCAGGCCTCCCCAAAAGGGGAGGCCGGAGGAGGTTATGGATAAATCATTCAAGGAGGAAGAGTAAATATGAAGAAGTTTCTTGCGCTTCTGCTGGCGGCCGTGATGTGTCTTGGCCTTCTGGCCGGCTGCGGTCCCAAGGAAACCGGCGAGAGCAATCCCCCCGCCGACAACAGCACGGCCCCCTCGGAGGCTCCATCTGGATCTCAGGAGGTCTTTGAGAACAAGGTGATCCTGGGCGACGTCACCGAGCTGTCCGGCGATTTCCGTTATCCCGGCTGGGGCTCCAGCTCCGTGGGCGCGTCCGACCAGGGAGTCTGGTTCCTGACCAGCGGCCTGTCCACCATGGAGTCCGACCAGGGCGGCGCCTACCAGTGGAGCCAGACCGTGGTCAAAAGCCATGAGGAGACCGAGAACGACGACAGCACCTGCACCTACACCATTGAGATTTATGACGACCTGAAGTTCAGCGACGGCAGCCCCGTCACCGCCAAGAACTACCTGGCCTACGTTCTGAGCTTCTCCACCCCCGTGGCCCAGGGCACCAACCACTCCGGCATGAATGGCCAGGCCCTGGTGGGCTTTGAGGACTTCAACGCCTACACCGGCCCCGGCTCCGAGACCGGCACCAAGGAGTTCTCCGGCGTGCGCCTGCTGGGCGACTACACCTTCTCCCTGACCGTCTCCAGCGACTACTACCCCTCTTACTTTGCCTACACCAATGGCGCCGTGCAGCCCTACGTCCTGGAGCAGTGGCTGGGCAAGGACGTTGATATCATGGACGACGGCAACGGCTGCTACCTCACCGACAACTACTACGAGATGAACGGCGAGGACTACGTGAAGGCCGCCGAGATCCTGGGCAACCGCTACAACCTGGACATCCCCTACAGCGGCCCCTATGTGGTGTCCGAGTGGGACGAGGGCACCAGCCAGGCGGTCATGACCATCAACCCCGAGTATAAGGGCAACTTCGAGGGCCAGAAGCCCTCCATCGAGACCATCGTCTACAGCAAGATCATTGAGGAGACCCAGGTCGCCCAGCTGACGGGCGGCGAGATCGACGTGCTGGGCCAGGTCACCGGCGGCGACGCCACCAAGGCCGCCCTGGCCGTGGTGGACGGCGAGAAGTTCGTGGAGACCCACTACCAGCGCGCGGGCTACGGCAAGATCCAGTTTGACTGCGACTTCGGCCCCACCATGTTCAAAGAGGTTCGTCAGGCCGTGGCTTACCTGCTCAACCGCAACGAGTTCTGTCAGACTTTCACCGGCGGCTACGGCGTGGTGGTGGACGGCCCCTACAGCCCCGACTTCTCCATGTGGCAGGCCGTGCAGGATGAGATCGAGCTGACCGACTACTCCTTCTCCCCCGACACCGCCGTGAAGGTGCTGGAGGAGGGCGGCTGGATCTATAACTCCAAGGGCGAGCCCTACGAGCCCGGCCAGACCGGCGTGGACGCCGTCCGCTATAAGAAGCTCACCGCCGAGGAGGCCAACGCCGCCTCCGGCGACGGCACTGCGGACGTGAACAAGAACTACGCCTCCGTGGCCAACACCGACGGCGTGACCTACAAGACCGTGGAGGTCAATGGCGAGTACTATATGCCCCTGGCCATCAACTGGTTCGGCAGCCAGCCCAACAGCGTCACCGACCTGCTGACCACCACCCTGTCCAACAGCAGCGACCTGGCCGCCGCCGGCATGGTCATCCGCTCCACCACCGGCGACTTCACCCTGCTCCAGGGCAATATCTACCGCGAGGCGTCCTACGGCTACGAGGGCACTCCCACCTACGGCATGTACAACCTGGCCACCGGCTGGCCCAGCGCCGTGTATGACCAGTCCTATAACTGGTCTCTGGACCCCAAGTACTTCCCCTACTCCTCCAACAAGGTGCTGGACGAGTACGACAAGGCGTTCCCCTATGACCAGAAGGCGGAGAAGCTGAGCTACGAGGAGGCCGTGGAGGCTTCCGGCGACAAGCTGGGTATGGATTACCTGTCCATGGCCATGATCTTCAACGCCACCACCGAGGACGAGTATAACCACTGGTGGATGGGTTATGTTGAGCGCTGGAACGAGCTCATGCCCGACATCCCCCTGTACTCCAACTACTACTACGACGTATACAACGCCAAGATCGAGAACTTCGAGACCTCTCCGTTCTTCGACCAGGACCGCGCCATCCTTTACGCCAACGTGAAGGGGTTCTAAGCCGCAAAAAATTTGCTTAGCAGGGAATAGGCAAGACAATGGATGGGGCAGCCAGCCGCAGGGTTCGGCTGCCCCATCCCCGTTCCCGCGCCGCAGCAAGAAGGGAAGTGCGATATGGGAAAATATATAATAAAGCGTTTGGCGTATATGCTGGTCGTGCTGATAATCCTCTCCTTTATCATGTTCTTAGTGTACTCCATCATCCCCTTTGACCGGGCTGTGGCGGAGGCGGACACCTATAAGCAGAGCTTGAAAAACAATCCCAACGCCCCGCAGCTGTACGCGGCGAAGATCGAGCAGCTGCGCCGGGAGCTGGGCACCGACCAGAACGTATTCGTGCGGTACCTGGGCTGGATTGGCCTGGGGCCCATCAACGGCAAGTATAACGGCATTTTGCAGGGCAATTTCGGCTACAGCTACGAGTATAACCGGCCGGTCACCCAGGTGCTGGCCCGGCCCATGCAGAACACCGTGTTCATCAACATTTTTGCAACCATACTGGGGTTGGGCGTCACCATACCCCTGGGCATCCTGTGCGCCACCCGCCGGGGCAGCCGGCTGGACACGGGCGTGCAGGTGGCCACCATCGTGGGCTACAGCATCCCCAGCTTCATTGTCGCCATTGTGTTTATCTGGGTGTTCGCCATCAAGCTGGGCTGGTTCCCGGTGTCGGGCATGAAGACGCCGGGGTCCAATTACACCGGATTACAGGAGTTCAAGGACAGGATGTATTATATGCTCCTGCCGCTGATCGCCATGACCTTCGCCTCCCTGGGCGGCATGACCCGGTACACCCGGGCCGCCATGAGTGAGGCGCTGAGCCTGGACTGCATCCGCACCGCCCGGGCCAAGGGCCTGCGGGAGCGGGTGGTGGTGTACAGCCACGCCTTCCGCAACGCGCTGATCCCCATCATCACGCTGGTGATCGGCTGGTTTACCGGGATTTTTAGCGGTTCCATTGTGATTGAGAATATTTTCGGCCTGAACGGCGTGGGCCGCATCTATATCGAAAGCCTGAGCAAAAAGGATTTTGAGGTTGTGCTGCTGCTTCAGATGTTCTATGTAATTCTGGGGCTGGTGGGTAACCTGGTGGTGGACCTGGCCTACGGCCTGGCCGACCCGCGCGTGCGCGTAAACAAGTAAGGGGGCGGGACGTTATGAGTGAAAAGAATAGTTCCGCAAAGAAGGGCTTTGCCCCTCTGCGCTGGGTGAGCCGGATGTTCAGGGGCTCCTACAGCGAGATAAAGGACGAGCGCTACGACAGCCCCTCCAAGCAGGCGGTAAAGCGGTTCTTCCGCAAGCCGCTGGCCACCGGCTCGGTGATTGTGCTGGTGGGAATGTTCCTGTTTGTGTTCATCGGCTCCGCCCTGGCGCCGGTGGATCTGACCGAGACGGGCAGCGAGATGCTGCACACCAACATGGCCCCCACCCAGAGCCTGATGAAGCTGCCCGAGGGCATGAAGGACGGCGCGCTGGATATCTCCTCCCGCGGCACCTTCACCATCGGCGTGGACACCGAGGGGCAGGTATCCATGTGGGGCTACTATTTCAACACCTCCGGCGACCCCGCCCGGGATGTGATGAAGATCCCCGAGGCGGTGAAGAACAGCAAAATCGTCCATGTGGCCGCGGGCTCCGACCATTGCGTGGCCATCTCGGAGGACGGGCACGTGTACTGCTGGGGCGAGATGGACAACGGCCAGTACGGCCATGACGGCTCCATGATTATGTCCGCCCGCAAGCAGCCGGAGGAGCTGATGGGGGATAATACCATTGACGCCTCCGCCGTGCGGCAGCTGATCTGCGGCAACCAGGTGACCGCCATCCTCATGGACGACGGCACGCTGTACGCCTGGGGTAACGACGGATTGGCCGCCACCAACCTGTCCTCCGTTATCAAGCACGGCAAGCAGGTGGGCAAGCTGGAGAAAATCGTATTCACCAACGACGGCATCTACGGCATTGATGAGTACGGCGATTTTGTCTACGGCAAGAGCACCAAATACAATATCGTCACAGTCCAGGACGAGAACGGCAAGAACATGACCATGGATCTGTTTGAGTACCTGGGGGACCGCAAGCTGGTGGACATTGCCGCCACCGGCGGCGCCCTGGCGCTGGTCACCGACGACGGCGAGATCGTCATGTCCGGCATGAAGGACCCCATGCCCCAGCTGATGGACGATGAGGACGCCATCGCCGTCAGCGGCGGCACCCGGCACTTTACCCTGCTCACCGACAAGGGGCGGGTATACGCATGGGGGCAGAACTACCGCAACCAGTGCAATGTGCCCAACTCTCTGAAGCAGGAAGGCGCGGCGGATTCCGTGATCACCAGCGGCTTCCAGAACTATGCCTTCAAGGACGGGAGCTTTGTGGGCAGCTGGGGGCTGAAGGGCTATATCATGGGCACCGACGAGATGGGCCGCGATGTGTTCAACCGCATTGTAAACGGCGGCAAGATGACCATGACCATCGGCGCGGTGGCCGTCATCATCTCCACCGTCATCGGCGTCATTGTGGGCTGTATCTCCGGCTATTTCGGCGGCATTGTGGATATGCTGCTCATGCGTATGTGCGAGATCGTGGGGGCCATCCCCTTTCTCCCCTTTGCGTTGTGCCTGTCGGCCATCTTCCAATCCACCGATATCCATGAGGACACCCGGATCTTCATCATCATGATTATCCTGGGCGTGCTGAGCTGGGCGGGCCTGGCCCGGCTGGTCCGCGGCCAGATTCTGGCCGAGCGTGAGAAGGAATTTGTCACTGCGGCCCGGTCCATGGGCGTGAAGGAGGGGCGCATCGCCTTCTTCCACATCCTGCCCAATATCGTGTCCGTCATTTTGGTGACGGTCACCCTGGACTTTGCCAGCTGTATGCTCACCGAATCCAGCCTGTCCTACCTGGGCTTCGGCGTGCAGCTGCCCCGGCCCACCTGGGGCAATATGCTCAACGGCTCCCGCAGCGCGCTGGTCATTGAGTCCTTCTGGTGGCGCTGGCTGTTCCCGGCGCTGTTCCTGTCCATTGTTGTCATCTGCATCAACACCATCGGCGACACCCTGCGCGACGTGCTCGATCCGAAATCGGAGGTGGAGAAATAATGGCGGATATGCTCCTTGAGGTCAAAAACCTCCACACCTATTTCAGGACCAGAAGCGGCACCGTCAAGGCGGTGAACGACGTATCCTACAGCCTGGAGCCGGGCAAGACCATCGGTATCGTGGGGGAGTCGGGCTCGGGCAAGTCGGTATCGGCCATGAGCATCCTGCGCCTGCTGGACGCCAACGGCTATATCGACTCCGGCGAGATCATCTTTGAGGGCAAGGATCTGACCAAGCTGCCCATGGAAGATATGTACCACATCCGGGGCAACGCTATCTCCGTCATCTTCCAGGAGCCCATGACCAGCCTGAACCCGGTGTTCACCGTCAAGCGCCAGCTGTCCGAGCCCTTTATGGTCCACCAGGGCATGAACAAAAAGCAGGCGGCGGAAAAGAGCCTGGAGATGCTCCGCGCGGTGCAGATCCCCAACCCCGAGGCGGTGCTCAACCAGTATCCCCACCAGCTGTCCGGCGGCATGCGCCAGCGGGTGATGATTGCCATGGCCCTGGCCTGCCGGCCCAAGATTCTCATCGCCGACGAGCCCACCACCGCCCTGGACGTGACCATCCAGGCCCAGATCCTCCGGCTGATGAACGAGCTGCAGGAGGAGAACGGCACGTCCATCATCTTCATCACCCATGATTTGGGCGTCATCAACGAGATGGCGGACGACGTGGCCGTTATGTACTGTGGGCAGGTGGTGGAAAAGGCCAGCGCCCGGCTTATCTTTGCCGACTGTGCCATGAGCCACCCCTACACTGAGGGGCTGATGTTCTCCATCCCCCGGCTGGATGCCATCCACACCCGGATCGAGCCCATACCCGGGGCGGTGCCCCACCCGCTGGATCTGCCCAAGGGGTGCAAGTTCGCCCCGCGGTGCAAATACTGCACGCAGAAGTGTATCGAGGAGGAGCCCGGCCTGGTGGACGTGGGCGGCGGCCAGCTCATCCGGTGCTTCTATCCCGAAAAGGAGGTGAGGTGCAGTGAAGAGCACAAAAAAATTACTGTCAATCAGTAATCTGAAAAAATACTTCCCTGTGGCCAAGAGCTCCATTTTCCAAAAGGAGCAGCTGTACGTCCGGGCCAACGAGGACATCTCCATTGACATCTACGAGGGCGAAACCGTGGGCGTGGTGGGCGAGAGCGGCTGCGGCAAGTCCACTTTGGGGCGTGTGCTCCTCCAGCTCTATCCCCAGACCGCCGGTACCACCATGTATTACGGCTCCACTCTGGACGCCACCACCCCCAAATATGTGATCGACACCCTGCGCCGCCTGGACCACTATAAGGCCAAGCTGGCGAAGGCCAGCGAGAAGGCCGCCGAGCTGAGCAAAAAGGTGGTGGACGCCGGCGGGGAGGAGAATGCTGATTTTTACCTGCTCCAGGACCGTAACCTGGCCCTGTGCGACGAGCAGACCTGCCTGATGCACATCGTCACCATCCTGGGCGGCTTCTTTGCCAAGGACGAGGGCGGCAAGGGCCGGGAGCTGATGGAAAGGGTCTACCACGAGAACGTGAAGCGCAATAAGCTCGTGGATAAGCGGGCGGAAATCAGCGTTGAGTACGAGCTGTGCGCCGGCAAGGGGGAGAGCCAGAAGGCCGCCGGGCTGAAGGCGAAGCTGGATGAGCTGGACGGTCAGATTGCCGTTTACGACCAGAGCACCGCCGCCTGCCAGCGGGAGCTGGACGACCTGCGGGCCCGGAACGCCGGGGATCCGGAGTTCGCCAAGTATGAGGCCATGCGGGATGGCGGCATCGACCTGGCCCGCCTGGAGTACAGCGAGATGCGCCTGCTGCGCAAGGATTTGCAGATCATCTTCCAGGACCCCTATTCCAGCCTGAACCCCCGCATGACCATCGGCCAGATCATTGAGGAGGGCCTGCTCACCCACAACTTCTACCGCAAGGGCTCCAAGCAGATGGAGGAGCATATTCTGTCCACCATGGGCGAGTGCGGCCTTCAGGACTATATGGTTAACCGCTATCCCCACCAGTTTTCCGGCGGCCAGCGCCAGCGCGTGGCCATCGCCCGGGCGCTGGTGGTAAGGCCCAAGTTCATCGTGTGCGACGAGTGTGTATCCGCGCTGGACGTGTCCATCCAGTCCCAGATCATCAACCTGCTCCAGGAGCTGAAGGAGAGGCAGAACCTGACCTATATGTTCATCTCCCACGACCTGTCGGTGGTGCGCTATATCTCCGATCGGATCTGCGTGATGTACCTGGGCAATATCGTGGAGCTGGCCGACGCTGAGACCATCTTCCAGGACCCCCGGCACCCCTACACGGTGGCGCTGCTCTCCTCCATTCCCACCACGGACCCGGGCAGCCTGGAGAAGGAGCGCATCCTGCTGGAGGGCAATATCCCCAGTCCCATCAGGCCCCCCGCCGGCTGCAAGTTCCATACCCGGTGCTATATGGCCTGCGACAAGTGCAAGCGGGTGCCGCCCCCCCTGCGGGAGATTGAGCCCGGCCACTTCCTGGCCTGCCACTTCCCCCAGCCCAAGCTGGACGCCGAAGGCAATTACCTGTTTGAGCTGCCCAAGATGGAGCGCAGGTCCAGCCGCGGCTCCAGCGAACCGGCGGAGTAATCCCCGATGATCTGGAGACGGCTGAAGCAGTACGCCGGTGAGCAGGAGGCCAAGCAGCCCCCCGAGGGGGAGCGGGACGAGGTTCACGTCAGCTTCCGGGAGCGTTTGGTCATGGTGCTGACCGCCTACGCGGTGATTGTCCTGCCCTGTCTGCTGGTGCTCATCGGGCTGAGCCTGCTGGCCTGCTGGCTGTTTGGCCTGCTGTGAAGGATGAGACCTTTAACGGCCCCGCCTTTCCGACAAACGGAACGGCGGGGCCGGTTTTTTGACCCTATGTGTGGCTGCCCTGCCGCAGGATGGACCGGGACAGCCTGGAGGAGATTACCCAGGAGGCAAGAGGGTAACGGCTCAGCATAAACGGGGCCCCGGTGTACACGCGCCGGGGCCCCGTCCTCTGTTTTTGGGTTATATGGTCACTCCTGGGGCAGGAAATCCTCCCGCATGGGGTTGAAGATGTCCAGCAGAACACCCGCCTCCAGGCAGGTGCAGCCATGGACCACGCCGTCGGTTTTCAGCAGGGTGTCCCCGGGGCCGACCTCGTGGGTCTCCCCGTCGATGGTGAAGGCAAAGCGCCCGCTGGCCACATAGGTGATCTGGGTGTGGGGATGGCTGTGGGCGGGGCCCACGGCGCCCTGCTCAAAGTGATTTTCCACGCACATGAGCTGGCTGTTGTAGGCCAGCACCCGGCGGGTGACGCCCGGCCCGGCGTCCTGGGCCAGGGCGTCTTTATGGAAGACCCAGCGCTGGTCTTGCTTGGTGAACATAGATTGACCTCCTTACAGCGGTTATTTGAAGTACTGGGGATAGGCGGCCCGGATGGCGGCCGCGTCGATCTTATAACGGTTGAGGTGCTCCTCCATCAGCAGCCGGGCGGATTTGGGGTCCCGGCGGGCGATGGCGGCGGTAATCTGCTTGTGGTCCTGGACGATTTTCAGGTTTTTCACCGACGAGAGGGCCATGCTGCGCACCCGGTCAAAGTGGATGGAGATGTTTTCCATCAGGGAGTAAATCTGGGACTTCTTGGCGATCTCAAACAGGATGCCGTGAAATTGGTTGTCCAGGTCCATGAGCTGGCTGGAATAGAAATTTTCCAGGTAGAGGTCCTGAAGCCGGATGTTCTGGTTCAGCCGTTCCAGGTCCAGGGAGGTGGCCATCTCGCAGTCCAGCTCCACCACGGCGCACTCCAGAAGATTGCGCATGAAGCGGGACTCGTCCACCATGTCATAGTCGATGAGGGGGATGGTGCTTTTTTTCTGGGGCTGTATGTCCACGATTTTCACCTTGGACAGCTCGATGAGGGCCTCCCGCACGGGGGTGCGGGACAGGCCCATCTCGGCGGCCAGCTCGTTTTCGCTGATCTGGCTGCCGGGGGGGAGCTCCAGGTTGATGATGTTTTCCTTGATGGTGCGCAGGGCGTAGTCTCCGCCGGATTCCCGGGGAAGACGCTCTAGCAATTTCATTGGGGTCGCCTCCACTGTATCTCCAGTATGCCAAAATATTTGCCCAGGCGCCGAGACTTGTATATCGGAGGATACAAATTCCAAGGCAGGGCGGGCCGTGTCAGCGGCCCAGGTAATGTTCCAGCGTGGCCCGGACGGCCCCGGGGCCCGCCAGCATCTCCCGCAGCATTCCGCCGATCCTGCCGGCCAGGCCGGCACGGCACAGGTCGCCGGCAAAGAGAGCGGGGTTGGACAGGATGGGGGCCAAGACCTGGTCGGACGCGCTTTCCGGCTCGCCCAGGCTGACGGCGGAGAGCTGCTGCTGCAGGGTGTCCAGCATGGGGTCGCTGCTGCACGCCATGGGCCGGCCTTGGTCGTCCACCGCCAGCAGGTAGCGCAGCCACCCCGCAATGGCCAGGGGGATATAGGTCAGGCCGGTCACGTCCAGATCGGGCCGGGCGGCGTAGCTCTTAATGGTCTCGCCGAAGCGGATGGGCACCTTCTGGCTGGTGTCGGTGGCGATGCGCTGGGGCATGTCGGGGATGAAGGGGTTGGGGAGCCGCTGGTCGATGACCTCGTGGATGAAGTCCATGGGGCTGAGGATTTTGGGGTCGACAACCACAGGGATGCCCTCGTCATAGCCGATTTTTTCCACCAGGGCCTTGAGCTGGGGGTCCTTCATCTCGGCGGCAATGGACTCATAGCCCAGCAGGCAGCCGAACACCGCAAGGGCGGTGTGGAGCGGGTTGAGGCAGGTGGTAACCTTCATTTTCTCCGTCTTGTTCACCGTGTCCCGGTCGGTCATGTACACGCCCGCCCGCTCCAGGGGGGGCCTGCCGTTGGGGAAACGGTCCTCCACCACCAGGTATTGGGGCCGCTCGGCGTTGACAAAGGGGGCGATAAAGGTATTTTTAGAGGTGACGATGGGGGCCATGTCCTCCACGCCCAGGCCGGACAGCGCCTCCTCCACCACCTTGGCGGGGCGGGGGGTGATCTTGTCGATCATGGACCAGGGGAAGGAGACCTTGCTCTCGTTGGCCACCCACACGGCGAATTCGGGGGTGATATAGCCCCGGTCCAGCCACTGCTCCACCACGGCCATGACGCTGGCGCGCAGCTTTTCCCCGTTGTGGGAGCAGTTGTCCATGCTCACCATGGCGATGGGCGCACCGCCCGCCTGGAAGCGCTCCCAAAGCAGGGCGGTGGTTATGCTCATGGCGTGGGAGCAGCCCTCCGGGCCGTTGTCAAAGTCGGCTTGGACCACGGGGAAGAACTCCCCGGCGATGTTGGTCAGGGCGTAGCCCTTCTCGGTGATGGTGTAGCTGGCCATTTGCAGAGACGGGCTGCGGAAGATCTCCTTCAGCCGCGCCATGTCCTGGGGATAGGCCGCGCCGGCCCGCAGGCCCTGGGCCACGGAGGCGATAACCTCCTTGTCCATGGAACCGTCGGGCAGCAGGGACACCATCAGGGTCATGTTATCAAAGGGCGTATAGATTTTGTCAATGATGTCGTAGTCAAAGGTGTCGGCGGCCACGATGCCGGTATGGGCCAGACCCTGCTCCAGCAAACCCTGCTGGAGCTTGGCGATGAAGCCCCGGAAGATATTGCCCGCCCCGAAGTGGACCCAGGCGGGGGCCTGCTCCGTCCCGGCCCGCATGGCCTCCCAGTGGAAACTGGGCAGTCTGATCCCCGCCTGCTCCCAGGCGGCCCGGTCCCGAATGCCCGCGCAGCTTAATTTCATGGTATGACCTCCTGCCTTTCAGGACAGGGCGCGCCAAGCCGTAACACGGCGGCGCACCCTGCTGTTTATGTTATCGCAGTAAAATATTCGACAGACCGGCTACAACAGGCTTATAGTCGTCAAAAATCTTGGGGATGATAAGGGACACATCCTGCCAATAGGACACCAGCAGCAGGGTGATGATCATGCACACATAGAATGGCAGCGTGGCCTTGACCACCTTTTCCATAGGCCGCTTGGCCACGGCGGAGCCGATGAACAGCACCGCGCCCACAGGGGGGGGTGAGCAGGCCGATGCCGCAGTTGAGCACCACCATGATGCCGAACTGGATGGGGTCCAGCCCGCAGAACTGGGTGGCTACCGGCAGCAGGATGGGGGTGGCGATGAGGATGATGGGGGCCATGTCCATGATCATGCCCAGCACCAGCAGAATCACGTTGAGCAGCAGGATGAGCAGAATCTTGTTGTCGGTGATGCCCACGATGGCCTGGGCGGCCAGGTCGGGGACGTGGAGCTTGGTGAGGCAGTCGCCGAACACCGCGGAGGTGGCGATCAGGATCATCACGATGGCCAGGGTGTTGACGCACTCGTCCAGGGCCTTCCACACGCCCTTCCAGTCCACGCCCTTGTACACAAAGACGGAGACAAACAGGGAGTAGATGACGGCGATGGCGGCGGACTCGGTGGCGGTAAATGCGCCGCCCACCACGCCGACCACCACGATGACGATGGCCAGCAGCGCCCAGATGGAGATCCACAGCTGCTTGAGGAAATTGATGATGTGGAAGGGCTCGCCCTTGGGATAGTTGCGCTTGACGGAGATGATGTAGGAGCCCACCATCAGCGAAGCGGCCAGCAGGGCGCCGGGCAGATAGCCCGCCAGGAACAGGGAGCCCACGGAAATGCCGCCGGCAGTGGTGGCATAGATAACCATGTTGTGGCTGGGGGGCACCAGCAGGCCCTCGCAGGAGGAGGTGATGGTGACGGCGGTGGAGAAGTCGGCGTCGTACCCCTGGTCCACCATCATGGGGATCATGATGGAACCGATGGAGGCGGTGTCCGCTGCCGCGGAGCCGGAAATGCCGCCGAAGAAGTAGGAGGCCACGATGTTTACCATAAATTCATGGTGGCATCTTTCGAGATATTGCCTTCCGAAACCCACTGTACCACAAAGCATAAACTTTGTCCACTAGTGTACTAGTAAAAAATGCGGCGTGTTTTTTGTGCACAACGTCAAAAATAGCGGGGGGTATCTTGCAAAAAGCACAGCCAAATGGTAAAGATGTATAAGAGTGCCTGCCGGAAAGCCCGGCGGGGCTGATTGACCGGGAGGAGGAGCGCGTTATGAAGTCAGGTCCGCTGACCCTGGAGGCCAGGGTCACCCCCGAGGTGTTCCGGGAGTTCGCTTTTTTCGACACCTTCCGCCGGCAGAAGCGCTGGAGAGGGCCGGTGCTGTTCACCCTCATGATGGGGGGCTTCGCCGCGGTATGCTTTGCTCTGCGGGGAAGCCGGGAGCAGGCGGTTCTCATCGGCACGGTGCTGCTGGTGGTGGGGCTGGGGCTCCCGGCGGCCTATGTGCTGTCCTTTTACCTGTCGGTGCGCCGCAGGGAGAAGGCGCTGAAGGCGGCGGGCTGCCCGGTGGCCTACCGGCTCCGGCTGGAGGAGGAGGGCCTGCATGTGCGCCAGGGGGAGAGGGAGGAGCGTTTCCCCTGGGAGGGGATGGAGGAGGCCTGGCGGCTCAAGCGGTGCCTGTGCGTCTACGTGGACGAGCGCCGGGCCTATCTGCTCCCCCCGCGGGATGAGGAGGAGGGGGAACGGCTTTGGGCGTTCCTCACCGCCCGTCTGCCCGGAAAAACCTGGGGCTGAGGGTTTTTCGGCGGCAGGTAGCGATATTGCACAAAAAGGAGAGGGCAATTTGTGTGCTTTCTCTAATTGCATTCTAGTATACAAGCTGTATAATAGAGACAGAAGGCTTTCGCAAGCGGGTGATTCCTCGTACAGGCCCGCCCGATACCACCCAGTTTATTATTTTTATGGAGGGATGCACATATGAACAGTACGCTTCAAAGGGTCTATGAGATCGGCATTATTCCCGTCATCGCCATTGAGGACGCCGCCCAGGCGGTCCCCCTGGCCCGGGCCCTGGCAGACGGCGGGCTGCCCGCCGCCGAGGTCACCTTCCGTACCGCCGCGGCGGAGGACGCCATCCGCGCCATTGTCAGGGAAGTGCCCGAGATGCTGGTGGGAGCGGGCACGGTGCTCACCTGTGAGCAGGCCGACCGGGCCATGGCCGCCGGCGCCAGCTTCATCGTGGCCCCCGGCTACGACCCCAGCGTCACCCGGCACGTGATGGATAAGGGGGGCATCATGATGCCCGGCACCGCCACCGCCGGAGAGATGCAGCAGGCCATGAACCAGGGCTGCGAAATGTTGAAGTTCTTCCCTGCCGAGGCCAACGGCGGCGTGTCCATGCTGAAGAATATCGGCGCGGCCCTCAAAAGCGCCAAGTGGATGTGCACCGGCGGCGTCAGCGCCAAGAATGTCAACGACTATTTGGGCTATGACCAGATCGCGGCGGTGGGCGGCACCTGGATGTGTAAGAGCGACCTGATCAAGGCGGAAAAGTGGGACGAGATCACCGACATCTGCAAGGAGGCGGTGCGCACCATGCTGGGCTTCCAGCTGGGCCATATCGGCGTCAACTGCGTCAGCGAGGGGGAGGCGGAGCAGACCGCCAAAACCCTGTGCGCCCTGTTCGGCCTGGAGTACAAGGCGGGCAATTCCTCCATCTTCGCGGGCAAGGCGGTGGAGTGCATGAAAAAGCCGGGACGGGGCGCCAACGGCCACATTGCCATCGCCGCCAACAGCGTGGACCGGGCTGTTTACCACCTGGGCCGCCGGGGGGTGGAGTTCCTTGAGGACAGCCGCGTGACGGACGGCAAGGGCAGGACCAAGGCCATCTACCTCAAGCAGGAGCTGTCTGGGTTTGCCATCCATCTGGTGCAGAAGTAAGAAGCGCGGAGAAGCGGACAGCGAGGGGGCTTGGAGCGAAGCGAGGCCGAGCGGAGGGGCGCGGTGCGCCCCGCAGACGAGGCCGAGACGGAGGGAAAGCGCCCGAGCGCCCTGGCCGGTTCGCAGCGTGACAGGAAAGAAGTGCGGCACAGCAGTTCTGCGGTCATAAAAGATTTTTAGGAGGAATATAACATGTCTAAAGTTGTCACCTTCGGCGAGCTGATGATCCGGCTCCAGCCCTATAACTACGAGCGCTTTGTGCAGGCCGACCATCTGGAGTTCTCCTTCGGCGGCGGCGAGGCCAACGTGGCCGTCTCCCTGGCAAACTACGGCCTGGACGCGGCCTATGTCACCAAGCTGCCCGCCCACGCCATCGGCCAGGCGGCGGTGAACTCCCTGCGCCGCTATGGCGTGGACACCTCCAAGATTGTCCGCGGCGGCGACCGGGTGGGCATCTACTTCAACGAGAAGGGTGCGTCCCAGCGGGGCAGCGTGTGCATCTACGACCGGGCCCACTCCGCCATCCAGGAGGCGTCCGCCGCCGACTTCGACTGGGACGCCATTTTTGAGGGCGTGGACTGGTTCCACTTCACCGGCATCACCCCGGCTTTGGGCCCCAACGTGGTGGAAATCTGCAAGGAAGCCTGCAAGGCCGCCAAGGCCCGTAACGTCAAGATCTCCTGCGACCTCAACTACCGGGGCAAGCTGTGGACCCGGGAGCAGGCCCGGGCGGCCATGACCGAGCTGTGCCGGTATGTGGACGTGTGTATCTCCAACGAGGAGGACGCCAAGGATGTGTTCGGCATCGAGGCGGAGAACACCGACATCTACGGCGGTGAGATCAACCACGAGGGCTATAAGTCCGTGGCCAAGCAGCTGGCGGACAGGTTTGGCTTTGAGAAGGTGGCCATCACCCTGCGCGAGTCCCACTCCGCCTTCGACAACGGCTGGAGTGCCATGCTGTACGACGTGAAGAGCGGGGAATACTGCTTCTCCAAGAAGTATGAGCTGCACATCATCGACCGGGTCGGGGGGGGCGATTCCTTCGGCGGCGGGCTGATCTACTCCCTGCTGACGGGCAAGAGCACCCAGGCGGCGGTGGAGTTCGCGGTGGCGGCCAGCGCCCTGAAGCACTCCGTCGAGGGCGACTACAACATGGTGACTGTGGCCGAGGTGGAGAAGCTGGCCGGCGGCGACGGCTCCGGCCGGATTCAGCGGTAAGAAGTGCGAGCTTAGGCGGGCAGGCCCGGATGGACCGGAGCGAGGCCGAGCGCAGGGGCCCAAAGGCCCCGCAGACCAGGCCGAGGCGGAGAGAAGCCCCGGATGAGCGCAATACATACCGAAAATATCAAGCGCTAACCACAAAGGGAGGCCGTCCGTTCCTGACAGGGCGGGCGGCCGCCGTATTTTTTATTGGGAGGAAACGTCATGAAGGAATTTATGGACAAGGATTTCCTGCTGGGCACCGAGACCGCCCGGCGCCTGTTCCACGACTACGCGGAACACATGCCCCTGGTGGACTACCACTGCCATATCTCCCCCAGGGAGATCTATGAGGACCGCCGGTTCGACGACCTGGCCCAGGTGTGGTTGGGTGGGGAGAACCCGGACGGCACCTACTTCGGAGACCATTACAAGTGGCGCCTTATGCGTTCCAACGGCGTGGGCGAGGAGTATGTCACCGGCTCCAAGCCCGGCTTTGAGCGGTTCGTGAAGTTCGCCGAGACCCTGGAGATGGCCATCGGCAACCCCATGTACCACTGGTGCAATCTGGAGCTGCGGCAGTTTTTCGGCTATGACAAGCCCCTGACCCCGGAGACCGCCCGGGAGTGCTGGGATTTCTGCAACGAGAAGCTGCGCCACGACCCGGATCTCACCGTCCGCGGCATAATCAAGAAGGCCAACGTGGCCATGGTGGGCACCACCGACGACCCCATCGACTCCCTGGAGTGGCATGAGAAGATCGCCGCCGACCCCACCATCAGCGTGAAGGTGTGCCCCTCCTTCCGCCCGGACAAGGCCGTCAACGTCAACAAGCCCGGCTTCGCAGAGTACATCGGCAAGCTGGCCGCCAGCGTGGGGAAGGACAGCCTGGACAGCGTGGAGGACGTGTGCGCCGCCCTGAGCCGGCGCCTGGAGTTCTTCCACAAGCTGGGCTGCCGGGCCAGCGACCACGGCCTGGACTATGTGCCCTTCCGGCCCGCCTCCCCCAAGAAGGCCAACGAGGCGTTCCAGAAGGCCATGGCCGGCGAGGAGCTCAGCACCAAGGAGGCCGAGCGCTACCAGACCGCCATCCTGCTCCACCTGGGCCGGGAGTACCACCGGCTGGACATTGCCATGCAGCTGCATTACTCCTGCCTGCGCAACATGAACGAGCGGATGTTTGCCAGGATGGGTCCGGACACCGGCTTTGACATGATCGCCCAGAACAGCTGCGGCGGGGCCATCGCCCGGCTGCTCTCCGCGCTGGACGCCGAGGGCCGCTGCCCCAAGACCATCCTTTACTCCCTGAACCCCGCCGACAACGAGCAGCTGGGCACCCTGCTGGGCTGCTTCCAGTCCGACGAACTGCCCGGCAAGATCCAGCACGGCTCCGCCTGGTGGTTCAACGACACCAAATCCGGCATGGAGGCCCAGATGAAGTCGCTGGCCAACCTAGGGCTGCTGGGCAATTTTGTGGGTATGCTCACCGATTCCCGCTCCTTCCTCTCCTACGCCCGGCACGATTACTTCCGCCGCATCCTGTGCAATCTCATCGGCGATTGGGTGGAGAACGGCGAGTACCCCGGCCATGAGGCGTCCCTGAAGAAGATCGTGGAGGGCGTGTGCTACAACAACGCCGCCCGCTATTTCGGGCTGTGAGCGCGGGCGCCGGAAAAACCCCGGCGGAGCGGCGGCAGGATCAGCTGCTGTACTGCGTCCTGTTCAGCTTCTTCGTCAGCGGGGCGGCCTCCCAGCCGCTGGGCTCCTTCATCCCGTTCCTGCGGGAGACCTATGGCTTCAGCTACGACCTGTCCGGCGTGCTGCTCAGCTGCCAGTCGGTGGGGAACCTGATCTCCGTGCTGCTGGCGGGGTTTCTGCCGCTGTGGCTGGGGCGGCGGCGGGCGGTGCTGGCCACGGCGGTGTGGATGATGGTGGCGTATCTCATCTTTGCCGCCGGTATGGGGACCGCGCCGCTGCTGGTGGCCGCGTTCCTCATGACGGGGGTGGCCCGGGGCGGCAACTCCAATTTCGCCAACACCATGATCTCCACCCTGCCCGGGGACAAGGCCACCCGGGGGTATAACCTGCTCCACGGCTGCTTTGCGGTGGGGGCGCTGCTCTCGCCGCTGCTGCTGGTATTCTGCGCGGGGCGGTGGCCCGGCTTCGGCTGGCGGCTGATGGCGGGGCTTTTGTGCCTGGTGTGTCTGAGCCAGCTTATCGTATACGCCAGAATGCCCCTGCCCGCCGAGCCCCCCCGGAAAGGGGTGCGCGCGGCGGATCACAGCTTTTTAAAGGTAAAGCAGTTCTGGCTGGGCAGCGCGATGCTGCTGTTCTACATCTCGGCGGAGTACGCCATTGTGGGCTGGCTGGTGACCTACTTCCAGGACATGGGCATTCTGGACGCCAGCTGGTCCCAGCTGATGAACAGCCTTTTGTGGCTGGTGATCTTCATCGGGCGGATGATCGGCGCCGCCGTCACCGGCAAGGTGTCCCGGAACAAGCTGCTGCTGCTGGACGGGGCGGGCTTCTTCGCCTGCTTCCTGGTGATGTTCTTCAGCCGCACCCCGGCGCCCATCATCCTGGGCCTGGTGGGGGTGGGCCTGTTCATGGCCACCATCTATCCCACCGCCTTTGCCTTTGGCAGCGACTGCATCCGGGGCAACGATTTGGGGTGCAGCATCATGATCTTCACCGGCAGCGCGGGCGGCATCATCACCCCCTTCCTGGTGGGGCAGGTGGCCGAGCGGGCTGGCATCCAGGCGGGCATGGGGCTGGTGGCGGTGCTCACCGCGCTGCTGCTGCTGAGCATTGTGCTCAGCGTGCTCAGCGTCAAGCGGATGGCCGCGCACGAAAACAAAGTAAATTGACCGAAGGGGAGATCCAATATGAAAAAACTGTGCTATCAGACCCTGGAAGAGCTGGGCTATCAGGGATATCTCCTGAAGGACGCGCCGGAAAAGGTGCTCCAGTTCGGCGAGGGGAATTTTCTGCGGGCCTTTGTGAACTACTGGTTCGACGTGTCCAACGAAAGGGCGGGCTGGAACGGGAAATGCGTGCTGGTTCAGCCCATCGCCCCGGGGCTGGCGGAGGTTATCAACGGGCAGGAGGGGCTGTATACCCTCTACCTCCGGGGGCGGGAGAACGGCGGGCGGGTGGATAAAAAACGGATCATCTCCTCCGTGTCCCGGTGCCTGAACCCCTATGAGAGGGAAGGGTTCGACGCCATGATGGAGGTGGCCGTCTCCGACGGCTTGGAGTATGTGGTGTCCAACACCACCGAGGCGGGCATCGTCTACGACCCGGCCTGCAATCTGGACGACGCCCCCGCCGCCTCCTTCCCCGGCAAGCTCACCCAGGTGCTCTACAGGCGCTGGCAGGCGGGTAAGGGCGGGCTGGTCATCCTGTCCTGTGAGCTCATCGACAACAACGGCAGGGAGCTTTTGAAGTGCGTCAACCAGTACGCGGATCAGTGGGGGCTGGAGGACGGCTTCAGGAGGTATGTGAACGAGGCGTGCACCTTCTGCTCCACCCTGGTGGACCGCATCGTCCCCGGCCGGGTGAAGGACCCTGCGGAGGCGGCCAGGATGGAGCAGGCCAACGGCTACCGCGACGAGCTCATCGACGTGGGGGAGATCTTCGGCGTTTGGAACATCGAGGGGCCGGACTGGTTGGAGGAAAAGCTCCCCTTCCAAAAGGCCGGGCTTAACTGCCCGGTGGTGCCCGACGTGACCCCCTATAAAAAGCGCAAGGTGCGTATTTTGAACGGCGCCCACACCGGCTTCGTGCTGGGGGCCTATCTGGCGGGCTTTGACATTGTGCGGGACTGTATGCAGGACGGCGCTGTGCGGGGCTTCATGAACAAAATGCTCTACGAGGAGGTCATCCCCACCCTGCCCCTGGATAAAAAGGATTTGGAGGACTTCGCCGGCGCGGTGCAGGACCGGTTCAACAACCCCTTTGTGGACCACGAGCTCATGTCCATCTCCCTCAACTCCACCTCCAAGTGGCGGGCGCGGAACATGCCCTCCTTCCTGGAGTATGTGGAAAAGGCCGGCAAGCTGCCCCCCTGCCTCACCACGAGCTTTGCCGCCTACATCGCGTTCTTCTCCAGCGATATCCGGGAGCTGAACGGCGAGGGGCTGGTATGCCGCCGCCCCAAGGGGAACGACTACGTGTGCTGCGACGGCCGCTGGGCGTTGGAGTTCTACTACGAGCACCGCGGCGACAGCCCGGAGGAGCTGGTGCGCGCCGTCATGACCAACCAGCGCATGTGGGGCCGGGATCTGACGGAGGTGGACGGCTTTGAGGCCGCGGTGGTCTCGGGCCTGAAGCTCATCCGGGAGCAGGGGGCCAAGGCGGCTTACGCCTCCTGCCTGTAAGGGGGCGGGGCTATGAAAGTGATCCGCCTCCACCCCCGGGATAATGTGGCGGTGGCCCTGGAGGACGTGGCCCAGGGCGAGGTGCTGTCCCTGGACGGTGCGGAGCTCACCGCCGCCGAGAGCGTCCGGCGGGGGCACAAGCTGGCCCTGTCCCCCATCCCCGCCGGGGAAAAAATCATAAAATACGGCTGCGCCATCGGCACGGCCAAGGCGGATATCCCCCGGGGGGCCTGGGTCCACGTCCACAACGCGGCCACGGGGCTGTCCGAGGGCGGGGCGTACCGCTATGACCACAAGACCTATGAGCTGCCAAGCGTAAAGCCCCGCACCTTCCGGGGCTACCGCCGGGCGGACGGCCGGGCGGCAATCCGCAATGAGCTGTGGATCGTCCCCACCGTGGGGTGCGTCAATTCCATTGCCCAGCGGCTGGCGAGGGAGAACCAGCATTTGGTCAAGGGTACGGTGGAAGGGCTTTACACCTTCCCCCATCCCTTCGGATGCAGCCAGATGGGGGATGACCACGCCCAGACCCGCAGGCTGCTGGCCGCGCTGGCCCGCCATCCCAACGCCGGGGGCGTGCTGGTGCTGGGGCTGGGGTGCGAGAATCTGACCCAGGAGCAGTTTAAGGCGGAGCTGGGGCCCTATGACGAAAAGCGGGTGAAGTTCCTGGTCTGCCAGGAGGTCCCCGACGAGATCAAAGCGGGCTCCGATCTGCTGGCCCAGCTGGCGGATTACGCCGGCGGCTTCCGGCGGGAGGATATCCCCGCCTCCGAGCTGGTGGTGGGCATGAAGTGCGGCGGGTCGGATGGGCTGTCCGGCATCACCGCCAACCCCGCCGTGGGCCGGTTTTCCGACCGGCTCATCGCGCTGGGGGGGTCTACGGTGCTCACCGAGGTGCCCGAGATGTTCGGCGCGGAGTCCATCCTCTTTGAGCGGTGCGAGAGCGAGGAGGTATTTGGCAAGGCGGTGAAGATGATCGAGGACTTTAAGCATTACTTCACCTCCCACAACCAGGTCGTCTATGAGAACCCCAGCCCCGGCAACAAGGCGGGGGGGGATCACCACCCTGGAGGATAAGTCCTGCGGCTGCGTCCAGAAGGGGGGCAGCGCCCAGGTGGTGGACGTGCTGGGCTACGGCGAGGCGGTGACGAAGAAGGGGCTGAACCTGCTCAGCGGCCCGGGGAACGATTTGGTGTCCGCCACAGCCCTGACGGCGGCGGGGGCCCATCTGATCCTCTTCACCACGGGCAGGGGCACCCCCTTCGGCGCCCCCGCCCCCACGGTGAAAATTTCCACCAACACCCCGCTGTTTGAGAAGAAGGGGAACTGGATCGACTTCAACGCCGGAACCGTGGCCCAGGGGGAGAGCCTGGACGACGCCGGGGAACGGCTGCTGGACTTTGTGCTGGAGGTGGCGGGCGGCAGGCTTACCCGCGCTGAGGAGCAGGGGTTCCGGGAGATATCCATATTTAAGGATGGCGTGGTGCTTTAAGACGGCGCACGCGGAAATTAAAAAGGCCCGGCTTCCTTTTCGTGAGGAGGCCGGGCCTTTTAGAAGCTGTACCAATAACCTCAGAACCCAGCTTTACGGCCAAAATTGCCGCCGGCTGCGATGAAAAATCTTGAAATACACAAAGTATTCCCGCGACTTTTCGCCTTGCCACCAGCAATTTTGGCTCGCGAATCTGAATACTTCGGCTATTCGTACAGCTTCTTATTTTGCAGGCAGCGCCGCAGCGCCAGGAGCATAAATTGTGGAGGGGAAGGCGTGTATACCATATGTTGTGGAGGAGGTTCCACATAGCTGGAAAAAGTTTACAGAATATGGAGAAATAGGGGAGAACAGAAAATTTTACCAGCATTTTGACAGTAGGTTTCCATGGTTGGAGAGGTAAAAATGTGTTGCGTTTTTTTGAGTGCCGTGCTATAATTAACTTCGTCATGCTGTGGTGCGTAAAAGCGCCCGCACGGTGAATGGGGCTGTGTTGCTTTTCGCATCTATCTGCGGTCCGCCAAATGGGAACGGACCGCCGGCGGGCGGAGGCTGGCCGGCCTGGACAGCCCCTGTTTTTTTCATGTTCTGAAATGCTGGTTCATAGTATTCTTGATGTGTGCCGTGGTCTGACCATGGCCGCACGCTTTGGAGGGTCAGGTATGGATATGCTGACAAGTAATTCCGCTCTTTTGCTGGAAAAATCTGTAGGGTTCCTTTGGACGAAGCAGGCCGCGATCCTGGATAATATTGCCAATGCGGAGACGCCCAACTATAAGACCAAGGTTGTCACCTTTGAGGAGAGCATCCGAAGCAGGCTGGAACAGGCCGCCGCCAGTCCCGGGGAGGCGGAGGAGTCGGTGCGGGACATCCTGGAGGACCCGGAGGTCACCGTGTTTGAGGCCCAGGAGCAGACCCGTATGGACGACAACGGGGTGAACACCACCGAGCAGATGGTGGAGCTGATCCGCAACGCCTACCAGCAGCAGTACGTCTACCAGGCCATCAACAAGCACTACGCCATTTTGCGCATGGCCGTCAAGGGCCAGTGACAAACGCCTGGGCCGTAGGACGCCGCAGGCGGATAGGACAATACTAGGGGGTATATAACTATGGGCTTCATGAATTCCATCAATATCATCGGCTCCGGCCTCACCGCGCAGCAGCTGCGCCTGGATATCGTGGCGGAGAACGTGACCAACTCCCAGACCACGCGGGTGGAGAACGGCGAGGGCGCCTACCGCCGGAAGATGGTGGTGTTCGAGGCGGTGAGCGGCCGGGATACCTTCCGGGACGCCATGGCCAGGGCGATGAGCGGCGCGGCGTCTAACGCCGGGGTGAACCCCACCGCCGGCGGCGTGCGGGTGACTGAGATCGTAGAGGACGAGTCCCCCATGAAGATCGTCTACGACCCCACGCACCCCGACGCGGACGAGGACGGCTATCTGGAGCTGCCCAACGTGGACATGGTGAAGGAGATGGCGGACGCCATGGCGGCCACCCGGGCCTTTGCCTCCGATGTCACCGCGTTCAACACCCTGAAGTCCGTTATCTCCAGCGGGCTGGAGGTCGGCCGGTAAAAGCCCGGCGGCCTAATCGCTGGAGAATCAACATATAAGGAGAGGAACCGCCATGATCGACAGTACATTTGGTATCGCCGCCCCCACGGGCATGAGCGGAATCACCGGCATCACCAATACCATCCAGAAGATCGCTCCCCCCGTCCGGCCCGGACAGGAGGAGGAGAAAGCCACCGATTTGGGCGAGGTGAAGGACAGTGTTTTTGGCTCCCTGTTCACCGGCCTCATCCAGAATGTGAAGGACACCGACGCCGAATTCACCCAAGCCCAGTATCTGCTGGCCACCGGCCAGCTGGAGAATCCCGCACAGCTGGGCATTGCCGCCTATAAAAACGAGGTCGCCGTAGATCTGCTGGTCCAGATGCGGAACAAGGCGCTGGAGGCTTATAACGAGCTGAAAAATATGAGCGTCTAAGGACCTGCAAGGGTGAAGTACGCGCAGAGCGGAGTTGATAGGGCTTGAACAAGGAAAAGCTGCAGGGCTATTTTGAACAGGTAAAAATGGCCCTGGGAAAGATTTCCAAAAAAATATGGATTATTATCGGTGTCACGGTGGCCGCCCTGGCCATCGGCATCGTCATTTTCCTGAATACCAGGCCCTATGCCACCCTGATCGCCGGCGCGACCAACGAGGAGGCCGGGGCGGTGCTCAGCTGGCTCCAGGAGCAGGGGATCACCAATTACCGCATGGAAGGCACAGGAACCATACTAGTGCCGGAGGGCCAGGCGGCCAGCCTGAAGGCCCGGCTGCTGGTGGACCAGTACTCCCAGGCCAACGCAACCCCCACCGGCTACTTCGAGCAGGTCAGCGCCCTGTCCACCCAGGCGGATCGGAACCGGGCCTGGCTGATGGAGCTGCAAAGCCGGATGGAGCAGACCATCTGCCAGTTCCCCGAGGTGCGCAGCGCCACGGTAACCATCAACCTGGGCGAGGACCGGGGCTATGTGCTGGACAGTAACAACGTGGTGGAGGCCAGCGCCGGTGTGATTCTCACCATGCAGAGGGGCAAGGCCCTGACCGACGCGCAGGCCAATGCCATCCGCAACTACGTGGCCTACAGCGTGGCGGGGCTGAAGGTGGAGTCCGTCAGCCTTGAGGATACCGAGGGCAACGACTACTCCGGCCAGTCCACCGGCGTGGGCACGGCGGCGGCCAGCTCCGCGCTGAAGCTCCAGCTGGAGCGGCAGATCAGGGCTGATTTCGAAAAGCAGATCCTCCAGGCCTTGACCCCCATTTACGGTGAGAATAACGTGTCCGTTGCCGTTACCGTTGAGGTGGAGCTGGGCGACAAGACCATCAACGACTACAAGGTCACCCTGCCCGAGTTTGCCGAGGACGGCTCCACCGAGGGCCGGGGCATCCCGGGCAAGCAGTTCTATACATACCAGTTCCTCACCCCCGACGAGGGCGCTGTGGGCGGCCTGGTGGGCACGCCGTCTAATTCCGAGCTGCCCACCTATGTGGATCCGGGGGACGCCCAGGCCGAGCTCCAGAGTATTTTGGAGGAGCGGCACGAGACCGAGTACGACAATTCCAAAACCCAGACCCAAATGGTGATTACGGCGGGCACCCTCACCAAGGTGACCGCCACCGTGGGCATCGACGCCAAGGACTGCCCCAACGCCGACTTGGACGCCATTCTGAGGGGATCGGCCACCGCCATCGGCCTGGTGGCCCCCCTGGAGCTGGAGAACGGGATGACCGAGCAGCAGTACCTGAGCCGGTACATCACCGTGATCCACGACGAGTTCAACGAGCCCGTCGTGCCCGAGCCCGAGCCCTCCGGCTGGGAGGCCCTGGGCATCCCGCTGTGGGTGGTCATCGCCGCGGGCGCCGGCCTGCTGGTGTTTGCCATTGTGCTGACCATTATCCTGCTGCTGCGCGGCAAGAAGCGCAAGAAGCAGGAGGCCGAGCAGCGGGCCGTGGAGGAGCTGCTGGCGGTGGCAATGCCCCAGCAGACGGAGGACGGCGTGCAGCTGGACGAGAACGGCGAGCCTGTGGGCGCCGACGTGATGGACCTGCACACCGAACGGAGCATGGAGCTGCGCCAGAGCATCCGGGACTACGTGGACGAGAACATGGAGGTCGCGGCGCTGCTGATCAAGAGCTGGCTGAAGGAGGATGGAGACAATGGCTGACGCCGCCGTGGCGGAACAGAAGACTGCCGCGCCCGCGGAGCCCAAGGCCCCCGCGGGCCGGAAGAAGATTGCCAACGAGGTCCCCCTCACCGGCGCGCAGCGGGCCGCCACCGTCATCATCGCCCTGGGCGTGGAGCGGGCGTCCGCCCTCTACAAGCATATGGAGCCGGACGACGTGGAACAGCTTACCCTGGAGGTCGCCAAAATGGGCTTCCTGGGTTCGGAGCAGACCGAGGAAATTCTGTATGAGTTTTACCAGCTGTGCCGCACTAACCGGGCTGTCACCGAGGGCGGCCTGGAATATGCCCGCACGGTGCTGGAGAAGGCCTACGGGCCGCAGACGGCGGACGAGCTGCTGGGCAAGGTGACCAAATCCCTGCAGAACCGTTCCTTCTCCTTCATGGAGAAGGCGGACGACAAGTCCCTGTTCTCCGCCCTGCAAAACGAGCGTCCCCAGACCATCGCGCTGGTGCTGTCCTACGTGGAGCCGGACAAGGCCGCCGGCGTCATCTCCCAGCTGGACGAG
>CAPOAR010000007.1:0-57351 GCA_948670295.1 uncultured Oscillospiraceae bacterium | reverse complement strand
CCCGCCAGCAGCGCATGGCTTTCGCTGGTGGGCAGGCCGAACCGCCACGCCGCCACCGCCCACAGCACGATGGACAGCAGCGCGGCGTTGAGGGCGGCCACGGCGGCGCGGGCGCTGGAAAAGGCCACCAGCTCCCCTACGGTGTCCGCCACGGCGGGAAAGCACACGCAGGCCGCCGCCGCGCCTATCAGGTTACACGCCGCGGCCATCCACACGCCCCGGCGGAAGGATATCGCCCTGGAGCCCACGGCGGTGGCAATGGCGCCCGGCGCGTCGGTCCAGCCGTTGACAAAGATCACCGCCAGCACCAGCAGGCGGGCCATATGGACGCTCATGGTCATGGCACTCCCTCCCCGGAGGCAGACTATGGGCGGAAAAAGAAAAATATGCAAAAAATTTTGAAAATAAAAAAGGGTTTTTCCGATGGATGAGGTATAAGTAATAGACAGCAATTGTGCCTCTGGCTGAGCAACAGGAGGGAAGCGGTATGGAGCACACCATTCGGGAACGCACCGAGGCGCTGGAACGCCAAACCTTGTCGCCCCGGGCCTGCCTGTCCGTCAATTCCAAGGGCAGGCCGACGAAAATCCCGCCCTGTCCCATGCGCACCTGCTTTCAGCGGGACGTGGACCGGGTGGTACACTGCAAATCCTTCCGGCGGCTGAAGCACAAGACCCAGGTGTTTTTGCAGCCCGAGGGGGACCATTACCGCACCCGTATGACCCACACCCTGGAGGTGTCCCGCATCGCCCGTACCATGGCCCGGGGGCTGGGGCTGAACGAGGATCTCACCGAGGCGGCGGCGCTGGCCCACGACCTGGGGCACACCCCCTTCGGCCACGCCGGGGAGCGGGCGCTGTCCAGAATGGTGGAGGGTGGCTTTCGGCACTACGAGCAGTCCCTGCGGGTGGTGGACCGGCTGGAGAACGGCGGCGAGGGGCTGAATCTGTGCCATGAGGTGCGCTCGGGCATCCTTTGCCACACCAGGGGGCCGGCGGCGGATACCCTGGAGGGGCAGCTGGTGCGCTTTGCCGACAAGATCGCCTACATCAATCACGACATTGACGACGCCATGCGGGGGGGCATCATCTATCCCACCGACATTCCCATCCGCATCTCCCAGGTCCTGGGCTTCACCCACGGGGAGCGGATTGAGACGCTGACCATGGATATCATCCGGGAGAGCGCCGGGGAGGACGCAATCCGCCAGTCCGGGCCGGTGGCCCAGGCCATGCAGGAGCTGAAGGAATTCATGTTTCAGTCCGTCTACTTCAACCCCAGGGCCAAGGGGGAGGAGGGCAAGGCGGAGGACATGATCTGCCTGCTGTACGAATACTATCTAAAGCATGAGGACAAGCTGCCCCCGGAATACCAGGAGATCCTGATGCGGGAGGGGAAAGAGCGGGCGGCGCTGGATTACATTGCCGGGATGACGGATACCTATGCGGCGGAGCAGTTCGGTGAGCTGTTTATCCCAAAGGGATGGGTAAAAAAGTAGGCGCGGGCCGCCCTTGCCGCGTGAGAGCAGATGGGGAATCAGTATGACAGAATATCTGGTGCCGTCGCGTCCCTCTGAGACGGAGTTCACCGAGAAGCGCTCCACCTTCATCGGCCACGTCTTCCCGGTGGAGACGGAGGAGGAGGCCCGGGCGCGCATCGGCGAGATGAAAAAGAAATACCATGACGCCCGGCACAACTGCTGGTGCTACCTGATCAAGGACGGCCCGGTGCGCTACTCCGACGACGGCGAGCCCCAGGGCACCGCCGGGCAGCCCATGCTGGGCGTGTTCCAGAAGGAGGGGGTGGTCAACGTGTGCTGCGTGGCGACCCGCTACTTCGGCGGCATTCTGCTGGGGGCGGGGGGGCTGGCGCGGGCCTACGCCAGAAGCGCCAAGGACGCGCTGGACGCCGCCGGGGTATCCGCGGTGCGGCGGTGGGTGGTTATGGAGGTGCCGTGCGCCTATGCCCAGCTTGAGGAGGTGCGGCGGGAGGTGCTCCGCTTCGGCGGCGTGGAGGAGCGGGTGGACTATGGCGCGGACGTGCTGCTGTGCGTGCTGATCCCGGAGGAGCGCTCGTCCCAGTTCGCGGCGCACGTTCTGGACGCCTCCGCCGGCGCCATAGAGGCGCAGGAGGCGGGGGAGGCGTTCCGTGCGGCCCCAATGGAGCGTTAAGGAAGCACTGATTTAAATGCGCCTGTGGCGCTTCGCGGATATTTTCCACCACAACTTCGTTGGGATTTCTTGAAATAAACGCAATTATTCCTGCGAAATCCCGCCTCATTGTGGCGAAAAATCTCTCGCGAATTGCTCTTGCCGATTTAATCAGCCCTTCCTTAAATTCCAAAGGCAGTGATAAAACAGGGCAAAAATGGCTATTATCAGGAGGTGGGACCATGGCCATACCCGAATCGTTTCTGGACGAGCTGAACAGCCGGGTGAATATTGTGGACGTGGTCTCCTCCTACCTGCCATTGAACAAAAAGGGGGCCAACTACTGGGGGCTGTGTCCCTTCCACCACGAAAAGACCCCCTCCTTTTCCGTCAATGAGTCCAAGCAGATCTTCCACTGCTTTGGCTGCGGCAAGGGGGGCGGTCCCGTCCGCTTTGTGATGGAGATGGACAGCCTGCCCTTCCCGGAGGCGGTGCGCAAGCTGGCCCAGCAGGAGGGGATGGAGGTGCCCGACGACAGCCCCGGCGACGGGGCATGGCGGGAAAAGCGCAGGCGCATCCTGGAGCTCAACCGTGAGGCCGCCCGGTTCTACCGCTCCATGCTGTCCGATCCCAGGGGGGGGGCGGTGGCGGCCTACATCCGGGACAAGCGGCGCATCAGCCCGAAATTTTCCGCCCGGTTCGGCCTGGGGGCCGCGCCCGAGGGCTGGGACAGCCTCATTACCGCCATGAAGGACAAGGGGTACGACAAGTCCGACCTCATCGACGCGGGGCTGGCGGTAGCGGGGAAGAACGGCGGGGTATACGATAAATACCGCAACCGCCTGATGCTGCCGGTGATCGATGTGCGGGGAGACGTGATCGGCTTCACCAGCCGGGTGATGGACGACTCCACCCCCAAATACCTCAACACCCCGGAGACCGCCATTTTCAAAAAGCGGTCCATCCTGTACGGCCTGAACTACGCCAAAAATACCAGACGGCCCAACTTCATTTTGGTGGAGGGCAATATCGACGTCATCACCCTCCATCAGGCGGGGTTTGACAACACGGTGGCCACCATGGGCACCGCCCTCACCGAGGACCACGTGCGGATGCTGGAGCGGTACACCAAGGAGCTGGTGCTGTGCTATGACAACGACGCCGCCGGGGAGGACGCCACCCAGCGCTCCATCGCCCTGCTGAAAAACTCGGAGGTGGCCGTCAAGGTGCTGCGCCTGCCCAACAAGCGGCTGGCCGACGGGACGCTGGGTAAGCAGGACGCGGACGACTACATCAAAAACTTCGGCCCCGGGGCCTTTGAGGGTTTGATGGACCGAAGCGCCAACTCGGCGGAGTACCGCCTGGGCGTGGTGCGGGGGCAGTTCGACCTGAGCCGGGACGATCAGCGCGCCGCCTATCTCCAGGCGGCGGCGGAGGTGATCGCCAGCCTGCCCAGCCCCGTGGAGCGGGAGGTATACGCCGGGCGGTGCGCGGAGGAGGCCAGGGTGTCCAAGGAGGCGGTGGTGCAGGAGGCGGACCGCCTGCGGGGCAAGCGCCGCCGGCAGGCCCAAAAGCAGGAGGAGCGCCAAAACCTGGCCCCCGCCCGGCAGCTCCAGCCCAAAAGCCGGGAGCTGCGCTACGCCAACGTCCGCTCCGCCCGGGCGGAGGAAGGGGTGCTGCGGGTGGTGGTGCTGGACCCGGAGCTGTTCCGGGAGCTGGACGGGCTGGAGCCGGAGCAGTTTTCCGCCCCCCACCTGGGCAAGGCGTATGACCTGCTGCGCCGCCGGTGGCGGGAGGGGAGGAGCGTCAGCCTGGCGGCGCTGGAGGGGCAGCTGGCCCCGGAGGAGCTGGACGGGCTGAGCGCCGTGATCCAGCAGCCCCAGGCCCGGAACACCGCCCGGGAGGCGCTGGAGGACTGTAAGCAGACCATCCTTGCGGAAAGCCGCAGGGGGGATATACATAGCGCAGAGGACCTGAACGGGTTACAACAGGCGCTGAAACAGAAAAAAGCCTATGGAGGATGAGCGACCAATGAGTGAAAAGAAAAAAACCGTGAAAAAGGCGGACGCCGCGCCCCACACCCAGGCAAGCCCCGAGAAGCTGGAGGCGGCAAAGGCGGAGCTGGCCAAGATGATCGAGGGGGTCCAGAACGGCGAGAAGCTGCTGGAGCTCATCGACATTGGCTATAAGAAGGGTAAGCTGTCCTCCGGCGAGATGATGGAGACGCTGGACTCCATCAGCCTGGAGAGCGAGCAGATGGACAAGGTGTACGATGTGCTGGAGAACCTGGGCATCGACACCGCCGGGGACGACTTCCCCCCGGAGCTGGAGGACGATATCCTCCCCCCCGTGGCCGAGCTGGAGGAGATCCCCGAGGAGGAGATCGTAGACCCAAACACCCTGGTGGATTCCTTTGCCATTGACGACCCGGTGCGCATGTACCTGAAGGAGATCGGCAAGGTGGATCTGCTCACCCCCGAGCGGGAGGTGGAGCTGGCCCAGGCCATGGGGGCCGGGGCGGCGGCGAAGGAACAGCTGGCCGAGCTGGAGAAGTCCGGCGGGGAGATCCCGGCGGAGACGCTGAAGGAGCTGAAAAAGGCGATTAAGGGGGGCGAGCGGGCGAAGCAGCAGCTTGCGGAGGCCAACCTGCGTCTGGTGGTGTCCATCGCCAAGCGGTATGTGGGTCGGGGGATGCTGTTCCTGGACCTGATCCAGGAGGGTAATCTGGGCCTGATCAAGGCGGTGGAGAAATTTGACTATGTGAAGGGCTTCAAGTTTTCCACCTACGCTACCTGGTGGATCCGCCAGGCCATCACCCGGGCCATCGCCGACCAGGCCAGGACCATCCGCATCCCGGTGCATATGGTGGAGACCATCAACAAGGTGATCCGGGTGAACCGGCAGCTGCTTCAGGAGCTGGGCCACGACCCCAGCCCGGAGGAGACCGCCGAGGAGATGGGGATGCCGGTGGAGAAGGTGCGGGAGATTTTGAAAATCGCCCAGGAGCCCGTCTCCCTGGAGACCCCCATCGGCGAGGAGGAGGACAGCCACCTGGGCGACTTCATCCCCGATGAGGACGCCTCCGAACCCTCCGAGGCCGCGTCCTTCACCCTGCTGAAGGAGCAGCTGGTGGATGTGCTGTCCACCCTCACCCCCCGGGAGGAGAAGGTGCTGCGGCTGCGCTTCGGCATTGAGGACGGCCGCACCCGCACCCTGGAAGAAGTGGGCAAGGAGTTCAACGTCACCCGGGAGCGCATCCGGCAGATCGAGGCCAAGGCGCTGCGCAAGCTGCGCCACCCCAGCCGCAGCAAGAAGCTGAAGGACTTTTTGAGCTGAGTACAAGGCCCCCGCTCATATGGCGAGCGGGGGCCTTGCTTTTTATAATGCCTTATCGTTTTTCTGGAATAGGCTGATAACCCAGTATCCAGCTATCCCGCTGAAAACGGTTTGCAGCAGGGGCTGGGTGAAGCCATATGGTCCCCCCAGCAGGCGGGGGATCAGGACGCCGCCCGCCAGCCACAAGGCTAGAAACACGCCAAACAGGACCCGCAGCCGCTTACAGACGGCGGCGACGGGCTTCTTCTGCCGCACGCAGTCGAGGGCCTTTTTGAAAGAAACGATGTTTGCCATGAGAGCCGCCGCGATGGCGAGGATGATGGCAAAGCAGAGAACATGCTCCATTTTATGCCCTCCAGAAAATATGCTCACCGAAGCACCCGGTTGAAATCCCTGGGCATCTTGGCCTTAAAGGTAATCTGCTCCCCGGTAACGGGATGGGTGAAGGACAGCTCGTTGGCGTGGAGGCACAGCCGCCCGATGGGGTTGGTCCGGGCCCCGTACTGCTTGTCCCCGGCCACGGGATGGCCCAGCTCCTTCATATGGACACGGATCTGGTTTTTTCGCCCGGTTTCGATATTGATATCCAGCAGGGCGTATCCGCCCCCCGTCTTGACCACCTGATAGCTGGTGATGGCCTCCTTGGCCCCCTTTCCCGGCGCGCCGGAAAAGCTCAGGTGGGTGTCCGTCTCCACCAGAAAGGAGCGGATGGTGTCCCGGTCGGGCTTGGGCGTCCCCTCCACCACCGCCAGATAGCCCCGGCGGGTGACCATCTCGTTCCAATGGGACTGGAACAGCTCCTTGGTCTCGGGGTCCCGGGCGAACATCAGCACTCCCGAGGTGTCCCGGTCCAGCCGGTGGAGGACGAAGATGCGATCCCCCACCCGCCGGGCCTTCACATAGTCTGTGACCATGTGGTAGGCGGTGCAGGCCTTCTCCTTGTCGGTGGCCACGCTGAGCAGCTTGGCGGGCTTGTTCACCACGATGAGGTGTTCATCCTCGTAGAGGATGGGGAAGGGGAGGGCGTCCGCCCGGGGGGCGGAGGAGGGGAGTATGGCCACCTGCTGGCCGGGGGCCAGGGGGGTGTCGAACCGGGAGACGGGCACGCCGTCCACCGCCACCAGCCGCCGGGACAGGAGGGATTTCACATTGTTGCGGCTCTTGCCCTTTACGCTGGAGAGCAGAAAGGGGAGCAGGGTGGTGGGCTGGGCCACCGTGTAGACGGGGGGGTGTCCCCCTGGGCGGCTGTTGTGATGTTCCATTTTGTCACCTGATTTCCTGATTTTCGGATATTGTACCACAGGCGGGGGAAAAAGTCCACGAAATTCCAGTGGACAGGCAAGCCGGGGCGCTTTTTTTCATAGGCTTGCCAGAGGTGATGTATCGTGGGAGAAAAAGAGGGCCTGCTGCTCCGGGCGTCCAGGCTGTTCGACCTGCCGGCCGACGCGCTGGCGGGGGCGCCCCGGGTGGAGATGATCGGGGACGGCGAGCTGCGCATGGGCCCCCACCGGGGGATTCTGGCCTATGGCCCGGAGGAGATCCATATTTCCGGCGGCAGCCTGGTGGTGGTGGTGCGGGGCGGGGGACTGGAGCTGCGGGCCATGACCCCGGAGGAACTGCTGGTTACGGGGACCATCACCGCCGTGGAATTTATGAGGTGAGGCGATGAAGTGGCTCATTAACCTTCTGCGGGGCTATGTGGAGCTCCATGCCGCCGGGGCCTTCCCCGAGCGGCTTTTGAACCTGTGCGCCCAGAACCGGCTCCAATTCTGGAAGCTGCGCTGGCTGGACGAGACCAGCTTCACCTTCCGCGTGGCGCTTCGGGACCGAAAGCGGCTGGACGGTCTGGCCCAGCGGGCCATGTGCGAGCTGCGGGAGACGGGCCGCAGGGGGGCGGCGGTGGTGGCGGAGCGGATGGTGGAGCGGCGCTGGGGCTTTTTGGCGGGGCTGGCGTTCTGCTTTTTGGCGGTGAGCTTTCTGTCCAGGTTTCTGCTGGTCATCGAGGTGACGGGCAACGACACCGTCCCCACCGCCGTCATCCTGTCCCAGCTCCATCGGGTGGGGGTGCGTCCCGGCGCCTACGGCCCCGCCATCCGGGAGCTGGAGGCGGCAAACGACGCCCTGCGGGGCCTGCCGGAGCTGAGCTATCTGGCCGTCAACATCTACGGCGCCCGGGCGGAGGTGGTGGTGCGGGAGAGGGACCAGAAGCCGGAGCTGCTGGACGAGGAAACCCCCGCCGACGTGGTGGCCCGGGCGGACGGCATCATTGAGGACATCCAGACGGACGCGGGCCGTCCCCTGTTCCAGGACGGGGACATCGTGGTTAAGGGGGAGGTGCTCATCACCGGCGACCTGGATCTGAAGGAGCCTGAGTACGGCACGGTGGATTTGGGCCATCTCATCGTCCATGCCGCCGGATCGGTAACCGCCCGAACCTGGCGGGTTTTGGAGGAGACAATCCCCCTCGCCGCCTGGGGGAAGGCGTACACCGGGGAGGAGCGGACGGGATACGGCATAAAAATTTTGTGGTTCGAGCTGGATTTTTTACAAAACAGTAGCATTTCTGGTGGAAGATATGATAAAATAACCAGGACTGAGCAGCTCTCCCTCTTTGGCCGCGCGATCCCCGTGTGGCTGACCACCACCGTCCTGCGGGCCTACGAGCTGGAGGAGCGGCCCGTGGACCAGGAGGAGGCCGCCCTGCGGCTGGAGCAGGTCCTGTCCTCCCGTCTGGAGCAGCTGATGGAGGCCGGCCATGGCGAGGTGCTCCAGACCGACTTCGTTGCCAGCGAGGCGGGCGGGCGGCTGACTGTCACGCTGCTGGCGGAGTGCCGGGAGGAGATCGGCCGCACCGTGGAGCGGGACGGGAGCGTGGGCCGGATTTACGGTACGCCCCAGGGGGACGTGGGGGCCGGGGGCTGAGGGCCGTATGCGGCCACGCTTCGCCGCTGGGCGGCGCGGGCGGAGGAGCTGTAAAAGCAAACGAATGTTTCACGTGAAACGGTGGAAGACAAAAGGAGATACCAATGACAGAACAAAGCATCAGCATTGAGCGGATGGAGGAGGCCGTCAACCTGTTCGGACTGTTCGACGAGAACATCCGCCTGATTGAACAGGAGCTGGACGTGTCGGTGGTGAACCGGGAGTCCAACCTGAAAATTTCCGGCGAGGGTGAAAATGTCATGCTGGCGGTGAAGGCCATCCAGGGCCTGCTCACCCTGTCCGCCAAGGGGGAGGCCATCGGCCAGCAGAACGTGCGGTATATCATCGAGCTGGTCCGCTCCGGGAACGAGGGCAAGATCGCCCAGCTGGCGGGGGACGTGGTGTGCGTCACCGCCAAGGGCAAGCCCATCAAGGCCAAGACCATCGGCCAGCAGAAGTATGTGGACGCCATCAAGAACAGCACCGTTACCATCGGCGTGGGCCCCGCCGGTACGGGGAAGACCTATCTGGCGGTGGCGGCGGCGGTGGCGGCCTTCCGGGAGAAGCAGATCAACCGCATCATCCTCACCCGGCCTGCGGTGGAGGCCGGGGAGCGGCTGGGCTTTCTGCCGGGGGATTTGCAGAGCAAGGTGGACCCCTACCTGCGGCCGCTGTACGACGCGCTGTTTGACATGCTGGGGGCGGAGACCTACCAGAAGTACCTGGAGCGGGGGAATATCGAGGTGGCCCCCCTGGCCTATATGCGCGGGCGGACGCTGGACGACTCGTTCATCATCCTGGACGAGGCCCAGAACACCAGCCGGGAGCAGATGAAAATGTTCCTCACCCGGCTGGGGTTTGGGTCCAAGATCGTCATCACCGGCGACGCCACCCAGATTGACCTGCCGGTGGACAAGGTATCCGGCCTCAAGGAGGCCATGCGGGTGCTCAAGGGGGTGGAGGATATCTCCATCTGCCAGCTCACCGGGGCGGATGTGGTGCGGCATGTGATCGTCCAGCGCATCATCAAAGCGTATGAGGAGGACGAGAAGCGGCGCAGCGCCAAGCGGCGGTGAGAGCGCCGCCTGCGGCGGGGCGTCCTGCTGGCTGCCGCTGATTTTTTGCGGGGCGCCCATAGGCTACGCCTTCTGGCGGCAGCGCCGTCCAAGGGGCGCGCACCCCGCCGCAAGGGAAAGGAGAACCTTACAATGCCCAAGCATAACATCATGATTTCCGCCGATGTCCCCGGGGTGGACGACGGCCTGCGTTCCTTCCTGCGCAGGGTGATCCGCACCGCTCTGGACGCGGAGGCGGTGGAGACGCCCTGCGAGGTCAATGTGCTGATCACCAATGACGCGGGCATCCGCCAAATCAACCTGGATATGCGGGGGGTGGACGCCCCCACCGACGTGCTCAGCTTTCCCATGTTCGCCCTGGCGCCGGGGGACAAGCCCGCCCGGCAGGACGCCGACCCCGCCACGGGGCTGATCCCCCTGGGGGACATGTGCATTTCCCTGGAGCGGGCCCGCGCCCAGGCCAAGGAGTACGGCCACGCCAACCGCAGGGAGCTGGCGTACTTAGCGGTCCATTCGGCCCTCCACCTGCTGGGTTACGACCATCTGGACGAGGGGCCGGAGAAGGCCCGGATGCGGGCGCGGGAGGAGTGTATTATGAAGGAATTGGGGCTGGAAAGAGAGAGAAATACATGAAAATACGTTCTGCCTTGCTGGCGGCGGCCCTGGTGCTGGCGTTGATCGGGTGTCAGGCAGAGGAGCCAACGGGAACCGACTCCATCCCACCGGAGCCGTCCCCCACGGTGAGTGCGCCGCCGGAGGCGCTCACCCCGGAACAGCTGCTGGCCCGGCAGCCCATGGACGATACCCACGACGCCTTCCTGGTGGACACGGGAGGGAAGCTGGGCACCTTGCTGGTGACGGTGGAGATGGGGGAGCGCGGGCCGAACCCAGACCCGGAATGGGAGCCGTGGGAGAACCCGGTGTACCTTTCCGTCTGGAATCCCGCGGATATGGGGGAACCTATACAGAGAATGGACGCTGTGGTAGACAGTTTGATGTTTGGGGAGCACGAGACGGTGGACGCCAATTTCGACGGACGCATGGACTTCAGCGTCCTGCGTAACAGGGGAAACGGAGCCGGTTATTGGTATCTCTGGGTGTGGGATGAGGAGGCCGGGCAGTTTGCGGAGGTGCCGGAGTACCGGGAGATCTCCCTGCCCCGCTGCAACCCGGAGATAGGAATCATCGACGGCTGGGCCAGGAACAGCGGCGGCGGGGACGGCGTGACCACCTTCCACCGCTGGGAGGACAGGAAACTGGTGTGCGTCCGGCGGATCGAGACGGGGTACGACTATGAGAACGGGGTCGTCAAATTCGAGGTATCCAACGAGGTAACCTATTTTCCCTCGTGGATCAAAGTAGAGGAGCGAATGGATGGGGAACTGACCCAGGTGTATTACCGGTATTATTCCGTGGACGAGGGAACCGACTTCTTCCCGGAACGGGAAAAATGGGAAAACCTGGACTACCACGGGGAAGACTAAACATACTTAACAGAAATGCTCAAAGAAAGTTGAGGATCACCTAATGAACATCAAAAAATCAGGTATCATCACCATCTGCGGACGGCCCAACGTGGGCAAGTCCACCCTGACCAATACCTTAGCAGGGGAGAAGGTGGCCATCGTCTCCCCCAAGCCCCAGACCACCCGCAACCGCATCTGCGCCGTCCTCAACCGGGGGGACAGCCAGTTTGTGTTTGTGGACACTCCCGGGCTCCACAAGGCCCGCACCCGCTTAGGCGACTACATGGTGAAGGTGGTGCGGCAGTCCGTGGCCGACGTGGACGGGGTGATGCTGCTGGTGGAGCCGGTGGACCGCCCCGGCGCCCCGGAGAGGGAGCTCATCGACCGCATCCGCGCCCTGGGCGCGCCCGCCGCGCTGGTCATCAACAAGATCGACACGGTGGAAAAGGAGAAGCTGCTGTCAGTGATGGCGGCATATGGCGCGGCCTACGATTGGGATGCGGTGGTGCCCATCTCGGCCAAGACCGGCGAGGGGGTGGACGAGCTGCTGGAGGTGCTGGGCGCATGGCTGCCCGAGGGGCCCCAGCTCTTCCCCGACGGGGCGGTCACCGACCAGCCCGAGCGGCAGATTATGGCGGAGATCGTCCGGGAGAAGCTGCTGCGGGAGCTGGACAAGGAGATCCCCCACGGCACGGCGGTGGAGGTGACGAAATTCTCCCAGCGGGACGATACCGATATCATCGACTGCCATGTGACCATATACTGCGAGAAGGCGTCCCACAAGGGGATTATCATCGGCAAGGGCGGGGGGATGCTGAAAAAGATCAGCACCCAGGCCCGGCAGGATATGGAGTCGTTCATGGGGGCTAAGGTGTATCTGGAGACCTGGGTGAAGGTAAAAGAAAACTGGCGGGACAACCCTGCGGCCATCCAGAACTTTGGGTACACGGAGGACTGAGCCATGGTGGATATCAAAGTCTGGATGGGGGAGCTGGCCGAAAAACTGATGGGCCGGTTTGGCGGCCGGCTGCTGCGCTGGTCCGCCGCCGCCATGGCGGGGGTCTGAGGGCCGGCACACAAAATTTCCCTGACATATCCGCCCCGTTTCTGCCCATGCTAACTGGGCAAAGGAGGGGCGGCGGATGATGCGCGAGCCATATTGGGGCCTGTTTTGGAGCACCGGGATGCCGGAGGCGTGGTTGATGAGCCGGAGCGGCGAGAGGGCCGACGCGGGGCTGAAGATCGAGGGCCCGTGGGGGCTGTCAGGCCCGCCCACCGGCGTAGATCCCGGCCCGTCCGGCGGGGACGGCGGCGGCCAGGGCCCCATTTGAATCCACCGCCCCGGCGGATACCGGGGCGGTACATAGGAGGCGCGGAATGCACCTGACCACCAATGCCCTCGTACTGCGCGAGGTGAACTACAAGGAGTCGGACAAAATCCTGACCCTGCTGACGGAACAGGAGGGCAAGCTCACCGTGTCCGCCCGGGGATGCCGGAAAAAAGACAGCCCCATCGCCGCCTCCTGCCAGCTGCTGGCCTGGGGGGAGTTCACGCTGTACGAATTCCGGGATATGTGGTCGGTGAAGGAGACGGCCTCGGAGCGGCTGTTCGGCGGGGTGCGGGCCGACCTGGATAGGCTGGCTTTGGCCAGCTATCTGGCCGAGGTCACCGAGGCGCTGGCCGAGGAGGGCCAGCCAGACCCCAGCCTGCTGGCGGTGGCTCTCAACGGCCTTCACGCCCTGGACAAGCTGAATTATCCCCTGGCCCAGGTGAAGGCCGCCTTTGAGTGGCGCTCCATGGCCCTGGCGGGGTATGAGCCCCAGATCGGGCGGTGCGGGGTGTGCCTGAGGGAGCAGCCCCAGGAGCCCCGCATTCACCTGGGGGAGGGGACCCTGCACTGCGCCTCCTGCCGGGCTGGGCTGGGGGAGGGGGTGTCCATGCCGCTGACCACGGCGGCGCTGGCCGCCCTGCGGCACATCGTATGGGGGCCCCGAAAGCGGCTGCTGTCCTTCCGGCTGGACGCAGAGGGGCTGCAAAGGCTGTCCGACGCGTCGGAGGCATATCTGATGACCCGCCTGGAGCGGGGGTTTCGGACGCTGGACTTTTACAAACGGATTACTTACAAACCAAACGCTGTAAATTGAGGAAATTGCTATGACGCCATTATTTGAAAAATCCATTGAGACCTTGGAGCTGCCCCGGGTGCTGGCCCTGCTGGCCGCCGAGGCCCACACGGAGGAGGGAAAGCAGCGGTGCCTGGCGCTGCGGCCCGTCTGCGTCCAAAGCGACGTGGGCCGCCTGCAAAAGCAGACCTCCGCCGCCTTTGACCTGCTGGTGAAGCACGGCACGCCCTCCCTGTCCGGGGTGAGGCCGGTGGCCGCCGCCCTGCAAAGGGCGGACCGGGGGGGCGCGCTGAACACCCGGGAGCTGCTGGATATCGCCCAGGTGCTGCGCTGTGCCCGCTCTGTGCGGGAGTACGGCGGCGGGGGCGAGGGGAAGACGGTGCTGGACGGTTACTTCGACAGCCTCACCGCCAACCGCTTTTTGGAGGACAAGATCACCGGCTCTATCCTGGGCGAGGATGAGATCGCCGACGCGGCCTCGCCGGAGCTGGCCGACATCCGGCGGCACATCCGGGCGGCGGCGGGCAAGGTGCGGGACGTGCTGAGCCGCCTCATCTCGTCCAACCAGTCCAAATATCTTCAGGACGCCATCATCACCATGCGGGGGGGCCGCTACGTGGTGCCCGTGAAGAGTGAGCACAAAAACGATATCCCCGGCCTGGTCCATGACGTGTCCGGCTCCGGCGGCACCTTCTTCATCGAGCCCATGGGGGTGGTGAACGCCAATAACGAGCTGCGGGAGCTCCAGGCCAAGGAGCAGAAGGAGATCGAGCGCATTCTGGCGGAGCTGTCCGCCGACTGCGCCGGGTTTAAGACCGGCATTGAGGATGACTATCAGACCCTGGTTTCGCTGGACTGCATCTTTGCCCGGGCCAAGCTGTCATCGGCCATGGGGGCGATGGAGCCGGCGCTGGGCAGCCGCATTGAGCTGCGCCGCGCCCGCCACCCCCTGCTGGACACCAAGAGCGCGGTGCGCAACGATCTGGCCCTGGGCGGGGGCTTTGACACCCTGGTCATCACCGGCCCCAACACCGGCGGCAAGACCGTCACCCTGAAGACCCTGGGCCTGCTGACCCTGATGGCCCAGTGCGGCCTCCATATCCCGGCGGCGGACGGCTCCACGGTGAAGGTGTGCTCCGCCGTGCTGGCGGATATCGGGGATGAGCAGTCCATCGACCAGTCCCTATCCACCTTCTCCTCCCACATGACCAACATTGTGGCCATTCTGGAGCAGGCGGACGACGAGACGCTGATCTTGTTCGACGAGCTGGGGGCGGGTACCGACCCGGTGGAGGGTGCGGCGCTGGCCGCAGCCATCATCGAATCCGCCCGGGCCATGGGGGCCCATGTGGCCGCCACCACCCACTACGCTGAGCTGAAGGTGTACGCCATGACCACCAAGGGGGTGGAAAACGCCTCCTGTGAGTTCGATGTGGAGACGCTGGCCCCCACCTACCGGGTGCTCATCGGCATACCCGGCAAGTCCAACGCCTTCGCCATCTCCCGGCGGCTGGGCCTGCCCGGTTATATCATCCAGAAGGCGGCGGACCGCATCGACGCGGAAAACGTGCGCTTTGAGGACGTGCTCAGCCAGCTGGACGTGCAGCGCCAGGCCATGGAGCGGGAAAAGGAGAAGGCCGCCCAGCTGCGCCGGGAGATGGAGGAGGCCCGGGCCAAGGCGGAGGAATACCGGGCCCGCATTGAGGAGGAGCGGCGGAAGGCCACCGAAAAGGCCCAGGCGGAGGCCCGCGCCATCATTGAGCAGGCGAGGGACGCCGCCGACCAGACCTTTAAGGAGCTCAACGAGATGCGCCGCCGGCAGGAGCAGGCCAAGGACTGGGTGGACGACAACGAGCAGCGCTCCGAGCTGCGCCGGAAGCTCAACGAGGCGGATGCCGCCCTGGGGGGGCGGAAGGAGGAGCTGCCGCCGCCCCCACCCACCCGGGACGCGGTGGCGGGCGACACGGTGGAGCTGGTGAAGATGGGCACCCAGGCGGAGGTGGTGGGGGTCAACAAGGACGGCACCCTTCAGCTCCAGGCGGGCATTTTGAAGCTGAAGGCACGCCAGAGCGAGGTGCGGGTGCTGGAGGACGTGACGGCCCGGAAAAAGCAGAGCGCCAAGGACAAGGCCCGCGCCGCGTCGGTGAGCCGTCCCTTCCGGGCCTCCGCCGCCAAGGCGGAGCTGGACCTGCGGGGCATGATGGTGGACGAGGCGCTGGGGGCGGTGGACCTGTTTTTGGACAACGCACTCATGGGCAAGCTGGAGACGGTGACCATTATCCACGGCAAGGGTACCGGCGCGCTGCGCAAAGCCGTGCGGGAGCATTTGAAAAAGAGCCGCTACGTCAAGGAGTACCGCCCCGGCGTCTATGGGGAGGGCGAGGACGGCGTGACGGTGGCCACCTTGAAATAGGGGCGGTGTCCGCCCCTCGCGGACCCTCAAAAGTAGTGAATTATGGGGGGTTTTCACGAAAGTGCCTGTGAGAATTTGGTGAAAATGCTCTTGACGTTTGGGGGCTAAATTTGGTATTCTTATGTGGTAAAAAATTCGGGAGAGCAATCAGGTCGCGGTACGCTGGACCGAAACAACTTGATGGAGGGAACCGCTCATGTATATGAAAGAGACAACCGTCAACAATCAGGTCGGCCTGCACGCCCGTCCGGCGACGTTTTTTATCCAGAAGGCCAATGAGTTCAAAAGCTCTATCTGGGTGGAGAAGGATGACCGCCGGGTCAATGCTAAGAGCCTGCTGGGCGTTCTGTCTTTGGGCATCGTGAAGGGGACGGCCATCAACCTCATCGCCGATGGTCCCGACGAGGAGGCCGCCATTAACGCGCTGGTGGAGCTCATCAACTCCGAGTTCGCCGAGTGATTCTACGCTGAGCACGAAAAAGCGCCGCAGATGCGGCGCTTTTTTTGCTAGAAGCGCGAGGGCAAGCGCATAGGGGAGCTTGGAGCGGAGCGAAAGCAAAAGCCCAAGGCCCACGAAGTGGGACTGGGTTTTGCTTGAGCCGCAGCGAAAGCGACCCGGCCATGCGCCCAGCCCGAGCGTGACAGGGGAGAAGCGCGGAGCCGTCGTGAGCAGCGCGGATGGAGCGCAGCGAAAGCAAACGCCCAAGGCCCGCGCAGTGGGGCTGGGCTATGCCTGGCGGTAGATTTGACGGTTGGGAGGCGGTCAGTTGACATTCGAGGAACTGCGGGACAAGGCCCATGCCCTGCCCCTAAAACCCGGCGTGTATATCATGCAGAACGGCGCCAGCGAGGTCATCTATGTGGGCAAGGCCAAGGCGCTGAAAAACCGGGTGAGCCAGTATTTCCAGGACCAATCCCGCCACAACGAAAAGACCCGGGCCATGGTCAGCCAGATCGACCACTTCGACGTTATTGTGGTCCAGTCGGAGTTCGAGGCGCTGGTGCTGGAGTGCGCGCTTATCAAGCGCCACCAGCCCCGGTATAACATCCTGCTCAAGGACAGCAAGGGCTTCCCCTATATCCGGCTGTCCCCAGGGGACTACCCCCGGTTTTCGCTGGCCGCCAAGGCGGAGGACGACGGGGCGCGGTACTTCGGGCCCTACGGCTCCCGCTTTGCCAGCCAGGGCATCATCGACGCCCTGCGCCAGGCCCTGCGCCTGCCCGGCTGCCGCCGGAAGTTCCCCCGGGATATTGGGAAGGAGCGGCCCTGCCTCAACTTTCACATGGGGGTATGCGACGGGTACTGCCGGGCGGAGATGGACCAGAGCCAGTACAAGCACTCCATCGGCCAGGCGGTGCGGTTGCTGGAGGGGCGGCTGGACGAGGTGGTGGACGAGCTGTCCGCCGAGATGGAGCTGGCGGCGGAGGAGCTGCGCTTTGAGAAGGCCGCACAGCTCCGGGACCGCATCCGCTCCATCCAGCTGCTGTCCACCCGGCAGAAGGCGGTGGCCGGGTCGCTGGCGGACACCGATGTGGTGGGCTACCACCGGGGGGAGGCCAAGAGCTGCTTTGTGGTGCTGCACTACATCGGCGGGGAGCTGGCGGCCAAGGATTGGGAGCTGCTCACGGTGCCCATGGAGGACGAGCAGACCACCGTTTCCACGCTGGCGGCCCAGTATTATGGCGGGCGGGGACAGCTGCCCCGGCAGATCCTGCTGCCCTGCGATATTGACGAGCGCCTGGAGCTGGCCCGGATGCTCACCGAGGCGGTGGGCCGCAAGGTGGAAGTGCTCACCCCCCAGCGGGGGGCTAAGATGGAGCTGGTGAAGCTGGCCAACGAGAACGCCGCCGAGGAGGTGCTCCGGGCCACCACGGCGGAGGAGCGCCGCTCCAAGCTGACGGAGGCCCTGGGGGCGCTGCTGGGGATGGAGGGACAGCCCCACAGGATTGAGGCGTTCGATATCTCCAACACCGGCAGCTCGGACATTGTGGCGTCCATGACGGTGCACATCGACGGCAGGCCGCTGAAGCGGGATTACCGCCATTTCAAGCTGAAGGATATGTCCCACGCCGACGATTACGCCTCCATGGAGCAGGTGGTGGAGCGGCGTTTCCGGCGCTATTTGGACGGGGACAAGAAGTTTGCGGACCGCCCGGACCTGCTGCTCATGGACGGCGGCGCAGGCCAGGTGAGGGTGGCGGAAGAGGTGCTGGCCCGGCTGGGGCTGGGGGATATTCCCGTATACGGCATGGTGAAGGACAACCGGCACCGCACCCGGGCCCTGGTGGCCGGAGACGGCCGGGAGATCGGCATCCAGGCCAACCAGGCGCTGTTTTCCATGGTGGGCCGCATCCAGGAGGAGACCCACCGTTTCGCCATCGAGTTCCACCGCCAGCAGCAGGCGGGGCATTTGAAGGGCTCCGCCCTGGATGAGATCGCCGGGGTGGGCCCCAGCCGGAAGGCCCAGCTTTTAAAGGCGTTCAAGAGCGTGAAGGCCGTCAAGGCCGCCACACTGGAGGAGCTGGCGGCGGTGGTGCCGAAAAACACCGCCCAGGCGGTGTATGTCCACTTCCACCCGGCGGAAAATCAGCAGCGAAAGGACGGCGCGCCATGAGAGTGATCGCAGGGACAGCACGGAGCCGGCGGCTGGAGGCGCTGCCCGGCCTGGACACCCGGCCCACCACGGACCGGGTGAAGGAGAGCGTTTTCAACGTGATCCAGTTTGATATCGAGGGGCGCCGGGCGCTGGACCTGTTCGCCGGGACGGGGCAGCTGGGGATTGAGGCGCTCAGCCGGGGGGCGGCGTTCTGCGACTTTGTGGACAGCGCTCCCGCCGCGCTGAGGGTGGTACAGAAAAACGTGAAGACCTGCGGCTTTGAGGCGCGGGCCGCCTGCCACGGCAGGGATTTTGCCGCCTTTCTCAGCCGGGCCGGGGAAAAATACGGACTGATCTTTCTGGACCCGCCCTACGCCTCGGGAAATCTGGAGCGGGCGCTGGAAATGATCGCCGTGATTGACATTGTGGTGGAAAATGGTATAATAGTGTGCGAAAGTCCGGCGGACCACACCCTTCCCGACCTGCCGGCCCCCTATGAGAAGGGGCGGGAATACCGCTGTGGAGCGGTTAAATTCACCCTATACCGCAGGAGGACCCGCCCATGAGACGCGCCATTTACCCCGGCAGCTTTGACCCGGTGACGCTGGGCCACCTGGATATCATCAAGCGGGCCTCCGCCATTTTTGACGAGCTGGTGGTGTGCGTCAGCGTGAATTCCGCCAAGGACGGGGGGCTGTTTTCCCCGGAGGAGCGGGTGGAGCTGATCCGCAAGGTGACGGAGGACCTGCCTAACGTGCGGGTGGACTGCTCCCGGGAGCTGGTGGCGGAGTACGCCAAGCGCTGCCGGGCCAGGGTGCTGGTGAAGGGGCTTCGGGCGGTGTCCGACTACGAGTCGGAGATTCAGATGGCCATGGTCAACGCCAAGCTGTACCCCAGGCTGGATACGGTGTTTCTCTACACCCGGCCCAAGTACGCCTACCTCAGCTCCACGGTGGTGAAGGAGCTGGCCCGCTATGGGGCGGAGCTGTCCGACTTTGTGCCCCGGCAGATCATTGACCGGGTGCGGGACAAGGTGACCCAGGACGGACGGGACGACCTGTGAACGACGAGCTTACATCTAAAAGGAGAGATGACGCATGGCGACTGCCGTGGACGAGCTGCTGGATATGCTGTTTGACATGATTGACGAGGCAAAAAATGCCGCCTTCAGCGGCGACAAGTGCGTGATCGAGCGGGATAAGGCCCTGGATCTCATCGAGGACGCCAAAAAGCAGCTGCCGGTGGATCTGGCGGAGGCCCGGAAAATCCTCAACGCCCGAAACGAGTATCTGGCCGCCGCCAAGCGGGAGGCGGAGGAAATCCGCAAGCGGGCGGAGATCGAGGCTAACCAGATGGTGAGCGAGGCCCCCGTGATGACCCAGGCCCGGCAGAAGGCCCGGGAGGTGCTGGCCCATGCCGACGAGGAGGCCAAAAAGACCTGCCGGGAGACCAATGAATACTGTGTGGATCTCCTGCGCCGCACCGAGGACGCCCTGGCAGCCGCCCATGCGGAAATGCGCCAGGTGCACAACCAGTTCCGCTCCGGCATGGGCGCGGGAGGCGGAAGCGAACGCTCCTCCGGCGGCAGCCGGATGTATGACGCGGAAGCGGACGGATGAGTGAAAAAGTGAACAGCAAAGGGATAAAACCCCCGCCGCGGCCTTTCGCGGCGGGGGCTTTATCTGCCCGCTGAGATACGGGGAAGGCCCATGGAGAGCCCTGCGGCAGGGTGCGCAAGCAATGGAAAACGAATAGCTGTTCGATGAGAATTTTCGCATAATCCCCGAAAAATGGGCAAAATCACCGAAAAAAAGTCCTTGCAATTTTTTGGAGGCTACGGTATACTGAAAAACGTAGTGGAGGGAAATGGAGTAAATCTGCTATAATAGGGAGTGAAATGGAGGGAGTGGGATGACCGGCACCTATGAGCACAGCATCGACAATGCCGGCCGCCTCATTGTACCCTCCAAGCTGCGGGACAAGCTGGGCGCCTCCTTTTACCTGGCGGTAGGGGTGAAGGAGAACCTGACACTCTACCCCATGGAGACGTGGGACAAGCTGCGCGCACGGGTGTCGGAGCTGTCCACCACCGACGCGGCGGCCATGGATCTGTTCTTCGCCAGCGCACAGCTGTGCGAGGCGGACAAGCAGTGGCGCTTTCAGGTGCCCTCCTATCTGAAGGACTACGCCAAGATCGACCGGGACGTGGTGATCACCGGCAACAATGACCGGGCCCAGATCTGGAGCGCCGACAACTGGAAAGCCAAGACCCGCCAGCAGCTCAATCCCGAGACCATCGCCAGCCTGATGAAGAACCTGGGGATTTAACGCCATGATGGAATATACCCATAAGCCGGTGCTTCTGGAGGAGTGCCTGGATGGACTGAACATACGCCCCGGCGGCGTCTATTTGGACGGTACGCTGGGAAGGGCGGGCCACTCGCTGGAGATCGTCAAGCGCCTGGCCGCCGGGCGGCTTATCGCCATAGACCGGGACAAGGCGGCTTTGGACGCCGCCCCCGCCCGGTTTGGGGAATATCTGGACCGGGTGACCCTGGTTCAAGGCAGCTTTGGCGGCCTGGCCGGCATCTTGGCCTCGTTGAATGTGGGCGGGGTGGATGGGATGCTCTTTGACCTGGGGGTGTCATCCCCCCAGCTGGACGACGGCAGCCGGGGCTTCTCCTATCTCCAGGACGCCCCGCTGGATATGCGCATGGATCAATCTGCTCCCCTCACCGCCCGGGATGTGGTGAACGGCTGGAGCCAGGAGGAGCTGAAGCGGGTCCTGTGGCAGTACGGCGAGGAGCGCTACGCCGGGCCCATTGCCGCCGCCATCGTCCGGGAACGGGAGAATGCCCCCATTGAGACCACCGGCCAGCTGGCGGAGCTGATCCGAAGCGCCATGCCCGCCAAGGCGCGCCGGGAGAAGCAGCATCCCGCCAAGCGGTCGTTCCAGGCCATCCGCATCGCGGTGAATGACGAGCTGGGGGAGCTGGAGCGGCTGCTGGAGTGCGCGCTGGAGGCGCTGAACCCGGGCGGACGGCTGGCCATCATCTCGTTTCACTCGCTGGAGGACCGGCTGGTTAAAACCGCCTATGCCCGGTGGGCCAGGGGGTGCACCTGCCCGCCGGATTTCCCGGTGTGCGTGTGCGGTAAGACGCCCCGGGTGAAGCTGGTGGGCCGGCGGCCCATCACGGCGGGGGAAGAGGAACTGAAGGAAAATCCCCGGGCCCGCAGCGCGAAGCTGCGCCTGGCGGAGAAGTTATAGACTTTGACCCTGCGGGCAGCATAGTGGGGCACGGACAGCGCAAAGGAGAATGCCCTATGGCGGCGCAGCGAAGGAACGGCACAAGAAGATACCGAACCAGCGGCAATGTGGCCTATCAGCCGGAGTTCGAGCAGGAGCGCGTCCGGGAATCCTCCCGGGGCGGGCAGGTGCGGGGGAATACGGTCCGCCGCCCGGAACCCCGCCGCCGGCCTCAGCCGCAGCCCCGCCGCCGTCCGGCGGCCCGGCCCAGCATCCAGGTGCGGCCCCAGGGGGCCGTGGCCCCCTTTACGGTGGTGGGCCTGTTCGCGGTGCTGGCCTGCACGCTGCTGCTGGTGGTGAACTGCGCCCGGCTGGCGGTGGCCAACAACAGCATCGTGGAGCTGCGCGGCGACCTGGCCCAGCTCCAGGACGAAAACCGGGTGCTCCAGGCCAGATATGAGCTGCTGTTTGACGTGGAGGAGATTGAGCGCCAATTTTTGTCTGATGGTTCCATGGTCCGGTCCTCCCCGGGCCAGACGGTGTACCTGGACCTGTCCGGCGGGGACAGCGTGGTGTATTATGAGGGGGCGGGGAGCGGCCTGTCCGCCCTGCTCCAGCGGGCGGAGCAGTTTTTTGCCGGGCTTTTGTCATAAGCGAATCCCTCCGGCTCATAGATTTACCCGTAGAGAAAAAAGAGGGGCGTGTGGAACACACAGGGTTCCCGCGCCCCTCTCCCAATAGCGGCGCGCCCCTTCGCCGCCCGGAAAACCCGTGAGGAGGAGCGAAGCCCATGCAGGACCCCAACCGCAAGCCCCGCCGCGCAGACGGCAGAAACAACCGAAGCTTGTTCCGGCGCACCATTTTTTTGCTGGTGGTGCTGGGCATCGGCATATTTTTCCCGCTGGTGGCCCAGCTCTACAAGCTCCAGATCGTGGAGCATGAGGAATGGGAGCGCCGGGCGGCAAACCAGCAGACCAAGAGCGTCTCCGTGCCGGCCAACCGGGGCACCATCTATGACCGGGAGGGCCGGGCCATGGCCATGTCCGCCACGGTTTACAAGCTGATCCTGTCCCCCATGGGGGTATACGGCGCTGTGGAAAAGAAGCAGTACGAAAAGGACGGCAAGCTGGACGAGACCGCCTACGAAAAAGCCCTCTACGACCTGCGCAAGACCATTGTGGACGGCATCGTGGATCTGTTCGGCTACGATGAGGAGCGGCTGTGGAAGCGCATCGAGCGCATCGACTCCGGCTATGAGGTGCTGTACTTCGAGCTGGAGGAGGAGGACGCGGAGCGTGCCCGGCAGCTTATCAGCGAAAAGAAGCTTTCCGCCGGGCTCCAGCTCACGCCCAGCAGCAAGCGGTACTATCCCTTTTCCTCCGTGGGCTCCCACATCCTGGGATACATGGGCCAGACCAAGGACAGCGGCGAAAACAAGGTGGGCAAGGCGGGCATCGAGGCGGGCTATGAGGATGTGCTGTCCGGCGAGCTGGGCCGGGTGGTCACCTCCAAAAACGGCTGGGGGATGGAGATGATCTCCGGCTATGAGTCGTACTTCGACGCCCAGAACGGCTACGATGTGACCCTTACCGTGGACGAGCGCATCCAGGCCATGCTGGAGCAGACCCTGGCGGAGGGCATTGAGACCTATGACGTGCAGAACGGGGCCTTCGGCCTGGCCATCGACCCCCAGACGGGGGCGGTGCTGGCCATGGCCAGCTCCCCGGACTTCGACCCCAACAACTGGGATGTCCTGCTCAGTGAGGCGCTGAAGGACGAGGTGGAGCAGGTGAAAGCGGAGGAGGGGGACGATGCGGCCGACGATGCCTGGAAGGACGCGTGGAACCGCCAGATGAAAAACCGCGCCCTCACCGACGCCTATGAGCCGGGGTCGGTGTTCAAGCCCATCACCGTGTCCATTGGGCTGGAGGAGGGGGCCATCTCCATGGATGACCACTTCTATTGCAGCGGTTCCATGACGGCCGGGCCGGGGCTGAAGCCCACCCACTGCCACAAAAAGAGCGGGCACCTGGACCAGACCCTCACCGAGGCGGTGGAGAATTCCTGCAACGTGGCGCTGATGACCATTGCCCAGAGGATCGGCGCGGAGACCATGTGGAAGTATTTTGAGGATTTCGGCCTGTTCGACAAGACGGGCATCGACATGGCGGGGGAGGGCGGCAGCATTTTCTGGTCCGGCGGCAAGGAGTACTTCACCGGCCCCTATGGGGTGCAGTCGGTGGCTTCCTCTTCCTTTGGGCAGACCTTTGCCGTCACCCCGCTGCAAATGATCTCCGCCTTTGCCGCGGTCATCAACGGCGGCCATCTGCTCCAGCCCTATCTGGTGCAGAGCGTCGCCGACCAGGATGGGAACACCGTGTTCTACCATGAGACCCAGGAGGTGCGCCAGGTTATCAGCGAGTCCACCTCCGACAAGGTGCGGGGCATTCTGGAGAGCGTGGTTGCCAACGGCTCCGGCCACAACGCCAGCATGAACGGTTACCGCATTGGCGGCAAGACGGGCACCTCGGAAAAGATCGACCTGAAGGGGAAGGACGAGACCAACGACGACGTGATGTGCTCCTTCATGGGCTTTGCCCCGGCAGACGATCCCCAGGTGCTGGTGCTGGTGGTGTACGATACCCCCAAGCGCTCCGCCCCCGGCTCCAATTATATTGCCTCGGGCACCTATATCAGCGGCGGCAATATCGCCGCCCCCATGGCAGGGGCGCTCATCGCCAACATCCTGGACTATATGGGGATTGAGAAGCAGTATTCCAGCGACCAGCTGGCGGCGGCGGACGCCCCCATGCCCTACGTGGTGGGCAAGGAGCTGACGGTGGCCAAAACGGCGGTCCAAAGTGCGGGGCTGGAGTGCCGCACCGTGGGTACAGGCAACATCGTCACCCATCAGGTGCCCTCCGCCGGCGTGTCCATCCCCGGCGGGTCCAACGTGATTTTGTACCTGGGGGACGACGCCCCGGAGGGGCAGGTGGAGACCCCGGACCTGACGGGCCTGAGTCCCACGGCGGCAAAGACCAAGCTGGAAGAGCTGGGATTGTTTATGCGGGCCGCCGGGGTGGTGGACTACACCGACGCCTCGGTGGTGATGGCCGCCCAGTCGGTAGACGCGGGGGTGATGGTGTCCCCCGGCACCGTGGTGGAGGTAAGATTTGTGAGCAGTATTGAATATGGCGACCAGTAGGAGTACAATAAGGGGCCCTGTGGCCGTGGTGGGCCGGGGCGGGACGCGCACAGCCGCGCTGCTGCGCGCCCTTGTGCCCGGCCCGGTGGTGGAGCTCACCCCCTGTCAGGCGGCGTTCTATGAGGGCTGCTGCCGGGCAGTGGTGGTGGAGAACTTCGATCCCCCGGCCCAGAGGACGCTGAGCGGCTGTGCCGCCGCCCGGTGGGCGCTGTCCGGGCGGTCGGACATTACCGTGGTGGGGCTGGACGACCCGGAGGGCCGCCGGCTGGCCGGGGCCATGCCGGGGGCGGTGTACGCCTACTCCGATGGGCGGCCCCAAGCGGACCTGACGGCTAAAAATGTCCGCCTGCGGGGGGACTGGCTGGAATTCGTAGCCCTGGCCGGGAGAGAGCTGGCCCGGGTGCGGGTGAGCGCCGGGGCGAGCCCGCGGCTGTACGACCATCTGGCAGCCCTGGCCGGGGCGCTGGCCCTGGGGGTTCCGCTGGGAGAGGCGGCCGAGCGGCTGAGCGGCTGAAGGCTTCGGACAGTGGAGAAAATACAAAAGAGAGTGCGGAGGAGAAAGCTATGGTACGGATGCTGCTGGCGGCGCTGACCGCCTTTGTGATCTCGGTGCTGGTGGGATGGGTGCTCATCCCCATTCTGCGGGCGCTGCACGCGGGACAGTCCATCAAGGAAATCGGCCCCAACTGGCACAAAAATAAGGAGGGCACCCCCACCATGGGGGGGATCATGTTCATTGTGGCCGCAGCTGCGGCGGTGCTGGCCTTCGGCTGGCGGGACATGGCCCAGGGGAGCTGGCAGGCGGTGTTTGTGCTGGGCTTTGCCCTGGTGTGCGGCGCCATCGGCTTTGTGGACGATTACGCCAAGATCCGTAAGCATGAGAACACCGGCCTCACCGCCGGGTGGAAGTTCCTGTTGCAGCTGGCGGCGGCCATCGCCTTTCTGACCCTGCTCAACAGCACGCATCATCTGAGCCCCAACCTGTATATCCCCTTTGTCAACATATCCCGGCCGCTGCCCTGGGGGGTCTATCTGGTGTTTGCCGCCTTTGTCATCGTGGGCTGCGTCAACTCCGTCAACCTCACCGACGGGCTGGACGGGCTGGCGGGCAGTGTGACGCTGGCGGTGTCGGTGTTCTTCGCCGCGCTGTCCCAATGGTGGGACAAGGGGGCGGTGGGTGTGTTCGCCGGGGCGCTGGCGGGCGGACTGCTGGGCTTTCTGGTGTATAATTTCCACCCCGCCAAGGTGTTTATGGGGGACACCGGCTCCCTGTTTCTGGGGGGCGCGGTGTGCGGTATGGCCTTTGCCCTGGACGCGCCGCTGGTGCTGGTGCCGGTGGGAGTTATCTACATCGCCGAGACCATGAGCGATATCATCCAGGTGGGCTACTTCAAGCTCACCCACGGCAAGCGCATTTTCCGCATGGCGCCCCTCCACCACCACCTGGAGCTGGGCGGGTGGAGCGAGGTGCGTATCGTGCTCACCTTCACGGGGATCACGGTGGCGTTCTGCCTGCTGGCCTTTGTGGGGGTCATGTATCGGTACGCCATTTGAGCGCGTAGCCGTCGCGAGCAGCGCGGATGGACTGGAGCGAGGGCGAGGTGAGGGGCGCACAGCGCCCCGGAGACCAGCCCGAGGCGGAGGGAAGCCGCGCGTTGCGAGCAGGCGCAGCGTGACAACATCTGAGCGTGGAGCTGTCGCGGGCAGCGGCCCAATGTTTCACGTGAAACGTTAGTTTGATGAAAGCGGAAGGAGGAGAGGCCCATGGCCAGAAAAGCAAAGCGGGATCTGACCATCGAGCAGCAGCTGGCCCGGGGGCCCATCGACCTGCCCTTTTTGGCGCTGGTGATGCTGCTCACCGCCGTGGGGCTCATCATGGTGCTGTCCGCCTCCTATGCCTCGGCCATGTATAACCTGGACGCCGCCATCAACACCAAGGGAGACCCGCTGTACTTTTTCAAGCGGCAGTTTGGATTTGCGCTGCTGGGCGTGTTTGCCATGTTCGTCATCTCCAAAATCGACTACCAGCACTTCCGCTGGATGTCCGTATTTGTGCTGGGGGCGTCCATTGTGCTGATGCTGATGGTGTTTGTCCCCGGCATCGGCAAGACCGGCGGCGGCGCGCTGCGGTGGGTCAGCATTTTCGGCATCCGCTTCCAGCCCTCGGAGATCGCCAAGGTGGGCATCATCATGTTTTTCTCGGCCGGGCTATCCAAGCGGAGCGGCCAGCCCGCCCCGCCCAAGAAGTGGAGTAAGCGCACCTTTACCGGCCGGATGGCCGCCCGGCTGGACCGGGTGGGCCTGCTGGAGCTGCTGCCCTATGGGGCGGTGCTGGCGGTGGTGCTGGGCGTCATAGCCCTGCAGCACCACATGTCGGCCATGGTGCTGGTGGTGGTGGCGGCGGCCTCGGTGCTGTTTGCCTCGGGCATCTCGCTGGGCTGGTTTGCCGCAGGCGGCGCGCTGGTGGGCGGCGCGCTGATATGGATTATCACCCAGACGGATTACATGAAAGCCCGCATTGAGATCTGGCAGGACCCCTTCCTGGAGCCGCGCAAAGGCGGCTTCCAGCCCATCCAGTCCATGACCGCCATAGGCTCCGGGGGGCTTTTGGGGAAGGGGCTGGGCAACAGCAGCCAGAAGCACCTGTTCCTCCCGGAGGAGCACAACGACTACATCTTCTCCATCGCCTGCGAGGAGCTGGGCATGGTGGGGGCGTGCGTTATTATGGCGTTGTTCGCCCTGCTTATCATCCGAGGGTTCTGGCTGGCCCTCCACGCCCGGGACCGATTCGGGACGCTGCTGGTGGTGGGCATCACCTCGCTGACGGCCTTCCAGACCTTCTTCAATATCGGCGTGGTCACCAATTTTCTGCCGCCCACCGGCATCTCCCTGCCCTTCTTCAGCTACGGCGGCACAGCTCTGGCCATCCAGCTGGCGGAGATGGGGATGGTGCTCAGCGTGTCCCGGCAGATCGCCGCCCCCAAGGCGGAATAGGAGGAAAGGTGGAGGCAATAGAATGGAGCTTGTGAGACAAACAGGGGCCTGCGCAAGGCCGGCCTTCGGCGTTGCGGGGAGAGGGGAAGCAAGAGGGCCGGGCGGACCTTGCTTCGGCGATGTGAGGACGATATGAGAGTGATATTTACCTGCGGCGGCTCGGCGGGCCACGTAAATCCAGCTCTGGCCGTGGCCCAGCAGTTTGAGGCCCACCACCCCGGCTGCGAGATCCTGTTTGTGGGCGCGGAGCGGGGGATGGAGCAGCGGCTGGTCAAGCAGGCGGGCTACCCCATTGAGACGGTGAAGGTGTCCACCTTTGAGCGCTCGTGGAGCTGGAAGGTCATCAAGCATAATGTGGGCAGCGCCCTCAAGCTGCCCGTGGGGCAGTATGAGGCCGCCTCCATTTTAAAAAAATTCAGGCCCGATCTGGTGGTGGGCACGGGGGGATATGCCTCCTATCCCGCCGTCCATGAGGCGGCCCGGCGGCGCATTCCCTGCGCCATCCATGAGTCCAACGCCTATCCGGGCCTCACCACCCGGGCGCTGGCCAATCAGGTGGGGCTGGTGATGGTGGGCTTCCCCGAGGCGGCGGCGTATTACAAGGACGCCAAGCGGGTGGCCGTCACCGGCACCCCCGTGCGGGGGGAGTTCTTCACCCTGGACCGGGAGCAGGCCAGGCTGCGGCTGGGGCTGCTGGACAGCCAGCCGCTGGTGATCTCCTTCTGGGGCTCCCAGGGAGCGGGGCATATGAGCGAAAAAACGGTGGATTTTGTGGAGCGCTGGGCCGCTGAGGGGCGGCAGTTCCACTACATCCACGCCGCCGGACGGGATTATGAGGACATGACCGCCGGGCTTGCCCGGCGCGGCGTATCGGTGACGGACCGGGAGATCAGGCCCTATATTGACGACATGCCGGTGGTGATGGCCGCCGCCGATCTGGTTATCTGCCGGGCGGGGGCGTCCACCATCGGGGAGCTCACCGCCTTGGGCAAGCCCGCCATTTTGGTGCCCTCGCCCTTTGTGGCGGCCAACCATCAGTTTAAAAACGCCAAGGTGCTGTGCGACCGGGGCGGGGTGGAGCTGATGGAGGAAAAGGAGTGCACCGGGGAGGGGCTCTACCGGGCGGCCATGGAGCTGCTGGCCAACGGCGCCCGCCGGGCGGCCATGGGCCGGGCGCTGAGGGAGCTGGCCGCGCCCCATGCCGCCCAGGACATCTATGAAAACCTTGTTAAGCTCATGAAATAACGGCTCAAAGCCCTTCCGCATAGGATGAAGCGAGATTTCTTTCTATGGGGAGGCTTTGCCATGAGTGTGATGTATCTTCGGGGCGGGACGCCGCTGGAGGGGGAGCTGGCCGTTCACGGGGCGAAAAACAGCGTGCTGCCCATTCTGGCCGCCTGCCTGCTGGCACGAGGGCCGGTGGTGCTGCGCAACTGCCCGCAGCTCACCGACGTTACGGCGGCGCTGAATATCCTGCGCCGCCTGGGGTGCCGGGCGGAGCAGGAGGGGCACACCATCACGGTGGACCCTGCCGGGGCGTCCGGCTGCTCCGTGTCGGAGGAGCAGATGCGCTCCATGCGCTCGTCCATCATATTTCTGGGGCCGCTGCTGGCCCGGATGGGGGAGGCCCACCTTACATATCCCGGCGGGTGTGAGCTGGGCCCCCGGCCCATTGACCTGCACCTGTCCGCCATCCGCGCCCTGGGGTGTGAGGTGAGCGAGGAGCGGGGCATTCACTGCCATGGGAGGCCGGCGGGGGGCGAGGTGCATCTGGCCCTGCCCAGCGTGGGAGCCACGGAGAACGCCATGCTGTGCGCCGTGGGGGCGTCCGGCCCCACCACCATTGCCAACGCCGCCCGGGAGCCGGAGATCGGCGACCTCCAGAGCTTCCTCAACTGCCTGGGGGCCTGCGTCCGGGGGGCGGGCAGCTCCACCATCGCCGTGGAGGGGGGCAGGACGCTGTCCGGCGGGGAGTACACCGTCATGGGGGACCGCATTGTGGCGGCCACCCTGCTGTCTGCTGCCGCTGCGGCCGGAGGCCGGGTGCGGCTGGGCGGAGTGGACTGGCGGCACCTGGCCACGGTGTTGTCCGTGTTCCACCAGGCGGGTTGCCGGGTGGAGAGCAAGTTGGAGTATGTAGAGCTGGAGCGTGACCGGGACATGCCGCTGAAAGGGGCGCCCACCATCCGCACCGCGCCCTACCCCGGCTTTCCCACCGACGCCCAGGCGCCCGTCATGGCGGCGCTGGCGGCGTCCCGGGGGTGCACGCTGTTTGTGGAGACCATGTTCGACAGCCGGTACCGGCATGTGCCGGAGCTCATCCGCATGGGGGCGGACATCACCACCGAGGGGCGGGTGGCCCTGGTGCGGGGTGTGGAGCGGCTCCACGGGGCGCGGGTAGAGGCCGCCGACCTGCGGGGAGGAGGGGCGCTGGCCGCCGCGGCCCTGGGTGCGGAGGGCGTCACAGCCCTGTCCGGCCTGAACCACATCGACCGGGGCTATGAGGGGCTGGAGGGGATGCTCCGCGCCCTGGGGGCCGATGTGGAGCGGCGGGAAGCGTGAGGATAGCCGCCTGGAGTGCGCAGAGCGAGGGGGGCGGCGTCCCCCTCAGGGTGTCTTTGGTCACTTTCTGAACAAGCAGAAAGCAGCCCCTGCCGGAGGCGCCCCATTGCGGGACCGCAAAAGAGAATGGAGGTGACCACCATGGCAAGACAGCGCAGGCACAGCCGGCCCAGCCGCCGCCGGGGCCGCTTCGGCGGGCTGTATAAGGTGATGTCCGTGCTGCTCATTGCCGCGGCGGTCATCACCGCCTGCGTGGTCTTTTTCCGGGTGAACGCCATCCAGGTGGAGGGCAATGTACGCTACACGCCGGAAGAGATCATTGATGCCTCCGGCATCCAACTGGGGGACAACCTCATCGCCCTGTCCAGGGGGCGGATCTCCGCAGGCATACGCGCCCAGCTGCCCTATGTGGAGGGGGTGAGCATTCACCGCTCCTACCCGGACAAGCTGGTGATCCGGGTGACGGAGCGGGTGGCGTCGGCGTCGGTGGACTCCTCCGAGGGCAGATGGCTCATTTCCTCCCAGGGGAAGCTGTTGGAAAAGGACAATGGCAGCGTCAAAACCGTGCAGATCGACGGCCTGACGGCGGTGAGCCCTTTCGCTGGAGGGATGCTCCAGGTGGAGGAAGGGGAGCAGGCCACCTTGGGCTATGTGAAGGAGCTGCTGGCGGCGGTGGAGAACTATGGGATGCTGGAGCAGAGCACCCGGATTGAGTGCGGCTCGGCCACCTCCATGACGCTGTATTACGGAATTTACCGCATCAAGCTGCCCCGGGGCGGGGATTACGACTACTGTGTACGGCTGGCCCAGGCCGCTTTGGACAGCGGATTGTCCAGTGGAAAAATCCAGGAGGGGCAGGGCGGGCTGCTGGATCTGACGGTGACCGAGGACCGGGCGCGGTTCATCCCCGACCACTAAAAAATTTCTCCAGCACGCAGCTTTCTATTGACTGTATGGGGAAAAAAGGGTACAATATAACAAGATATAGCTTGCGCTTTGGAATGGATAACTATTCGTTGTTTTACATAGGAGGATCATGGGTATGGCTTTTGTAATGGATTCCACCGCCAACCACGAGGACGTTTTAAAGGTCATCGGCGTAGGCGGCGGCGGCAATAATGTTGTGAACCGAATGGTTCGTTCCGGGATGCAGGGCGTGGAGTTCATCGCGGTGAACACCGACCGGCAGTGCCTCAGCGCCTCTGAGGCCACCCAGAAGCTGGCCATCGGCGAGAAGCTCACCGGCGGAAAGGGCGCGGGGGCCAACCCCGACGTGGGCCGGGAGTCCGCCAAGGAGAGCAAGGAGCAGATCACCGCCCTGCTGGAGGGGGCTGACATGGTGTTCGTCACCGCCGGCATGGGGGGCGGCACCGGCACCGGCGCGGCCCCCGTGGTGGCCGAAATCGCCAAGGAGAAGGGCATCCTGACCGTGGGCGTGGTCACCAAGCCCTTTAACTTTGAGGGCCGCCGCCGCATGGATCAGGCGGCCCAGGGCATCGAGGAGCTGCGGCAGAAGGTGGATTCCCTGGTCATCATCCCAAACGACCGCCTCCAGTACGCTACCGATGAGAAAATCACCTTTGCCAACGCCTTTGCCATCGCCGATGATGTGCTGCGCCAGGCGGTGCAGTCCATCTCCGACCTGATTAAGACCACGGGCCTCATCAACCTGGACTTTGCCGATGTCACCGCCGTGATGAAGGACGCGGGGCTGGCCCACATGGGCGTGGGCCGGGCCGCGGGCAAGAACAAGGCGGAGGAGGCCACCCGCATCGCCATCAACAGCCCCTTGCTGGAAACCTCCATTCAGGGGGCCAAGGGTATTATCGTCAACATCACCGGGCCCATGGACATGGGGCTGGAGGAGGTGGAGCAGGCCGCCGAGATGGTCAAGCAGGTGGCCGACCCCGACGCGCTGTTCATGATGGGTACCGCTTTCGACGATACGCTGGAGGACGAGCTGCGGGTTACCGTCATCGCCACCGGCTTCGGTGCCATTGATAACCCTGTCCCGGAGAAGGAGGGAGAGCAGCCCGTCCAGGCCAAGGCCCGGCCCAAGGCCCCGGCGGAGGACAAGCCCAAGTGCGTCCCGGCCGGGGTGGGGCCTGTCATGCCGCCCAAGCCCCTGTCGGAGACCGCCGCCGAGCAGGTGGAGGCCGATCCCTTTGACGATATCTTCCGTATTTTCAACAAACGATGAACAATGCCCCTCCCGGCTGGATACCGGGAGGGGCTTGCGCCACCCGGCAGAAGGGGGAGAGAGCCGTGGAGACCATACCGGCTAAGCATCTGCTCCACCGCAGCCGGTCTTCGGAGTGGTTTGGAACCGACCACACCATGAACATCTACCGGGGATGCTGCCACGGCTGCCTGTACTGCGACAGCCGCAGCAGCTGCTACCAGATTGAGGAATTTGACACGGTGCGGGCCAAGGCGGACGCCCTGCGCATCCTCCGGGGCGACCTGGCGCGGAAGGTGCGGCCTGCCTTCATCAGCACAGGGTCCATGAGCGACCCCTACAATCCCTTTGAGGGGGAGCTGGAGCTCACCCGCCACGCCCTGGAGCTGATCGACGCCTACAACTGCGGCGTGGCCATCGCCACCAAGGGCGACCTGATTGCGCGGGATATTGATATCCTGCGCTCCATTCGGGCCCATTCCCCGGTGGTATGCAAGCTCACCGTCACCACTGCGGACGACGCGCTGGCGGCCAAAATTGAGCCCAACGCGCCGTCCCCCAGCCGGCGGCTGGCGGCGCTGGAAAAGCTGTCCGGGGCGGGGCTGTTCGCCGGGGTGCTGCTGATGCCGGTGCTGCCCTTTCTGGAGGACAGCGTGGAAAATGTGCTCTCGGTGGTGGATGGCGCGGCCAGGGCTGGGGCGAAATTTGTCTATCCCGCCCTGGGCGTCACCATGCGGCAGGGCCAGCGGGAGTATTTTTTGGACGGGCTGGAGCGGGCCTTTCCCGGCCAGGGGTTGAAAGCACGCTACCTGCGGCAGTTTGGGGAGCGTTACCAGTGCGCCTCCCCCCGGGCGGGAGCGCTGTGGAAGGCATTTGCCGCCGCCTGCCGGGAGAGGGGCCTTTTGTACGACATGAAATCCATCATACGGGCGGCTGCCCTGGGCGGCGGGGACCGGCAGCTCACATTTTTTGACTGAAGGGGGAAGCGGGCAATGACGGTGAAGGGACGATTTGCCCCCACCCCCAGCGGACGGATGCACCTGGGAAATCTGCTCTCGGCGCTGCTGGCCTGGCTGGACGTGCGTAGCGTGGGGGGAGAACTGGTGCTGCGCATTGAGGATTTGGACACCCAGCGCACTAGCCCGGACTTTGCCGCACAGCTTATGGACGACCTGCGCTGGCTGGGGCTGGACTGGGATGAGGGCGGGCTGGAGCCGGAATACATGCAGAGCCGCCGCACGGCCTACTACGAGGACGCCTTTCGGGTTTTAGGGGAAAGGGGGCTTCTCTACCCGTGCTATTGCTCCCGGACAGAGCGGATGGCGGCCTGCGCCCCTCACCGGGACGACGGCGCGGTGGTGTACTCCGGGAAGTGCTATCACCTGACGGCGGCGGAGCGGCAGGCGCTGGAGGGTCAGGGCCGCCGCCCGGCCTGGCGGGTGCGGTGCCCCGATGTGACGGTGGCGCTGGAGGACGGAAACTGCGGCCCCTACGCCGAGAATCTGGCCCATGACTGCGGGGACTTTATTGTCCGGCGGTCCGACGGGGTGTTTGCCTATCAGCTGGCGGTGGTGGTGGACGACGCGCTCATGGGGGTGAACCATGTGGTGCGGGGGAGGGATCTGCTGTGCTCCGCCCCCCGGCAGGCATGGCTGCATGAGGTGCTGGGATACGGGCCGCCAAAGTTTTTCCACACGCCGCTGCTGCTCTCACCCGACGGCCGGCGGCTGGCCAAGCGGGACCGGGATCTGGATATGGGTGCGCTGCGGGAGCGGTATACGCCCCAGGAGCTCACCGGGCTGCTGGCCTTTTACGCAGGTCTGATGGACAGGCCGGAAAAAGTGACAGCCGTGGAGCTTGTCCGCCAGTTCTCCTGGGCAAAAGTGCCGAAAAATGACGTTGTGGTTTGTATATCTTGACATTGCCCGGGACAGAGCGTACAATGGGAAAAATATTCTAATGGAGGGAGCCCTTTATGAAAAAAGCGTTGTGCCTGTCTGCTTTGCTGGCCCTGGCGCTGTTGCTGGCAGGCTGTACGCAGGATCTGCCTCCGGGGACTGCCGGTGATCCCTGGGGCCTGGCGCTGACGGCCAGTGAGGCCGGCCCCACTGGATGCCGCCTGACTTATGAGCAGTCCGGCGGGAAGGCCGCAGGCTGTCTGCAATATGGCAGGGCGTATCATGTGGAGCGGGAGGAGGACGGCATATGGTCTGCGCTGCCCTTTGCCTCCGGCGATGATGAGGTATTCTGGACGTTGGAGGCGTATGAGATTGCCAGAGACAGCAGTCACAGCGTTTCTTTGGACTGGAGTGACCTCTACGGCGAACTCCTGCCGGGACGTTACAGGGTCTGTAAAGAGATCATGGATTTCCAGGGGCCTGGAGAGTACGATGTCTGTAATTATTACGCAGAATTTGAAGTGGAATAAATTCTAAGACAGGAGAGATGAGACTATGGGCATATTTGACACGGAGTACAAATTCGGCAAGCGGGGCCTCACCTTTGACGATGTGCTGCTCATCCCGGCGGAGAGCAATGTGCTTCCGGCGGATGTGGATCTGCACACCCAGCTGACAAAGAAGATCACCCTGAATATCCCGGTGATGAGCGCGGCTATGGACACGGTTACCGAGTCCCGCATGGCCATTGCCCTGGCCCGTGAGGGCGGCATCGGCGTGATCCATAAGAACATGTCCATCGGCCAGCAGGCCGAGCAGGTGGATATGGTGAAGCGCAGTGAGAACGGCGTGATCACAAACCCCTTCTGGCTGGGCCCCGGCCACACCCTGGCGGAGGCGGACGAGCTGTGCGCCAAGTATAAAATCTCCGGCGTGCCCATCTGCGAGAACGGCAAGCTCATCGGCATCATCACCAACCGGGATATGAAGTTTGAGACCGATATGAGCAAGCTCATCGACAACGTGATGACCAAGGATCATCTGGTGACCGCGCCTGAGGGCACCACCTTGGACCAGGCCCGGGAGATCCTCCGCAAGCACAAGATTGAAAAGCTGCCCATTGTGGACGACCAGTTCCGCCTGAAGGGGCTGATCACCATCAAGGACATTGAAAAGGCCCAGGTATACCCCAACTCTGCCCGTGATGAGAAGGGGCGGCTGATGGTGGGCGCCGCCATCGGCGTCACCCCCGATGTGCTGGACCGGGTGGCCGCGCTGGTGGAGGCGGGGGTGGACGTGCTGTGCCTGGATTCCGCCCACGGCCACTCCCGGAATATCCTGGAGTGCGTCATGCGCATCAAGTCGCTGTACCCGGATGTGCAGCTGGTGGCCGGCAACGTGGCCACCGCCGAGGGCACCCGCGCCTTGATTGAGGCGGGGGCGGACTGCGTGAAGATCGGCATCGGCCCCGGCTCCATCTGCACCACCCGCGTGGTGGCGGGCATCGGCGTGCCCCAGGTCACCGCCGTGTTTGACGCGGCCCAGGTGGCGGCGGAGTACGGTGTGCCCATTATTGCCGACGGCGGCATCAAGTACTCCGGCGACATTGCCAAAGCCATCGCTGCGGGGGGCAATGTGGTGATGCTGGGCTCGCTGCTGGCGGGCTGTGAGGAGTCCCCCGGTGACACCGAGGTGTACCAGGGCCGCCAGTTCAAGGTCTACCGGGGCATGGGTTCCCTGGGGGCCATGTCCAAGGGCTCCAAGGACCGCTACTTCCAGCAGGATAACAAGAAGCTGGTGCCCGAGGGCGTGGAGGGCCGCGTACCCTACAAGGGGCCGGTGTCCGAGACCATCTATCAGATGATGGGCGGCCTGCGCTCCGGCATGGGCTACTGCGGCTGCGGCACAATTGAGGAGCTGCGCACCCGGGCCCAGTTCACCCAGATCACCGCGGCGGGCCTGAAGGAGTCCCACCCCCACGACATCTATATCACTAAGGAAGCGCCCAACTACACCATCAATCCCCAATAAGGTGCGAGAAAGCCCCCCGGCTGTGCCGGGGGGCTTGTGTTATATGCAGGGAAGAGACCGGCAGAGGAATCAATCCCTAATCAAAATGCGCTGAGCTGGGCGGCTGTGTTTGCGTTCAGGTCACTCCAGCACCGCGCCGCGGGCGGCGGAGGTGACCAGCTTAGCGTACCGGGCCAGGTAGCCCGTCTTGATTTTTGGCTCGGGGCATACCCAGGCGGCGCGGCGGGCGGAAAGGGTGTCTTGGTCCACCAGCAGCTCAATTTTGCAGGCGGGTATGTCGATGGAGATCTGGTCGCCCTCCTCCACCAGGGCGATGGGTCCGCCCTGGGCGGCCTCGGGGCAGATGTGGCCGATGGCCGCGCCCCGGGTGGCGCCGGAGAACCGCCCGTCGGTGATGAGGGCCACATCCGAGCCCATGGCCATGCCGCAGATGGCGGAGGTGGGCTTGAGCATCTCCCGCATCCCCGGCCCGCCCTTGGGGCCCTCGTAGCGGATAACGACCACGTCGCCCTTTCGGATCTTTCCGGCGTAGATGGCGTCGATGGCCTCCTCCTCCGAGTTGAACACTCGGGCGGGGCCCTGGTGGCGCATCATCTCCGGGGCCACGGCGGAGCGCTTCACCACGCAGCCCTCGGGGGCCAGATTGCCCTTCAGCACGGCGATGCCGCCGTCGGGGGAGTAGGGGCTGTCGATGGGGCGGATCAGATCGGGGCTGCGGTTGACTACGCCCTCCAGGTTCTCCCCCAGGGTCTTCCCGGTGCAGGTCAGGACGGAGGTGTCCAGCAGGCCCTTTTTGTCCAGCTCCATCATGACGGCGTGGACGCCTCCCGCGCCCTCCAGATCCTCCATGTATGTGTCCCCGGCAGGGGCCAGGTGGCACAGGTTTGGGGTTTTGGAGGAGATTTCGTTGGACATATCCAGATCCAGCTCAATGCCGCACTCATGGGCAATGGCGGGCAGGTGAAGCATGGTGTTGGTGGAGCAGCCCAGGGCCATGTCCACCGTTTCGGCGTTGTGGAAGGCGGCGGGGGTCATGATATCCCGGGGCTTGATATCTTTTTTTACCAGCTCCATGATCTGCATTCCCGCGTGCTTGGCCAGCCGCAGCCGGGCCGACCACACGGCGGGGATCGTGCCGTTGCCGCGAAGGCCCATGCCGATGGCCTCGGTGAGGCAGTTCATGGAGTTGGCGGTATACATGCCGGAGCAGGAGCCGCAGGTGGGGCAGGCGTTTTCCTCGTATTCCTCCACCCCCGCCTCATCCAGGTTACCGGCGTAGTAGCCGCCCACCGCCTCAAACATGTGGGACAGACAGGTGCGCCGCCCGTCGCCGAGCCTTCCGGCCAGCATGGGCCCGCCGGAGCAGAAAATGGTGGGGATATTTACCCGGGCCGCCGCCATGAGCAGGCCCGGCACGTTTTTGTCGCAGTTGGGGATCATCACCAGCCCGTCAAACTGGTGGGCCAGGGCCATGGCCTCGGTGGAGTCGGCGATGAGATCCCGGGTGACCAGGGAGTATTTCATGCCCACGTGGCCCATGGCGATGCCGTCGCACACGGCGATGGCGGGGAATTCCACGGGGGTGCCCCCGGCGGCCCGCACGCCCGCTTTGACGGCCTCGGCGATCTTATCCAGGTTCATATGGCCGGGGACGATCTCGTTATAAGAGCACACCACGCCGATGAGAGGCCGCTCCAGCTCCTCCCGGGTGTAGCCCAGGGCGTAAAATAAGGAGCGGTTGGGGGCGGTGGGGACGCCCTTCTTCACGTTATCGGAACGCATATATAAGCCTCCTTAAAGGGGAGCCCCCGGTTCAGCCGGAGGCTCCCTGACAGCTTTTTTAGTTGGACGCGGTATCCAGATCGCTGTCCCCGCCCCAGATCATATTCTTGCGCAGCTCGCTGCCCACGATCTCCATCTGGTGCTTCTTGAGCTGGGCACGCTTGGAGTTGAAGAAGGTGCGGCCGTTCTTGTTCTCCGCGATCCACCTGCCCGCGAAGGTGCCGTCCTGAATGTCGGACAGGACCGCGCGCATCCGGGCCTTGGTCTCCTCGTGGGGGATGACCCGGGGACCGCTGACGTACTCGCCGAACTCGGCGGTGTCGGAGATGGAGTAGTTCATGGCTGCCACGCCGCCCTTGTTGATGAGGTCAATGATGAGCTTCATCTCATGGATGCACTCAAAGTAGGCGTTTTCCGGCTCATATCCGGCCTCCACCAGCACCTCGAAGCCGCAGCGCATCAGATCCACCACCCCGCCGCACAGCACGGTCTGCTCGCCGAACAGGTCGGTCTCCGTCTCATCGTGGAAGGTGGTTTCCATGACCCCGGCCCGAGCGCCGCCGATGCCGGCGATGTAGGCCAGCGCGATCTGATAGGCGTGGCCGGTGGCGTCCTGCTCCACCGCCACCAGGCAGGGCACGCCCTTGCCCGCCACGTAGGTGGAGCGAACGGTGTGGCCGGGGCCCTTGGGGGCGGCCATGAAGACATCCACCCCGGCGGGGGGGACGATCTGCTGGTAGCGGATATTAAAGCCATGGGCGAAAGCCAGGGCCTTGCCCTCAGTCATGTGGGGGGCGATGTCCTTTTTGTAGACCTCGGCCTGCGCCTCGTCGTTGATGAGCATCATCACGATATCCGCCCACTGGGCGGCGGCGGGGACGGTCTTGACCGCCAGCCCGGCCTTTTCGGCGTTGGCCCAGTTCTTGGAGCCCTCGCGCAGGCCCACGCACACATCGCAGCCGGAGTCCCTCAGGTTGAGGGCATGGGCATGGCCCTGGGAGCCATAGCCGATGATGGCAATCTTCCTGCCCTTCAGCCAGCTCAGGTCGCAATCCTTCTCGTAGTACATTTTTGCCATGGTAAACACTCCTTATATGTTTCAAGTAAAGTCAATGGATACGCTTTCCAACTATAATATCACAGCATCGGGCAAAAGAATGACAACCGTGATACAATCACAAAATATTCTTGCCCAGGTCGAACTCCTCCCGCACCTTGTTTCCCGAGTTGTTGCGGATGGTGGCTTCCCCGCGCTCCAGGGCCACCATACCGGTGCGGACCAGCTCCAGGATGCCGAACTCCGCCAGCAGCTTTTCCAGGGCGTCGTCCTTGGACTCCTGGCCGATGATGGCCAGGGTCAGGCTCTGGGTGGACACGTCGATGATGGAGGCCCGGAAGATATTGGCGATTTGGATGACCTCGTTGCGTACCTCCCGGCTTTCCGCCCTCACCTTGATGAGCACCAGCTCCCGCCGGATAGACTGCTCCGGGGGCAGGAGCCGCACGGAATAGACGGAGAACTGCTTGCGCAGCTGGTTGATAATCTGGCCGATCTGGGCCTCGCCGCACAGAACCTCAATGGTGATGCGGGACACGGCAGGGTCGTCGGTGGTGCCCACCGCCAGGGACTCAATATTGTAGCCCTTCCGGGAGAACAGCCGGGACACCTGGCTGAGCACGCCGGCGGTGTTCTCCACCAGCACCGACAGGGTGTGGCGTTTAATGGTGGTATTCATGGCTTTCTCCCTCCTTTTAATGCAGCAGGAACTCAGTGACAGGGGCGCCTCCGCCCACCATGGGGTGAACCATGGCGTCTATATCGATGGCGCAGTCGATGACGCAGCCGCAGCCCGCCTCCAGGGCCTGCCGGAAGGCCTGCTGGAACTCCTCCTGGTTTGTTGCCCGGAAGCCCTTGAGGCCGTAAGCCTGGGCCAGCTTGACAAAGTCCGGCCCCCGGTTCAGGGTGGTCTGGGAGAACCGCTTGTCATAGATCAAGTTCTGCCACTGCCGGACCATGCCAAGGGTGCGGTTATCAAAAATAACGGTGATGACGGGGATGCTGTAGTGCTCCACGGTAGCCAGCTCGTGGCAGTTCATGCGGAAGCAGCCGTCCCCGGTGCAGTGGACCACCACCTGGCCGGGGTTGCCGATTTTAGCCCCCATGGCGGCCCCCAGGCCGAAGCCCATGGTGCCGAAGCCGCCGCTGGTGAGCAGCTGGCCGGGCCGGGAGAAATGGTAGTACTGGCAGGACCACATCTGATGCTGGCCCACATCGGTGGCAATGATGGCGTCACCGCCCGTCAGGTCGGAGATGGTCTCCAAAATCTCGTGGGGGTGGAGGATATCGTCTTTTTTCAGGGGCAGTTCCTTCCGGGCGAAGACCTGGGCCTTCCAGGCGGCGTAATCGTGCTGGGGCAGCTTCTCGTTGAGCAGCTCCAGCACCCGCCGGGCGTCCCCGATGATGTGGTGGAAGGTCTGCACGTTCTTGTCGATCTCCGCCCGGTCAATGTCGATATGGACGATTTTGGCGTTCTGGGCAAAGGAGGCGGGGGCGGTAGCCACCCGGTCGGAGAACCGGCAGCCGATGGCGATGAGCAGGTCGCACTCGGCGGTGGCCATGTTGGAGGCGTGGGAGCCGTGCATACCCACCATGCCAGTGAACAAGGGATGATTGCCCGGGCAGGCCCCGCCGCCCATGATGGTGGAGCCCACCGGGGCGTCCAGGGTCTCAATAAACCTGCGGAATTCGGGCACGGCCCCCCTGGAGCGGATCACGCCGCCCCCCACCAGCACCATTGGGCGCTGGGACTGGGCGATGAGCTCCAGTAACTTGTCGATATCCCCCCGGTTGGGCTCGGGGTTTTTCAGATCCCGGTTGGACCGGCGCAGCAGGGTGGCCAGCCGTCCGTGGTTGGGATGCTCGGCCAGGGGCAGGTATTGGTATTCGCCCTGGATTGCGGTGACGTTTTTGGCAATATCCACCAGCACCGGGCCGGGCCGGCCGGAGCGGGCGATGGCAAACGCCTCCCGGATGACATCGGCCAGCTCGTTCACGTCCTTCACCAGGAAATTACACTTGGTAATGGGCATGGTGATGCCGGTGATGTCTACCTCCTGGAAGGAGTCCTTGCCGATGAGGTTTTCGCTGACGTTGCAGGTGATAAACACAACTGGGGAGGAGTCGTAGTAGGCGGTGGCGATGCCGGTGACCAGGTTGGTGGCGCCGGGGCCGGAGGTGGCGAAGCACACCCCCACCTTTCCTGTGGACCGGGCGTAGCCGTCGGCGGCATGGGACGCGCCCTGCTCGTGGGAGGTGAGGTAGTGGCGGATTTTTTCGCTGTAGCCGTGGAGCTGGAATTCGTCGTAAATGTTCAGGATGGTGCCGCCGGGGTAGCCGAACACCGTGTCCACGCCCTGCTCCAGCAGGCACTCCATCACGATCTGGGACCCTCGCATCAACATGTTGGAAACCTCCTTCAATACAAAAAAGCACAGCCGCGCCCCCACAGGACGAGCCATGCTCCGCGGTGCGTCTGAAAACACGCGTGAATCATTTAGCGTATTGAAGATATAATAGCTTTTTACGGCATATTTGTCAATGTAAAATGTTCGGCGGCAGGCAGATTGCGCCGCTATGCCAAAAACCGAGGGTTTTTTCCCAGGATTTTGGCACAATTATCAAGAGACGGGAAGGGCGTTGGCCCTTCCCGTCTCTCCGCACCGATTACAATGGCTCAGCGCTTTTTAGTGGCAGCCGCAGTTGGTGCCGTGGTCGCCCAGCTTGAAGGACGCACACTCGGTCTCGCCGCACTTGCACACGCTGTTCTGGCAATGGCCCACCTGGATCTCGTTGAGGGTACAGTGCTGGTCCTTGTGGTAGGTGCAGCTGTTTACGGTGCACTTGATGCTGGGATTGGTCTGGTTAATCATGGTCGTTACCTCCTTGTATCCTACAGTCATTTCGAATACAGGGGAAGTATGCCCCGGAAGGAAGCGGGCTATTCAGGCTGTTCCGGGCTGGGTTCTGGCTGGGCCTGGCCGCCGCCCTGTTGCTGGGCTGCGGGCTTGCGCTGGAAGCGGGGGATAAAGCGCCGGGCAAAGCCGCCCTTGCCCCGGCCCTTCACGTAGAAGTACCCGATAAAGGAGAAGACCACCGCGCCGATGAAGTTGACGAACAAATCCTTCATGGTGTCGATGATGCCTACGTCCAGATAGCCGCCCAGTCCCAGGGGCATCTGGGTGCCGTTGTCCAGCACCAGGATCACGTCCTGAATGCCCTGGACAATGACGGCGGTGGTGCCGTGGTTGGGGTCCAGGTTGACGGTGGAGATGGTGTTGATCACCGTGTCCTTCTGCATGTCGAACAGCATCCAGCGGTCCATGGCAAACTCGAAGAACTCCCACAGCACGCCAATGGTCATGGAGAAACAGAAGGCGGTGACCGCCATGAAGAAGGGGGAGAGGTGGAGGGACACCTTTTCCTCCCGGTTGAGGATATCCACCAGGGCGAAGCCGATGGCGGCGCAGAGGAAGCCGTTCATGGTATGGAGCATGGTATCCCAGCCGGGATAGCTGGTGTAATAGGACTGGATCTCACCCAGAATTTCGGCGGCATAGATAAACAGGAGGATGATGACCTCCAGGGTATCGGGCAGGTCGATGTGCAGCCGCCGCTCAAAAGCGGAGGGCAGCATAAACAGCACCAGGGTGAGCACGCAAAGCAGCACGTTTTCATAGTTCTGATTAAAAAACTGGGCTACCAGCATGAGAACGACCGACAGGCGGAGGATAAAATAAACGGTATAGACCAGCTTTTTGTTTTCGATGTGCCGCCATTCCTGGCCTTTCAGTCCTCTCTTTTTGCGCTTTGTCATTTTGCGCTCCTTTCCTGTACAGCCCATTCATTTTGTCAATCAGATGATGTCAGGCCGGGCCCTCCGGCGCATAGTATGTACCTGGAGGTGAACAACATGGATTTGCGAAACAATCAGATTACACTGGGCGAGCTGTGGGACGACCCCAGAAGCCGGGCGGTGTTCCAAAGGCGCATCCCCATGCTGGCCAAGCACCCGGTGCAGGGGGCGGCCAGAACGGTGACGCTGGAGCAGCTGCGGGACTTCATCACCGGCTGGGTGCCGGGGATGATGGTCAATGGGGTGATATCCGAGCTGAAGAAGCTGTGAGCTGACGTACATCGCTTATTCAAACAAGCATACCAGAAAATGGGCCCGCTGTCAATCGACAGCGGGCCCATTTTGTCCACGCATGGGTGCTTGTGCCGCGCACGGCGGCTCGGACGCTTAATGGCCCTCGGCAATTTTCCGCCCAGTGGGGGTGGCGGCCAGGCCGCCCTCGCCGGTCTCCCGCAGGGAGGGGGGCATGGCGCGGCCCACCGCCGCCATGGCGTCGATTACCTCGTCACAGGGAATGCCGCCTTCCAGCCCCGCCAGGGCCATGTCGGCGCAGGACATGGCGTTGACGGCCCCCATCACGTTGCGCTTCACACAGGGGACCTCCACAAGCCCGGCCACCGGGTCGCATACCAGTCCCAGCACGTTTTGCAGCGCCATGGCGCAGGCGGCGGCCATCTGAGCCCCAGAGCCCCCCCGGGCATGGACCAGCGCCGCGGCGGCCATGCCGGAGGCGGAGCCGACCTCTGCCTGGCAGCCGCCCTCCGCCCCGGAGATGGAGGCGCGGGTGGCGATGACCTGGCCGAATCCGGCGGAGACGTACAGGCACTGCACCATCTGGTCATCGGTAAGGCGCTCCCGGCGCTGGAGGGGGATGAGCACCGCAGGCAGCACTCCGCAGGCCCCGGCGGTGGGGGCGGCCACAATACGGCCCATGCAGGCGTTATGCTCCCCCAGCTTGAGGGCGGTGGAGATGACCTCCTGAATAAAGGGCCCGCAGATGGAGTGGTCCAGAGCGGCCATTTGGGCGCCCTGGCCGCCGGACAGGCCGCAGGGGGAGCGGCGGGTGGGGTCATAGTCCAGCACAGACCCCTTCATGGTGCGCCACAGGGCGGCCATTTTAGTCAGGCTGTTCCCGGCGGGCACGTCGCGGTCCTGGCAGTCATCGTCCAATACGGCCTGCCACAACGGTTTGTCCGCCGACGCGGACAGCAGAGCTTGCACGGAGCCAAACATACTCAGCCCTCCTCCAAATTCAGATAGATGCAGCGCACCACGCCGCCCAAAAGGTCGATGTCCTCCAATATCCCGTCGCTCACCGGCTCGTCGCATTCAATGACTGTGACGGACAAGCCGCCCCGGCGGTCCCGGTAGAGCTGCATGGTGGCAATATTGGCCCCGTTGCGGGCCAGGCAGGTGCTGACCTCGGACACAACGCCCGGCTCGTCCCGGCCTCGGATGACCAAGGTGGGCAGGTCGCCGGAGAAGGCCGCCTCCAGGCCGTCGATGGAGTTGACCCGGATGCGCCCGCCCCCCAGGGAGGATGCGCTGACGGCCACTGTGCGGCCCCGGGAGCCGGTGAGGGTCATGAGGGCGGTATTTGGGTGGGCGTCCCGCAGGGTGACGGAGTGGACGTTTACCTCAAGCCCTGCCTCCTTGGCCAGTTGGAGGCTGAAGGGGATGCGGGGGTCGTCCGGGGACATGCCCAAAAGACCGGCCACGATGGCCCGGTCGGTGCCGTGGCCCGCCCCGGTGGCGGCGAAGGAGCCGTGGAGGGCAATGTCCGCCCGGGCGGGCTGAAAGCCCAGCAGCTTGCGCCCTATGTACCCGATCCGGGCGGCCCCGGCGGTGTGGGACGAGGACGGGCCCACCATAACGGGACCCATGATGTCAAAGATATTCAAAATTATACCCCCTCAAAAGCAGACCAAGTAACTGCTATTATAGCACACCAGGCCGTCCGCCGCAAGCGGTGGGAGAAAAACGCCCGGCGGGAAGTTTTTTACACATGCCGCGCCGCTATATAGCGGTAGTGCGGCATAGCGATTCCCCGGTAGTGCTTGGTCCAGCAGTCCGCCCTGGTCATGCCGCTGCGAATGGCTACGCGCTGGGAGGCTGTGTTGGTGTCCCGGATGATGGAGCAGACCTCTTCGGCGTTCAGTGTCTCAAAAGCGTACTGCTTACATGCCCGAGCGGCCTCTGTGGCATAACCTTTATGCCAATGCCGGCGCTGAAAGAGATATCCGATTTCCAGCACCTCCTCGCCCTTCCACAGCTGTAGGGTAAGCCCGCACTGCCCGATCATTTCGCCGGAATCCTTCAGGACAACGGCCCACAGTCCGAATCCCCACTGCTGGTAGCGGGAAAGCTGTCTGTCAAGCCATTGGTGAGCTTCCGCAGCGGTAAAAGCCCCTTCGTAGGCGTACATCGTCTCCTCGTCCCGCAGGATGAGGCACAGCGAGTCGAAATCAGACTGTTTCAGCTCACGCAGGAACAGTCTGGGGGTTTCCAGTATCATAACTGCCTCCTTCGATCAAAGATGGGAAAAAACCGCGGCCCAAGGAACACCCTGGGCCGCCGGTTTATTATTTCACAACCTGCGCTTTGATGAGGTTGGTGGTGCCGCTGCTGCTCAGGGGTACCCCGGCGGTGATAACCACCGTATCCCCGGTCTGGACCAGCGCCTCCTTTTTGGCGGTGTCCACGCACAGGGAGAACAGCCGGTCGGTGGAGTCCACATTACCGGACAGGAAGGGGACTACGCCCCAGGAGATGGCCAGCTGCCGGCGCACCCGCTCCTCGGTGGTGAGGGCGGCCACAGCGCACCCGGGGCGGAAGCGGGAGATCATCCGGGCGGTATAGCCGGACTGGGTGGCGGCCAGAATGGCGGTGGCACCCAGGTCCATGGCGGTCAGGCAGCTGGTGTGGCTGATGGCGTCGGAGATATTGCTGGTGTGGTCAAACACCCCGTTGCGGAACCGCTTCCAATAGTCGATACCCTCCTCGGCCGCCTCCACGATGCTCACCATGGTTTGCAGCGCCTCAACGGGATGCTTGCCGGAGGCGGTCTCGCCGGACAGCATCACGCAGCTGGTGCCGTCAAACACGGCATTGGCCACGTCGGACACCTCGGCACGGGTGGGCCGGGGGTTGCGGATCATGGAGTCCAGCATTTGGGTGGCGGTGATGACCACCTTGCCCTTGTGTATGGCGGACTTGATCATCTTTTTCTGGAGCACCGGCACCTCGTAGGCGGGAATTTCCACGCCCAGGTCGCCCCGGGCCACCATCACGCCGTTGGCGGCGTTGGCGATGGCGTCCAGGTTGTCCACGCCCTCGCCGTTCTCAATTTTGGCGATGATGCCCACGTCCTGGCCGCCGAAGCTGTCCAGCACCATGCGGATCTCCGCCACATCTGAGGGGCGGCGGACAAAGGAGGCGGCCACGAAGTCGAAGTCGTTCTCCACGGCGAAGCGCAGATCCTCCTTGTCCTTATCGGTGAGGGCGGGCAGGGCGATGGACACGCCGGGGATGTTGATGCTCTTATGGTTGGACAGCGGGCCGCCGGTGACGACCCGGCAGCGGATGTCCTGGCCGTCGATTTCCTCCACCTCCAGGTCCACCAGGCCGTCGTCGATGAGGACGTGGCAGCCGCTCTGGAGCTCCTGGTGGAGGTTGGAATAGGTGACGGACACCTGCTGGGCGTCACCCTCCACCTCCCGGGTGGTGAGGGTGAACAGGCTGCCTTCCTGAAGCTCGACCCGGCCGCAGGCGAAGGAGAGAATGCGGATCTCGGGACCCTTGGTGTCCAAAATGGTGGCCACGGGCCGGCCCAGGCTGTCCCTCACCCGCTTGAACCGGGTGAGCAGCGCGCCGTGGGTCTCGTGGGTGCCGTGGGAGAAGTTAAAGCGGGCGGCGTCCATGCCGGACAGGATCAGCTGCTCGATGACCTCCTCGCTGTCTGAGGCGGGGCCAAGGGTGCAGATAATTTTTGTTTTTCTCATGCTGTGTTCCTCCAGTCTTGAAAGCACGATATATTGATTCTTCTGATTCCACCCACATCATACACAAAGAATGGGAAATGTCAAGACGAACGGGAAAAACTCTCAAAAAGCGCCAATTTTTTCAGGAGGCGCAGGGCGGAAGTTTGGCAAAAAGAGACGGAGCGCCATGCGCTCCGTCTTTTGTTCAATCAGTGTGTGATTGCTCCGAAGCGCCCTCCAGCCTGGAGACCAGCGCCCAATCCACCCGGCGCTCGGCAAAGCTGCGCACCTGGATGTGAAGCCCGCAGGCGTCCACTTCCAGCTGAGCGCCGTCCTCCGGGATGACGGACAGCTGGGCGAACACCAGCCCCCCCAGGGTGTCGGATTCCTCCTCCTCGGGGAACTCCATGCCCAGGGCCTGGGCGATCTGCTCCAGGGGGCAGGAACCGGAGGCACGCCACACGCCGGGCTCCACCTCCTCAATGTCCTTTTCCTCCTGGGGGTCGAACTCGTCGTAGATATTGCCCACAATCTCCTCCAGCAGGTCCTCCATGGTCACCAGCCCGGAGGTGCCGCCGTATTCGTCCACCACGATGGCCATATGTACCTTTTTGCTCTGCATATCCCGGAAAAGCACGTCGGTGCGCACCGATTCCGGCACAAAGTAGGCTGTGCGCAGCAGCTCGGGCAGGGGCCTGGGGGAATCCTCCTGGGCGTTGAGCAGGAAATCCCGGGTATTGAGGATACCCACAATGTCGTCCGCGTCCTCCCGGTAGACGGGGAAGCGGGACCGCCCGGAGGAGAGGATGGCGCTGAGCACGTCTTCATTGGAATCCTCCACCCACACCATCACCATGTCGGTGCGGTGGACCATCACATCCTCGGCGGTGGTATTGTTGAACTCAAAGATATTTTCGATGAGCTCCTTTTCGGAGGATTCGATGGCCCCCCGCTCCTCGCCCAGATCCACCATCATGCGGATCTCGTCCTCGCTCACGTCCTCCTGGTCGGCCTTGGGGTCGATGCCGAACAGGCGCAGTACGCCGTTGGTGGACTTGGACAGCAGCCAGATCACCGGGCGGAACACCGCAGCCACCGCGGCCACCGCCCCGGCGGTGAACCGGGCCACCGCCTCCGTGCGTTTCATGGCGATGCGCTTGGGGACAAGCTCCCCCAGCACCAGGCTGAAATAGGACAGCACAATGGTGATGAGCACCACCATCAGATTATTGAGGGCGTGGGGGTCCAGGGCGGTGACGCCCCGCTCCTCCACCAGCCACCGCACCAGCGGGTCGGAGAAGCTGTCGGCGGCAAAGGCGGAGGACAAAAACCCGGCCAGGGTGATGGCAATCTGGATGGCGGAGAGGAAATTGTCCGGGGCCTGGGTGAGCTTGAGGAGCTTTTCCGCCTTTTTATCGCCCTCGTCGGCCTGCTTGCGCAGCTTGGCCTCGGACAGGGAGATAACGGAGATCTCCGCCGCGGCGAAAAAGGCGTTGATGAGGATAAGGACGGCGAGTAGAATCAGTTTGGGTAAGAATGGGTCGTCGGACAAGATAGATGACCTCCTATTTGATGTGCGGTCTGTTGAGTTTGCCGCTCCATTCTATGCGGCGCAGACCCCAATAGACCATAGTATAGCAGATTTTTATGAAAAAGCAAGGGCCGCCCCGTCGGGCGGCCCTTGCAATGGCGCAGTTTAATCCAGCAGCGACAGCAGCTCTTCCTTGGGACGGGCGCCCACTGCCTTGTTGACGGCCTGGCCGTCCTTGAACACCAGCAGGGTGGGAATGCTCATCACGCCGAACTGGGCGGCCAGCTCGGGCTGCTCGTCCACGTTTACCTTGCCCACGGCAATGTCGGGGCGTTCCTCGGCGATCTGGTCCACAACGGGGGATACCATGCGGCAGGGGCCGCACCAGGGGGCCCAGAAATCCACCAGCACGGGCTTATCGGACTGGAGCACCTGGGCCTCGAAATTTTCCTTGGTAATAGTTTGTACGGACATGATGGGTTCTCCTTTTCAGTTGAATTTGTAAATCTTCTGAGCCACCCGGTAGAGCTGCACCGACAGCTTCCGCCCCTGGTAGCCGGGGATGTTGGTGCCCACGTTGGTCACCTTGTAGCGGCAGCGGCGGTAGAGGGCGGCGTCCTTCTGGCGCAGGTATTCCCACAGCTGGGTGCGCAGGCCCAGGGCCTCCGGGGTGCCGGCGATGACGGCAAAGATGGAGGAAATGGACATCATCATGGACAGGTAATTGAGCATATACCGCCCCAGCTTGGGCTGCATGGCCTTGAGGGCGATGATATCGTGGGCGTTGATCATATGCTTGGTCACCCGCACCTGCTGGTCGATGCGTCCGGCCATCACAGACTCGTTGACGCTTTGATCCGACCGGCCGATGAAGTAGCGGTACAGGTCCAAATCCATATAATACAGCGTCTTGACGTAGGGCAGGGGCTGATAGACAAAGATGTTGTCCACATAGAAGGTATGGCGGGGAAGCTCCAGGCCGCAGTCCCGCAGCAGCTGGGTGCGGTAGATGACCGAGTGCATCAGCAGGTATTGAGAGGTGCGGAAGCGGCGGATGGAGTCCCAAGCGATGATCTGGTCGGGGGGGAATACGTTTTTATACCCCATCACCTTTTGGGTATTGTCCTCCACGTGCTCATAGACGTAGTTGGCGATGAGCATGTCCACCGGGGCGGGCATGGCGGCGAACTCCCGCAGCTTGGCCATCACCTTGCCCAGGGCGTCCGTGTCCAGCCAGTCGTCGGAGTCCACCACCTTATAATACAGGCCCCGGGCGTTGCGGATGCCCTGATTGACCCCTTCGCCGTGGCCGCCGTTCTCCTGGTGGATGGCCCGGATGATGTCCGGGTGCTTTGCGGCCCATTCGTCGCACTTGGCGGGGGTGTCGTCTTTGGTGGAACCGTCGTCCACCAGGATGATCTCCGCGTCCTCCCCGGCGGTGAGCAGGGTTTCGACGCAATGGTCCATATAGGCCGCGGAATTGTAGCAGGGGACGGCGAAGGTGATAATTTTATCCATATTCCATCTCTCCAAATCTAACGTCTAGTATGCCCCGGACGGGTCAAATCATGCTGTCCGCCAACGCCAGCGCCCGGGCGGCGATGGCGTCCATGTTGTAATACTTGTATTCCGCCAGACGGCCCAGCAGGCGCAGGCCGGGGTACTGGTCCGCCAGGGCCTTGTACTTGGCGTACAAAGCGTTGTTGCCCGGGTTGATGATGGCGTAATAGGGAATTTCGCCGTCCGCCCCGGTGTAGGCCCTGGAGTATTCCTTCATGATGGTGGTGGCGCCGGGCAGCTCCTGCCCGGTGAGGTGTTTGAACTCGGTGATCCGGGTATAGGGCTGGTCTGCGGTGTAGTTCACGGTGCCGTGGGTCTGATAAACGTCCTGCGGCAGGGTTTCAAACCCGAAGTCCAGCGTCCGATAGGGCAGGGGCCCGAACCGGAAGCCGAACAGCTCGTCGGCCTGGCCGGTGTAGATCACGGGGCCGTCGAATACCTCGCCGTCCAGTTTGATCACGCCGTCCGCCAGCTCCAGGCGGCGCAGCGCGTCCACCCCCGTCTCCACGGTGATGTTGGGGTGCGCCAGCATCTTCTCAAACATGGGGGTGTAGCCCTCCAGCGGCATCCCCTGGTACGCGTCCTGGAAGTAGCGGTCGTCCTTGGACAGCCGCACCGGCACCCGGGCGGTGGTGGCGGGGTCGATCTCCTCCGGGGTCTGGCCCCACTGCTTCATGGTGTAGTGTACGAACACGTGCTGGTACACATAGTTCGCGATGGCGGCCACCTCGGGATCGGGGTTCTGCCGCAGCTCCAGAATGGTTACCTGGCTCTGGGCGGGGTAGGCGTCCAGCAGCTTCTGGCCCAGCCGTGCCCCTTCCTTTTCTCCGAAGGCGTTTTTCATGGAGTCCAGGTTGAAAGGAACGGGGAAGAAAAACCGCCCGTCGGTGCTCTTGTGGGCGGAGACCACCTCGGGGTTATCCCGGGGCAGGTTGGCGACTACCCGGTGCTGGTAGCGCCGCCACTGGGTAAAACGGGACAGGTATTCAAACACCCGCCGGTCGTTGGTGTGGAAAATGTGGGGGCCGTACTGGTGGATGAGCACCCCGGCCCGGTCCAGGCAGTCATAGGCGTTGCCGCCCACATGGGGGCGGCGCTCCCGCACCAGCACCCGCTTGCCGCCGTCCTCCGCCAGCCGCCGGGCGCACACCGCCCCGGCGTAGCCCGCGCCCACAATGAAAGCGTCGTATACCATCAAAGCGTCACATCATTTCTGGAATAAAGTGTCATGGCGGCAGCCCCGCCCTAACCTAGGGCATTATACCATAATGAGACACACGAGGGAAGGGCGAATTTATAAAATTTGATAAATAATCACGGCGTTTTTTCTTTAGAGGGCAGGCCATGCGGCGCAGGGGAGGGAATTGCCGCAGAATTGGGATTGTCAGGCGGCGTAAAATGTGGTAAAGTAAAGAAAAAAGCGGCATAGAACAGAAAGAGGGAACTGATATGGAAGGCACCGCCGTCATTCAAAAATTCCGCTCGGCGCTGGGGGGATTCAACCGCCAGGATGTGCAGCAGTACATTGAGCAGACTGCCGCCGTCCACCGCCAGGATCTGGAGGCGCTCCAGCAGCGCCTGGATCAGGCGGAGGACCGGGCCGCGCAGCTGGAGGCCGCCCTGTCCGGTGCGGAGAACGCCAAGAGCGGCGCCGCCGCGGAGGAGGCCAAGGCCCGGGCCTGTCTGGAGGAGTCCACCCGGACGCTGGCCCGGCTGCGGGGAGAGCTGTCCCAGACCGAGTCCAAGCTGGCGGTGGCCAAGCAGGAGCTGTCCCGGCTCCAGACCCAGGTGGGAAAGCTGGAGCCCATGGCGGACAGCTACGTTCAGCTGAAGGACCGGGTGGCCACGGTGGAGCTGGATGCCCACCGCAAGGCCCAGGACACGGTGAGCCAGGCCCAGGCGGAGGCGGAGCGCATTCGGACTGAGACCCGGAGCTGGCTGGAAGGGGTGCTGGCCCAATATGGGATGCTGCGCCAGGGGATGGACGGCCTGCTGGAGCAGGTGAAGCTGCTCAGCCGGGGGTCGGAGCGCCTGGGGGCGCTGGACGACGCGGCGCGGGCGCTCCGTGAGCGGGGCGGGCTGGAATGAGCGCGCTGAGCTTACATAGCGGCGGGATGGCCGCCCGCCTGCCCGGGCTGCGTGCCGGGGACCGGGTGCTGCTGTCCGGGACCATCTACACCGCCCGGGACGCCGCCCACAAGCGGCTGTTTGAGCTGCTGGATGAAAGCAAGCCTCTGCCCTTTGAGCTAAAGGGGGCGGTCATCTACTATGCCGGCCCCACCCCAGGGCAGCAGGGGATGGCGGTGGGGGCCTGCGGCCCCACCACGGCGGGGAGGATGGACGCCTTTGCCCCCCGGCTGCTGGATCTGGGCCTGGCGGCCATGATCGGCAAAGGGGAGCGCAGCCAGGCCGTGAAAGATGCCATTGTGCGCAATAGCGGGTGCTATTTCGCCGCCGTGGGCGGTGCGGGGGCGCTCATCGCCCGGTGTATTGAGACGGCGGAGGTGATTGCCTTCGACGATCTGGGCTGTGAGTCCGTCAAACGCATGACGGTGCGGGACCTGCCCCTCACCGTAGCCATCGACAGCCAGGGGAATGACCTGTATAAGCAGGGCCGGGCAGAATATGAAGTCAAGGTGACCGGCGGCGCACGTGGAGAAAACGGATGTTTCACGTGAAACGCTCGTTTGAAAAAACTCCCGCTTCCAATTGGAAGCGGGAGTTTTGCGTTGGAAGGACTTCCGTCAGAGCTTCGCTCAGCCGAACACAGCCAGCAGGAAGCCTGCGGCGATGGCGGAGCCAATGACGCCGGCCACGTTGGGGCCCATGGCGTGCATCAGCAGGAAGTTGTTGGGGTTGGCCTCCCGGCCCACATCCTGGGACACGCGGGCCGCCATGGGCACGGCGGACACGCCCGCAGAGCCGATGAGGGGATTGATTCTGCCCCCGGACACCTTGTACATGATTTTGCCCATCAACAGGCCGCCGATGGTGGAGAACATGAAAGCGATAACGCCCAGCACCACGATCATCAGGGTCTGGAGGGACAGGAACCGGGCGGCCACGGTGGTGGCGCCCACGCTGATGCCCAAAAACAGGGTGACGATGTTCATCAGGGCGTTCTGGGCGGTGTCGCTCAGCCGCTCCGTCACGCCGGTTTCCTTGAGCAGGTTGCCGAACATGAGGCAGCCGATCAGCGGGGCGGTGGAGGGGATGAGCAGAATGACAAAGGTGGACACCGCGATGGGGAAGACGATCTTCTCCACCTTGGACACGTTCCGGGCCTGCTCCATCTTCACCTTCCGCTCCTTCTCCGTGGTCAGGGCCCGCATCAGGGGCTTCTGGATCATGGGGATCAGCGCCATATAGGAGTAGGCGGCGATGGCGATGGGGCCCAGGAAGGCCGGGGCCAGCTTGGTGGTCAGATAGATGGCGGTGGGCCCGTCCGCGCCGCCGATGATGCCGATGGAGGCGGCCACGTTGCCGGCGAAGCCCAGCAGGCAGGCGCCGAAGAAGGCGAAGAACACGCCCATCTGAGCCGCCGCGCCCATCAGCATGGAGGAAGGCCGGGCGATCAGGGGCCCAAAGTCGGTCATGGCGCCCACGCCGATGAAGATCAGGCAGGGGTACACGCCTGCCTTCACGCCGATATACAGGATATCCAGCAGGCCGCCCAGATGGATGATGTCGGTAAAGGACAGCTCCGCCTTGAGCTTGGAGTCAATGGCGGTCACCACATCCTGATCCAGGTTGGCGGAGCCGGCCAGGGCCTGGGTGTCGGCGTTGATGTCGCCGCCCTTCTCCGCCAGCGTATCAAAATACGCCTCGATCTCCTCTGTGGTGTGGCCGCAGGCCCGGGCGAACACGTAGTAGTAGTATTCCTCCTGGGTGTAACCACGCTCCTCCGTCCCGTTGTAGAGGGCGTAGTCGTTGACAGCATCATAGGGGCACTCGTAGACGTAGGCGTCCCACATGCCCATATGGTACAGCCCCGCGCCGGGGATGTTGGTGAGCAGCACGCCGAAAGCGATGCCCACCAGCAGCAGGGGCTCGAACTTCTTGCCGATGCCCAGGTAGAGCAGCACGCAGGCCAAGGAGATCATGATGAGGTTTTTCCAGCCGCCCGCCGCGAAGAACCCGGCAAAGCCGGACTCGGTGGCCAGCTTGGACAGGGTTTGTAAGATATCCATACAAGCCCCTCCTTATGCCAGGATGATCAGCGGCGAACCGGTCTCCACATGGCTGCCCTTCTGCACCACCACCTGGGCGACAGTGCCGTCCTTGGGGGCGAGGATCTCGTTTTCCATCTTCATGGCCTCCAGCACCACCAGCAGCTGGCCCTCCTTGACGGCGGCGCCCTGAGCTACCTCCACCCGGAGGATGGTGCCGGGCATGGGGGAGTTCACCGGCTCGCCGGCGGCGGTGACGGCGGGGGCCGCAGCAGGTGCGGGGGCGGCAGAGGCGGCGGGAGCCGCAGCAGCAGGGGCCGCAGGCGCGGCGGGGGCCGGGGCATAGGCCTCGTACTCGTCCGTCAGCATGGCCTTGCCCTGTTCCACCTCCACCTCGTAGGTGCGGCCGTTCAGGGTCACTTTATATTTCATTTCACTTGACCTCCTTAATGGACTTGAAGCGCAGCTCATTCAGCGGCTTGCCCATCTTGTCGGCCACAATCGCCATAATCATGGCGGCCTCCTTGTCGGGCACGTCGAACAGCTTGACCTCGCCGGCGGAGCCGGGGGCCGGGGGCGCGGTCGGGGCTGCCGGAGCTGCCGGGGCTGCCGCGCCGGCAGGCGCGGGGGCTGCGGCCTTCTTGTTGGTGCCCGCCAGGGCCTTGCCCAGGAGGATCACCACGCACATGAGCAGCACCAGGCCGAAGAATACCACGACATAGCCCAGCACGGCGGCAATGCCGGAGCCGCCAATGCCCATATTGGCGGCGGTGAGGGCGAGAGTATTCATACCACGCCCCCCTTATGCCTCGGTGATGGTGTAGGTGGCCACGTTCTCTTCCTTGGCCTTGCGGTCCTTGAAGAACTTCTCCGCCTGGTCGGGGAAGCAGATATAGCTCATCATGTCCTCCTCGGAGCGGCACAGCTCGCCCAGGGCCTCGCGGGCGGCCTTGAACTCCTCGCCGGTGCGCTTGGAGTCCTCAATGCGGCAGTCGGTGGGCTTGCCGCCCTCGCCCAGGATCTTGGTTTGGAGCTCGGCGCTCACCTCGCCGGGGGCAATGCCGTAATCGCCCTTGAAGTAGTTCTTGATCTCCTTGGAGATCTGCTTGTACCGCTCGCCCATCAGCACGTTGGTGACGGCCTGGTTGCCCACCATCTGGGACAGGGGGGTGACCAGCGGGGGATAGCCCAGATCCTTGCGGACGTTGGGGATCTCCACCAGGGCCTCGTCAAACTTGTCCATGGCGTTCATGTCCTTCAGGTTGGCGATCATGTTGGACAGCATCCCGCCGGGGACCTTGTACACCAGGGCCTGGGAGTCGGTGGCCATGCTCTTGGGGTTGATGAGGCCGGAGTCGACATACTTCTGCTTGATGGGCTTGAAGTAGTCGTTGACCTTATTGATGATTTCCTCGTTGAGGCCGGTCTCAATGCCGTACTGCTGCATGGCGTAGAACATGGTCTCGGTGGCCGCCTGGCTGGTGCCGTTGGAGAAGCAGGAGGTGGCGGTGTCAATGACATCCACGCCGGAGTCGATGGCCTTCATCAGGGTCATGTAGGCCATGCCGGTGGTGCAGTGGGTGTGCAGGATGATGGGCATCTCGCCGATGGCGTCCTTGATGCCCTTGATGAGGCCCTCGGCCTCGTTGGGGCTCATGGTGCCCGCCATGTCCTTCAGGCAGATGGTGTCAAAGCCCATGGTCTTGAGCTCCTTGCACATCTCCACATACTTGGCCACGGTATGAACCGGGCTCTGGGTGTAGGAGATGCAGCCGGAAGCCACGGTGCGCTTATTGGCGTACTTCTTGGTGGCCTCCAGGGCGGTTTTGATATTGCGGAAGTCGTTGAGGGCGTCGAAGATACGGATCACGTCGATGCCGTTTTTGATGGACAGCTCCACAAACTTCTCCACCACGTCGTCATGGTAGTGCTTATAGCCCAGCAGGTTCTGGCCGCGCAGCAGCATTTGCAGCCGGGTGTTGGGCATGTTCTTGCGGATGTTGCGCAGCCGCTCCCAGGGGTCCTCCCCCAGGTAGCGCAGGCAGGAGTCAAAGGTGGCGCCGCCCCAGCACTCCACCGAATAATATCCGGCCTTGTCCATGGTGGACAGGATGTCGGCATAATCGGAGTAGGGAAGGCGGGTGGCCATCAAGGACTGGTTGGCGTCACGTAATACGGTCTCCGTGAACTGGACCTTTTTCTTCAAATTGGAACACCTCCAAATTTCTCTTTTCTCCCTGAAAAAGCCTTCGGCCTTTTCGGGGAAAGGGTTGCGGCCGTCTGTGCGCACCCTGCGGGCGCGCCGGGCCATTTCGGACGCAAAGCGCCGCGCTTACGGCGCGGCGCTTTGCCGCCGGTTGGTCAGGGTAAAATGCCTTATGCCTTGGGGCCAGCCTCGACCAGGGCCTTGCCCGCGTCGTTGCCGGTGTACTTTACGAAGTTCTTCACGAAGCGGCCAGCCAGATCCTTGGCCTTGGTGTCCCATTCGCTGGGATCGCCGTAGGTGTCCCGGGGGTCCAGGATGGTGGGGTCCACGCCGGGCAGGGCGGTGGGCACTTCCAGGTTAAAGTAGGGGATGGTCTTGGTCTCGGCCTTGAGGATGGAGCCGTCCAGAATGGCGTCGATGATGCCGCGGGTGTCCTTGATGGAGATGCGCTTGCCGGTGCCGTTCCAGCCGGTGTTCACCAGGTAGGCCTTGGCGCCGGACTTCTCCATCTTCTTCACCAGCTCCTCGCCATACTTGGTGGGGTGCAGCTCCAGGAAGGCCTGGCCGAAGCAGGCGGAGAAGGTGGGGGTGGGCTCGGTGATGCCCCGCTCGGTGCCGGCCAGCTTGGAGGTGAAGCCGGACAGGAAGTAGTACTGGGTCTGCTCCGGGGTCAGGATGGACACGGGAGGCAGCACGCCGAAGGCGTCGGCGGACAGGAAGATGACGTTCTTGGCGTCGGGACCGGCGGACACGGGGCGCACGATCTTCTCAATGTGGTCGATGGGGTAGGACACGCGGGTATTCTCGGTGACGGACTTATCGTTGAAGTCGATCTTGCCCTCGCCGTCCACGGTGACGTTCTCCAGCAGGGCGTTGCGCTTGATGGCGTTGTAGATGTCGGGCTCGGAATCCTTGTCCAGGTTGATGACCTTGGCGTAGCAGCCGCCCTCGAAGTTGAACACGCCGTTGTCGTCCCAGCCGTGCTCGTCATCGCCGATGAGCAGGCGCTT
>CAPOAR010000006.1:0-57533 GCA_948670295.1 uncultured Oscillospiraceae bacterium | reverse complement strand
CAAAATATTATGTGAGCAACTTTTAGAAAAGCTATTGAATTTTGAAGGAGAATACGCATGAGTAAAGAAAATATAAACTTCAGCACATATCACGGAATTGATGGCCGCTATACCGGCCCCCACGAAGTCGCTCCCACGCTCACCAGCCGCACGGGCACTGGGGGCAATAATCTGCCGATTGTGGAGGAGCGAACCTTTGCCCGAAACCGGGTGGACCGCTTTGTGGAATCCAATACGGCCTCCACCGTCGCGGCCAGGCAGTACAAGGACGCCACCGATCTGGTGGGCCAGCGCGTGGAAGCTGATCCCGGAGAAGAAGAAAACGCCTTTTGCCGCCGCTGTATGCATCGGAATGAGTGCGGCATGAGACGGGTCATGCTTCTTCGCCGCCTCATGCCCGTAGAATGCGAGAGGCTCCAGGGCTATCCGTCCGGCTGGACCGGCCTGCCGGGGGCGAAGGACTCCCCCAGGTACCGCAGCCTGGGGAATAGCGTCGCGGTGCCATGCGTAGATCACTTGATGCATTGCGTAGCCCTGGCGATTTTGGCGGACCGTTAGTTGGATATGCTTCATTTTCGCCAATATCTTCGTTGCTTATGGTGAATAGCTTTATGCCCCGGCTAACGGTATACTTACGTTACAAAAACAGAGAGGAGGACGCCAAAATGGCGGAAAACCAAAAGAATCTGTGCGCCATGATCCCGGCAGAGCTCCACAGCCGGGTCCGGGCGGCGCAGGAGCGGGCCGGGGTGACCCTGAGCGCGTACATCACCGAACTGCTGACCAACTACTATGAAGGAGGAACTGAGAAAATGGAAAAAGGGACGCGCACCATGGCCTTTCAAATGTCGGAGGAAATGTTCCAGCGGCTGAAGCGTCACCTGGAGCGCGAAAGCGCCCGCACCGGCAAAAAGGTGAGCCAGAAGGAGTTCGTGCTGGGCCTGATCCAGCGGGCGCTGGACGAGGCGGAACAGGAGGAGGCCGGCAATGGCGCTGACCTGGGATAACAGCAGCCGGAAGGATCGATCCGGCAAGGTGGTCAGCGAGGGCTACCGCGTCCAGCTCCCCCACTGGGGCGAGGCTAGCGTACACCCCCACATCCACCACCCCGGCGAGATGTTCCTGAACTGTCCGGCCTTGGGCATTGATATGCACCCCCTGGGGCAGATCGGGGCCGTGGAGGCGCTGAACCCGGCGGAGCAGGTGCTGATGCGGACGCTGAAAAAACACGCGGTGTGGTGCCTGGACGCCATGGAGGCCATCGGCAGCCCGGAGGACGGGGAAATCGCTGAAAGCCGTTGACAAAGTGCCGGCCCACGGGTATAATCATAGCAGAAGGGCACTGCCACAGCGGTTAGCCCCTAACTATCAACAAGAGCGAACTCATGCTGACCGCTTGGGGACCAGCCAAGCGGTCAGTACGCTTTTGGGGCTGTGGCTATCATCAGCAACAGCGCGATGATGAACCAAAATACGATACGCAGGGCTTTCGCCCAGCGCCCGTGTCCCATCAGCCATCACCCCCTTTCTCAAGGGAGTGGCCAACCGCTTTTTATGTAACAGTACCCTTCCGGCCCCTTGCGGAGCAATTCACATTATAACTGACGATTAGAATATTGTCAATTTTCGCCGCCCATCATCGGGCGGCTTTTTTCTTTCCTGGAGGTGATTTCCATCTACATCTACCCCAATAACCTGAAAGCCAAGCCCACCCTTTGGCTGTGGGCGCTGCGGGACGTGGCGGTCATCGGCGTGGGCTTCGTCCTGTCGGTGCTGGCGCTGGCCCAGCTGGGCCTGGTGCCGCCGCTCATCGCCACGGTGCTGTACGCCTTCCTCAGCATCCGGCTGGAGGATTCCAGCATCCTGGATTTTCTGCGCTACGCCATGTGCTTCCTGTTTTTGAAGCAGCAATACTTTGAATGGAGGGGATCTGAAACTTGAACCGAAAACAGAAAAAAGAGCTGCGGGAGCACCTGTCTACCCGCCAGCTCATGGGGATCACCCAGCTCACCGATCACGGCGTGAAAACCGCCAAGGGGGAGCTGGTCTTTTTTATGCTCCGGCCGGACAACCTGTCCGTCCTCTCGCCGGAGGGGGTACGGGGACGGGTCACCGCCCTCACCAACCTGCTCCGGGCCACCCCCGCTGTGCGCTTCCTGGCCCTGGACTCCCGGGAATCTTTTCAGGCCAACCAGGACTTCTACCGCCGCCGTCTGGAGGAGGAGCCCCTCCCCGCTGTCCGGGAGCTGCTGCGGCAGGACGCCGCCCACCTGGACGACATCCAGGCCACCACCGCATCCGCCCGGGAGTTCGCCTTGGTGTACCCTGTAGATAAGGACAGCGCCGCCGACCCCCGGCAGACGGAGAAAAGCCTCCGGGATGGGGGCTTCCACGTCCGGCTGGCGGATGCCCAGGACATCAAACGCATCCTGATGGTGTACTACCAGCGGGACATGGCCACGGAGTCCTTCCCTGATTTTGACGGAGAGGAGGCGGTGCGTCATGGCTAAGAAAGTGCAGAAGAAGAAAACGGCGCCCAAACCCGCCGCTGTTCCCAGACCCAAGGACTTTCTGGATATGGCCGCCCCCTCGGTGGTGAAATTCAACACGGACTGCGCCATCATCGGCGGCGCATACCACACCTTCCTGTCCCTGCGGGGCTACGCCGCCTCCACCGAGGAGCTGGCCCTGCTGAGCCGCTTGGGGGCCAAGGACGGGGTGAATCTCTCCGTCTACGCCCGGCAGGTTACCCCCGCCGAGGAGAAGCAGATCATCCAGAACGCCAGCAACAAAAACCGCCTGACCCGCTCCAACACCAACGACCTCCAACAGTCCGTGGCGGCGGAGAGCGATCTCCAGGACGTGGCCGCGCTGGTCACCCAAAGGCATCGAAATGGGGAGCCGCTGATCCACTGCGCCGTGTTTATCGACATCAGCGCCCCGGATATGGCAAAGCTGTCCACCCTGAAGGACTTCGTCACCGCCGAGCTGGCCCGGTCCAAGCTCACCCCAGACCCCCTGCTGCTGCGCCAGCGGGAGGGCTTCCAGGCCGCCAACCCCGCGGGGTTCAACGCATTCGGCTCCCAGTTTGAGCGGGTGCTGCCCGCCGGGTCGGCGGCCAACCTGTACCCCTTCAACTACTCCGGCAAGACCGACCCCCAGGGCTTCTACGTGGGCCGGGACCGCTACGGCTCCAATGTCATCGTAGACCTGGACCGCCGCGCCGAGGACAAGACCACCGCCAGCGTCCTGATTTTGGGCAATTCCGGCCAAGGCAAGAGCTACCTTCTGAAACTGCTCCTGTGCAACATTCTGGAGAGCGGAAAATCCGTGATCTGTCTGGACCCCGAGCATGAGCTGATCGACCTGTGTGCCAACCTGGGCGGGTGTTTTGTGGATTTGATGGACGGACGGTACCGCATCAACCCGCTGGAGCCCAAGGCGTGGAGCGTGGATAACGAGGACGATGATAATGCCCCGGCCACCTTCCGTCAGCGGACGCTCCTCAGCCAGCACATCTCCTTTCTCAAAGACTTTTTTCGTTCCTACAAGGATTTTTCAGACGCCCACATCGACACCATTGAGCTGATGCTGGAGCGGCTGTACGCCAAGTGGGGCCTGGACGATGCTACCGACTTCGCCGCCCTGGCCTCCGGCCAGTTCCCCATCCTCTCCGACCTCTATGACGTGATCGAGGACGCCTATGAGAACTACGGGGACGAGGCCAGCCCCCTCTACCCGAAGGAGCTGCTCCGGGAAATCCTGCTGGGACTCCATTCCCTGTGCCGTGGCGCGGAGAGCAAGTTCTTCAACGGCCACACCAACATCACCTCCAGCCGCTTCCTGGTGTTCGGGGTGAAGGGCTTATTGCAGGCAAGCAAAAATGTGAAGGACGCCATGCTGTTCAACGTGCTGTCCTTCCTCAGCGACAAGCTCCTCACCGTGGGCAATACGGTGGCCACCCTGGACGAGCTGTATATCTGGCTGTCCAACGTCACCACCATCGAGTACATCCGCAACACGCTGAAGCGGGTGCGCAAGAAGGAGTCCGCGCTGATCCTGGCGTCCCAGAACCTGGAGGATTTCGATGTGGACGGCATCCGGGAATTGACCCGTCCCCTGTTCGCCATCCCCACCCACCAATTTCTGTTCAACGCGGGCAGCGTGGACAAGAAGTTTTACATGGATAACCTCCAGCTGGAGGGCTCGGAGTACGAGCTGATCCGCTACCCCCAGCGGGGCGTGTGCCTGTACAAGTGCGGCAACGAGCGGTATCTGCTGGAAGTCCACGCTCCGGATTACAAGGAAAAGCTGTTCGGGGAGGCGGGCGGACGATGAACGTGGTGGCTTACGGCGGTGGAGTAGATTCCACTGCTATGTTGATCTGGATGCACCAAAACCAGGTCTCGGTGGACCTGATCCTCTTTGCGGATACCGGCTGTGAACAGCCCCACACCTATGAGTACCTGCCCGTCATGAACAGCTGGCTCACCGCCCACGGGATGCCTGAGATCACCGTGGTGGAGTACGTGGACCGCAACGGGGACCGGCTGACGCTGGAACAGGAATGCCTCCGCTCCGGCACGCTTCCGGCCCTGGCCTACGGGCATAAGAAATGCTCTCTCAAGCACAAGATCGAGCCCCAGGAAAAGTTCTGCAACAATTACCAGCCCTGCCGGGACGTATGGGCCAGAGGGGAAAAAGTGGTGAAGTACATCGGCTACGACGCCGGTGAGGAGCGGCGGCGGGACCACGCCATCGTCTATGATATGCAGGACCAGAAGTACACAAAAGAATATCCGCTCATTGACTGCGGCTGGGGACGTGAGGAATGCGTCGCCGCTATCAAGCGGGAGGGCCTGCCGGTGCCTGGCAAGTCCTCCTGCTTTTTCTGCCCCGCCATGAAGCGGCACGAGATCCGCACCCTCTACCACCAGCACCGGGACCTGCTTGACCGGGCCATCGCCATTGAGGACAACGCCAAGCCCAACCTCATCAGCGTGAAAGGGCTGGGGCGGGATTGGGCGTGGAAGGATTTCGTGTCCGGGGATATGGACCAAATTGCTTGGTGTGAGTTGTTCCATGAATTGAATATGCCGTGCGGTTGCTTTGACGGCGGCTGAGAGGAGAATATGTAATGAATGTGATCGAACTGGAGCGGTGGGTCCCTTCTGTTGAGGACTCCCGCAAGCTGCAATACGCGGGCCAGCCTTTGGCCCAGGAAGTGTTTGAGGAGCTGAAGCATCGGCTGGAGGGTCAGGGCTATCTGCCTGACGAGTATTTTGAGATGCGCGATGAGTGGGAGGGCGGTCGGGAGATTCCCCGGGGCTCGAACCTGTTCTGCACTGTGGACTACGGGGCCAGCGAGGGCGTGTACGTGGACGTATACCTCAAGTGGTACGATGAGCAGCAAAAAAAGAGTATCACCAGCAGCTTTATCGTGGGAAAGACCCTGGGTGAGAACGGCAATGACCTGGACCGGATGTTCCTCACTGCTTCCGCCATCACCAAGGCGGTCCACGGCGACAACGCCACCCATGCCCGATACATGAAGATCGATGGCGTGGAGGAGGACACAGGCGGAACAGTGGTCCACCTGAGTCAGCGGGAGCAGCACACCATCATCGAGGCACTGGTAGAGCAGAGAGAGCGGCAGGAGAAGGCCATGGGCCAGACTGAGCAGCTCCTGCGCCGCATGACCGGCAGCATCACCGCCTACATGGACACCGTGGGCCAGCGGCCTCTGCGTGTCAGCGACTACGATAAAACAGTTCTGGCCATCCGGGACGGGGAGCTGTCCGCTTTTATATGCCTGTACCCGAAGGTGCTGGATACCCACGCGGGAGATTTGCTCGTGGAAGCGGCGGGCCGTCCCGGCGATGTGGGGCGAAGGATGACGCGGTGTCTCCTGAATGACGTGGAGTGCTTCCCGGAGCCGGTCTATTCCGACGCCTGTAAAAAGGCCATTGACATCAATGACCCGAAAAAGACGGCTTCTCTGCTGGCAAACGCGGCGGACCGGGTGGCAGACCTGTCCCCGTCCTTCCACGGAGAGATGGCGTTGTATGCTTATCTAGAGCACCGCTTTATCGCAAAGGAAATCATCAAGCAATGCACCAACGAACAGATTGCCGCCGCGCCGCCCTATCTTTTGGAGCAGTTTGCCAGCCCCAGAGATGTGGACCATAGGATGTTGTCTATGTTGGTGGAGAAGGGAATCTCCGGAGGACCTGACGCATGGCGGATCATGCATATGCTCACCAATGAAGGCCGCAACAGCTGGATTGCGGAGAATCTTCTGGAAAAGCGGATGTGGGTGGACATCAACGACTACCATGCCCTCAACGCCTGCGTGAAAAACGGCGCGGTGGACGTGGCCAAGCTGCTGCTGGACGGCGGGATGGACTTCGGGCAGTACCGGCAGCGGTTCCCCAACAGCGGAAGCCCAGATACGATCCAGGTGCTGGAGGAGCACTGGAACGAGCTCCAGGCCCAAGCTCAGGAGTCCGCGGGAGCGGAACAGGTCCAGGCTCAGGAACTTGAGATCGGGGGGATGAATCTTGGCTGACCCCGTAACCATGGCCAGGATCGGCCTTCTGCTGGGCGATGAGCAGAACAGAAAGCGTCTGGGGTGGGTGGTGGCCGCCATCCTCTCCCCCATTATCCTGGTGGTGGCGCTGCTGTGTGTCCTGGGCTCCGGAGCCGTCACTCACAACATCTCCTCCGCCCAGCTCTGCTTCGGGGATGGGCCGATCCCCACCGGGGTGCCCGCCGAATACCGGGTGTGCATTGAGCAGACCCGGGCCAGCTTCGCGGAACTGGACACAGTTATGGCAGATATCCAAGCAAATATGGACAGCGGAAGCAGCCTTGACGCCACCCGGCTCAAGGCTGTGTTCTATTCTCTGTATTTCGGCGGCGAGGCCCCGCCCCTCAGCCAGTTCGCCCACTGCTTCACCACCAGCGAGATCCGCACCCGCGTCATCAACGAATTGGACGACGAGGGGAACAGGGTCCGGGTGGAGCAGACCTACACCGTGCTCGTCCCCATCCAGGACATGGACACGGTGTACGGCAATCTGGCCGCCTCCCTGGGTATCTCCATTACAGAGGAGCAAAAAGGCAACGCCGAAAGTGTGTACAGCCTGATTAAATACGGTTATCCCGGCGCGGCGGAGGGCGACGGTTTCGAGGGCGCGGACGTGCCCTATGTGGGTGCCAGCGGTTTCTGCTCCCCGGTGGGTGCCAACTGGAGGAGTATTGTCACCTCTGAATTCGGCGGGCGGCGGGACCCTATCACCGGCAAACAGGACGGCCACACCGGCATGGACCTGGCCGTACCCGCCGGCACCCCCGTCCGGGCGGCGCTGCCGGGTACGGTGCGGGTGGCAAAGTACGACTCCAGCTACGGCTACTACGTGACCATCGGCCACGAGAATGGTCTGCTCACCCTGTACGGCCACAACTCCCGCCTGCTGGTCCACCCCGGCCAGACCGTCCAGGCCGGGGACGTGATCTCCCTGTCCGGCTCCACCGGACGGTCTACCGGACCCCATCTCCACTTCGAGGTGCGGGTGAACGGGCAGAGGACAAATCCACGCTATTACTTGCCTTAAAGGAGGGGTTCATTTTGGAAAAAGCACCGATCCAAAGCGGAATTTATGCCATCACCCACAGGGGGCAGACCGCTCATTATGTCACCGAAACATTTGGGAATCCCCAGGATGTGCTTATGCTGCTCCACCGGGTGCATCAGGCTGGAGTGGATCACCCTGACAGCCCGCGCTCCGATGTTGACCGGCTGCTCCAGTATTCCCACTCCATGGTGCCCATCTGCATCAATGAACATATGCGTTTGTTCCAGCCTCTGGAACAGGATGAATTCGATTTTGTGCTGGATGAAATCAAAGGCGGCGGTGGGGGTACTGCCTGCTATGAGCTGGATTACGACCAGGACCGCTTTGCTGTGACCAGCTGGGACGGTGATGAGTTGAAAACTGCGTCCGCATCCCTCCAGAGCATGGTAGACGCCTGCGGCAAGGCTCTCAGAAGGACCGGCAGCAGCCAAACACAGACACACCTCAACACCAAAGTCCTCGCTTTATCGCTGGCGGAAATCATGACTGTCAAGCCCGTCGACACAGGCCCTTCGGAACAGGGCCGCCAGGGGCAGGAAGATTTGCCTGGTCCCGCTGACTTCACCGGGCCGTCTATGTGAGGGAAACATCTTTGGAAGCCTTTGAACAGCCGGAGCAAGGCATGGGGCTAACCATGAAGGAAACAATGCCGCGATATGTACGTTGATTGCAAAAATGAATGGAGTGATTTACCGATGAGCGAACCGATCCAAGTGCCGATGCCTGGAGCCGCGCTCCCGGTCCTGATGAAGCAGGGCGGGAAGAAAGCGTACAACTTGAGTGAGCTCGAGGAGCTGACCGGCCCGGTGTACTGGGTGTACACGGAGCAGATCAACAGGTGTATCTCCGGCCTCACTGCCTGTGCCGCCCAGTGCGCGGCAGCGCATCATGAGGAGCAGCTCCCTAAGCTGCGTGAGCTCATCGTGATGATGGGCGGCTTCTGGGGAACGGAGGAAAATGTCTCCGTAGATCCTTATGAAGTATCAGAGCAGAAATATGGCTGTTCCTTTGACGCGGCCATAACGGAAGCCCGGCAGACCGGCTCCGCGCCCCCGCTGACAGAGCAGGCCATGAGTGACGTCCTGACCGGGCTGGAGGTGCATATGCAGGAGATGGACAATTCGGGAGGATTGGAGCATCTGATAGCCGAATATGGCCTGATAGCCCAGCAATTGAGGGCGGAGTGGAAGATAGAACCGCCCGCATCCCATCAGACGGTGCTGACAATGGAGGGCATGAGCTTATAATGCCACCCCTCCGTCACCCGGGCCGCGGCGCAAACGGCGCTGTCGGTTTCACCCAAAGACACTACCTCTTTTTCATTGGGTTTGCCGGATAGCTTTCCGCGCGGAAGTGTGCCATTGTGTTGCCGGACACGCAAAATAAGTCCAGAGAGGAAGATGAATATGGAAAACAGGATGCCCTTGACCGCATTGGAGGCGTGTACATTGATGGCCCGTGAGGCCGTTTCACTGCTGGATGGGAGCGTGGAAGCCATGAACTCCGCCGCCACGTTTCGGAGCACCCTGGCGCTGGTTGGCACCACCCAGGACCTGGGAGATGGCGGTGCGCTCCTGGCGTGGGTCGATGCCCAGCTGGACAGCGCCAGACAGTTCGCTGAGGCAGGACGCTGGAGCGGGGACCTGGTCCAGTTGGACACCCCGCTTCCGCTCCCTGATCCCGCTATGCAGATAGAGGCCGCCTGCACGATCCTCCAGATCGCGGCGCGGCAGCGGCGCACCCCGGAACAGTGGCAGGCCACGCTGAACACGGTCAGGATGCTCACGGAGATGGACGCGCTGGAGGATATGGTCCTGACCGGCTATGTCCCCAGCGGCGGTTTCCTGACCACCACAGCCCTCCGGGACCAGCTGGAGCGCGTTCAAGCGGCGCTCTGGGATAACCGCCAGGAGCAAAAAGGCGTGGAAATGGGGCAGATATGATGGAAGCGAATCGTGATCCACGGTCCCTGCTCACACAGCTCAATGCCCGCCGTGCGGAGTGCCACAGGAAAGTGGACGAACAGATCAATGCGGAGCTGTGCCGCCTCGCGCTGGGAGATGAAGCGCAGAATTTTCTGAACAGACCCGGAGAACTTCTCCCCTTTTCGGTGCCGCCCGCCGTCTTCAAGGGCAGAAAGCCCTCCGCCATCATCCTGCGCGGCAGAGAAACCAGTGTGTCTACCTGGAAACAGGCCGCCGTTCTGATCCTGCGGGACTGCGACGCCGTCCCGGAATGCCACGACCGCCTGCTGGGGCTGCGGGGCCATGTCCTGGCCAGATACCGCACCCTGCTGGCGGAGGTTCCAGACGAGATGGACGCTCCCATGAAAATCAGCGACGGGTTGTACTGGGAGGGGCGGCAGGATGTGGAAGCCATGATGCGGGCCCTTATGGAGCAGGTCCTGGTCCCTTCGGGCTATGAGTATTGGCGGATCGTGATCCGGTGCCAGAGCTTGGAACAGGAGAACGTCTCTGCCGAAAAGCAGGCTCAAGACAATCAGCTGCTCCCGCTCACCGCGCCGCCCGGCTCCTTCCGGGGGAAAAAGCCCGCGTTCGTCATTCTGCATGGGGAAGAATTTGCGGCTCCTGGTGGAGCGCATACTGGTTGAGGTAGGCTATGACTGCCAGAACGCGGCGGTCAAATGCCGCAATGTCAAGCAGGGCGGCATCGTAATGACAGAGGGTACACAGAGTAAAGCCATATCGGAGGGGCTTGCAGACGAAGCGCAGCAGGCTGCGGATCAGGAGCAGAGAGCTCAGGACGGGTCCTCTGGCATTATCGGACCGTCCATGTGACAGAAAATTTTCATGAAATGGAAGTGATGCAACTTGAAAATAAGAGCTGAGATGGGCCGCCAGCGCGCGTCCCTCTGCCCGCCTGAGTATCAGGTGGACAAAGTAGTGGAAGTTTCCACCGCGCAGTTCGCGGCCTTTCTGATGAGGCCGCTGGACAGCTATGACTTCATCCGGCATAACAGCGTCGAGCCCCATCAGGGCACCGGCCATGATCACTGCCTGCTGGTGCTGGGCGAGGGTCGCACGGACGGTGTGCTGGTGCAGTGCAGTAACGATGGCCGCGCCGCATACTCCGCCTATGTGGCGGGGGCGCGGGACGTGATGCAGGCCAGGCTGGACCGGGTGGCGGACTTCATCGTCAACCAGGGCACCCAGCGCACCGCCAGCGGGAGCTGGTACGTCTACTGTGAGGAGCTGGATGAAAAATTCGGCGTGGCCGTTCAAGAGGGCAATGGCCTGGACGCCATGCTGAAGGAAACGCTGGAGCGCCGCCCCGAGGTGGCACAGGTAGACATTTCCCTCCAGCACATCGAGACCACCTTCCGCCCGGAGTTCTGCGCCCAGCTCTGTGGCGGCGCGGAGAAAGTACAGCCGGACATCCGGCTCCGGGACATCTTGCCTTTGCTGACGAACACCGGCCTGGAGTACCCCTGCCAGTCTTTTTTCACGCACCAGGAAACCGATCTCCGCGTGTGGCCGGACGATCTGCGGAAGCTCACGACAGCCGGGCAGAGAGAGCACGACGCCCTGCTCAGCGCCCGTGTCGCAGAGATCGTTCCGACCGACGAGGGGATCAAGGTGGCGCTCACCGATGTGGACCCGCAGGAGCTGGCGCGGTTTAATCAGGCATATGAGGATCACCAGGCGGCGGAGTGGGCCATGGGCGACATGACGCCATAGGAGGCGACGCGATGGACAGGTTCAACATTTCCCTCGCCGTCGAGGGGCTTTCCACCTATGCGGCCCAGCGGCTGGTGGGGTTTGAACAGCACCGACTGGGTGACGCTTACCGCCAGCCCGAAACCCGCCACGAGTGGATCCGAGACATTTTGCATGGCATGGCGGAAGTGAACGGCGCGGACGGCGATAAACTTATCGCCCGCTTCGACCAGCAGTTGGAGGAAGCCCATGGGTGCTTCGGTGTGGAGATGCTCTCCCGGGCTGGGCAGAAACACATCGTCCAGGCTTTGAGGCAGTATGCCTCCGCACTGGAGCATATGGACGGCGACCAGCGCGGGCGGCTCATGCGGGTGCGTGACCTGCTGGAAGATATGACCGCGTACCTGCCGTGGGACCCCAGAGCCATTGGGATCTACCCCGCCAGGGATCAGGTGGAGGAGCAGCTCCTGCGCCTGACCGTCCGGCGCCCCATCCGCTTCACCCGCGTCCTGCTGGGCGGCGAGCTGGACCCGGGCGGCATTGAGTTCCTGCCGGGGATGGTCAACGACGCGGAGTCTGTGCGGTGCACCCAGGAATTCCAGCGGCTGGCCATTGAATACCCGAAGCGGGATGAGTGGCCCGCGCTGTGCATCGTCTGCATGGGCGGCGGACGGCGGGAGGACGCTGGCACCATAGACGCGGACGGGCTGGACATGGCGGTGATCCGCCAGGCGGGGGAGGCTTTTATGAAGCGGCCCGAGGTGCGCCCGGTGTGGAGCCATCAGCTGACTGTGTCCGTTGAGCAAACGGTAGCTGCGCAGGGGATACCGGCGCAGGATCCGGATGGGCCCGCTCCGTTCCAGACGGGGCCAGCCATGTAGAGGGGGGGGACATTATGGCACAAAACTTTGACCTCTCCCGTGCCGCCGATGAGCTCATTGCCTATGCCGTGGAACGGCAGGCCGGGTTTAGGCATCACCGGCAGGACGGCTCCCACCGCCAGCCCGAACCCCGGAACGATTGGGTCAGGGACATCCTGCGGGGCATGGCGGAGATGAACGGCGCGGACGGCGGCGCACTGACCGCCCGCTTTGACCAACAGATCGAGGGAGCCCAAGAACGTTTTCGTGTGAAAATGCTTTCCCGGACCGAGCAGAAACACATCGTACAATCCTTGAGGCAGTATGTCTCCGCGCCGGAGCAGCTGAGCGGAGGCCAGCGCGAACGGCTCATGATGGTGCGGAACCTGTTGGAAGATATGACGGTTTATCCGCTGTGGGACCCTGAAGTCATCGGAATCTATTCCGCAAGAGATTGTGTGACAGAGCAGCTCCTGCGCCTGACCGCCCAGCGTCCCATCCGCTTCACCCGTATCCTGCTGGGGGACGGCCTGGACTCGGGCGGCGTCGCGTTCATGCCCGGCCTGGTTGACGACGCAAAGGATGTGCGGCGCACACGGGAATTCCAGCGTCTCACAGCCGCGTATTCTAAGCGGGAGGAATGGCCCGCCCTCTGCACCGTCTATCAGTGCGGCGGACAGGGGACGGCACCCGCGCCCGCAGATGCCGACGAGTTCGATATGAAGCTCATTCGGGACGCGGGGGACCATTTTTTGAAGCAGCCCGGTGTCAACCCTGTGGGGTCCCATCAGTTGTGCGTCCCGGTGTATGAGCAGATTCGGGTGCTGAAGGTGGAGCCATACAGAGTACCGGAGGAGATCACCATATCCAACAGGCCGGGAGCGTTCCGCGAGGTGGTGGGCGGAGATATCGAAACGGTGGGATTGGACAGCGGCGTCTGCCTCGTCTGCAATGAGCTGGGCAGGCTGACCGGCCTGCCCGCCAACCGCAGAGTCAACGGGGAGGCTGTCGCCGGGACCTTCCTCATCGTCGGCTGCGCGGATGGTGATTTCTGTTCCCTCTCTGACGGGGACGCGGCCTATTATGACCGGGAGCTGTCCGAGCCTGCGCTGTCTTACGATGACCCCGACCAGCCCGCCCAATGGGAATTTTGTGTGTTGTAGAAGGGAGATCACGATGGAGAAAGTGAACATCACCCTGGCCTTCGACCAGGAAAAATTGAACGCCCTGGAATTTTATCTGAAAAAAGAAAAAACCACCGCCCAGCGGCGGCTGGAGGAATCCCTGGCCCAGCTCTACGAGCAGGCCGTGCCCGAGCCGGTGCGGGAGTATCTGGACAGCCGGTCCGCTCCCCCGCCCAGGCCGCGCCGTCCGCCCAAAGCTGACGCGCCCCCCAAAGCGGTCGTTCCTGCCGCCCAGGTGAAAGAGGAGGATGATCATGGACAGTAGAGAAGTCAGCGTCTGGCTGGACAAGCGGTGGTATGCCGCCCTGTCCCGGCATCTGGACGGCGGGACTGTGGAGGATCAGCTGGACCGTTATCTGAAGGAGCTCATCAGCCAGCTTCCCAAAGAGGAGTATGATCTGATCAGCCAGGAGATTCAAGATGAGGACCTGCGGCAGCAGCAGGAAATTGAGGCCGCCAAAAAGTTCTCGGCGTTCCATGTGCGGGAGCACGGGCAGGAAGAATACTTCCAGCTGGAGCGTCCCTGGGACGTCTTGAACGCGGCCAGCATCCTGCGGGAGTATCTTCGCAAGGATAAGCGGGACTCGTTCTCTGATTTCTGCGGTATCCGCCAGCGGATCACTGCTGAGGAATTCGATCAGTTGATAGGCGCGCACATGGAAAACCCGAAAAAGGTGACCGGCGTGTTCGCGCTGGACTTTGACAAGAAAGAGTTCTCCACCGTTGACGCCGCGGACGGCTGGCGGTCGTATTTCATGCAGGACGTGTCCGTGGCGGCCTACCGCGCCTTCCGGGCGGAAGGTCTGTCTGACCGGCAGCGCATGGCCCGGTTCATGGAGCGGCTGGCTGACTGCAAAATCCAATCGGCGGGCCACCTGTCCGCCAGGCAGGTATGCTTCGCGGAGGAGATCAGCGAGATCGACGGCAGGCTGAATTTCTACATGGAAACCAACTTCGACGTGGACGCCATGTTTGGCACCCATGTCTGCACCGATGAAAACGACGACTGCCTGAACGTCTACGCCGACTACGACATGGCGGCGGGCCAGGTGTGCGACGAGCTGGAGGTGGACCTGCACCGGGCCGATGGCCGGGAGGAATCTGTTCCTTACACCCTCAACGCCGCTGAGAAAGCGGTCCTGCTGCGGAAGATGGATGAGTATTGCCAGCGGCAGACCGACATGACGCTGAAGGACTACAGCGCCCAGCTCATGGCCGAGGACCTGGAGCCGGACCAGCATCAGGAACCGAACGAGGTCCGTCATGTCTCTGTATTCCGCGTCACCCAGGATGGGCGGACGGACCACTTGCTGACGGAGGGTGACGGAGCCATGGATACTCTGCACGCCGCTTTGCGGCTGCGGGCTTACCTGGCGGACAAGGCCGATTCGTCTGAACGGTTCGCGCAGACCATTCCAGCGGCGGACGTGATCGCCCCGGAGGTGTTCCAGGACTACGCCGACGAGCTCCGGCAGGGCGCCGGGCGGGTGAGTTCCGCGCTGGACATCGACCTGGACAGGGCCATATTCTCCACCATGGCCGGAGCGGACGGCTGGCAGACCTATACCGTCAGCGATGTCCTGGCGGCGGCGTGGAACGCCACCATCCCCCACTGGTCGGATTGGGAGGCGCGCAGATGCGTCTTCGCAGAGCAGCTGGAGGGCAAGCTGGTCGATCAGGAGCCCACCGGAATCACACCTCCCACCGGGCCAGCGATGTGACACGCGCTGTTGATCCCGCCAAACGCTGGCCAGCCATTTTCGTTGGGTTTGCTGAATGGATATCCCAGCGGAGGTGTGGCATTGTGTTGCCAGACTCCAAAAAAGAAAGGATGACGCAAAATGAATGACCGGACTTACCTCACTCCCACCGAGGTGTGCACTCTCGTCGCCCACGAGGCCGTGATCCTGCTGGACACGGTGGAAACCGAGGTGCCCAGCTGTGTGAGCGAGTTCCGCACCGCGCTGGAAACGCTCAACGCGGTCCACCACCTGGGCAGCGACGGCCAGGCCTTGCTGTCGTGGCTGGACGCGGAGATCGCCAGCGCCGAACGATTCGCCGCCGACGGCACCAACCTGCCCAACCTGATCGACACCTGCCGCTTGGACACGGTTCCCGACGCGGCGGCTCAGATGGAGCTGGTCTGGCTGCTGTTCGATACAGCGGCGACGGAGGAGTGCGGGCCGGAGCAGCGGCGGGCGCTGGTGGATACCGCGCGGACAATCACGGAGATGTGCGGGCTGGACGATCTGCTCCTGGGCACGCTGAAACCCAACGCGGCTAAACTGGCCGATGGGCTCAACGCCGAGCTGGCCGACGTCCACGCCGAGCTCCAGGCCAGTGCAGGGGCGTCTGCTGGGCCCACACGTCAGGGGCCGGAGGAGGAACCCGCTCCCCCTGCTGCACCGGCGATGTGACCCGCCGAAAGGGCAGCGCAGAGGGCCGTTCCGCGCCAGCGGAGCGGCCCTCCCGCTGTTCTCCCCCGTGTCGGCCCCTCCGAGCGCCTTTGCGGCCCTCCCGAACGGGTGGCAGCCCCCGTGCCCCTCCAGCCCGTGAAGCGCGGTGTCGGCCTCCTGTGGGCCGCTGTCGCGGAGTGGGGGCCGGGCCGCTGAGGGCAATCCAGAGGTTCGATTTTTGAGCGGGATAAAGGCCGGGGGTCAAGGGCACCCCCGGCCAGATCACACCGCCCCGCAACGCGGGTCGGTTCAAGGGCTTCCGGGCTTTCGGGCCTCCACTTTCGCGGGGGTCACATTGGGGCACTTGGGCTCACATCGGGGGTCAGGCTATGGGAGAAGCCCCGCCACAGACCCAATCGTGCGGGGTTCATGACGGGGATACTGCCGGAAAAGCGAAAAACGCCCCCGCGCTGGCGGGGGCGTCGAAACGCGCTATTGTGTTGAGGACCGCGCCGCCGAACCAAGCCGCTGCGCCAGCTCCTCGATCACCGTGCCTTGGCCTAGCGAGTACCGGGCCTCCTGCTTGCGGAGATACCGCACCTGCTCCCAGGCGCCTTCCAGTTCCTCCGCCGTCCATGGGCGGTCCCAGTAGCCCAGCAGCGCGGCGGAAGGGCTGCCAGAACGCTCCGCGCTGTCGTGGACCAGGTCCAAATCCCGGTCCCAGACGCGCAGACGGGAAATACACGGGAGCGCCGTCAGTGTGTCCAGGTTCCCTGGCAGCGCCGCCACGATCTCGTCATGGGCGGTCACCGCCGTGGAGCGCGGGATCGTCCCGCCCTCGTTCATCTGATAGAACCGGAGCAGGGTGCTGCACAGCGACACCTCCGGACGGGCGGCGATCACCCCAAGCTCCACTGCGTAGCCCTTCGCCGTCAGCAGCTCGGCGGTGCGCTTCGGCACCTCCACCGTCCGCCCCGTCCCCTCCACCACCAGGTTCAGGCGATGGTCCGACAGCCGTTGGATCAGACGCTCTGTCACCGTGCCGGAAAACGTTCCGGTCAGCGCGACATAGTCCGAGCCGTACCGAGCGTACAGCGTCCGGTAGCTGGGATGGTAACGGCGGTAGTCGTCCGCGTTGATGAACGCGGCGTCGCCGTCCATCAGCGACACCGCCAGGGAGGACAGCCTGGTCTTGCCCGCTCCCGGCTGGCCTGCCAACAGCACGGCCCGCGGCTGCTCCTGACCATGAAAACGGCTCAGGGCTAGCGCCGTTTCTGTTCCCACGACGCGCTCCACATCGGCCTGGCTGAATACCGACAGGCTGTCCCGGCTATCCGGCATGGGGTTCCGCCTCGATGCCCGCCAGGAAACGGTCCGCCAAATCGAACTGCCCCTCGATCTGGGCAAGCTCTGTTTCCGTCTTCGCCGTCAGGATGTCCTGCTTGGCGGACCACACCAAGCCGTACATCACGGACAGGGGATGGCGCCGGTCCTGCTCCGTCTCATGCTGACAGCGGAACAGGTCGCCCAGCACGGACGCGCCCTTTTCCAGCAGGACCTCCTGCCGGAGCGAAAACTCATAGCCGCTCATCCGCCGCACCTCCAACACAAAAATCATCCCTATCAGTATATGCAGTATACCACACTCTCAGCCTGTTTGCAAACCAAATCCAACTCCCAAGGAGGAAAACGATGCCCAGAGAAAAAGTGAAATTCGCCATGCGGATCAAGCCTGAGACCCAGGAGCTGGTCCGCCAGTGGTACGGCAGGGACAACTGCCAGAGCCAGAATGAGTTTATCGAAAAAGCCATCCATTTTTATGCGGAGCACCTGGCCGCTGAGGAGAGCTCCAGGTTCCTGCCCTCCGCGCTGGTGGCCGCCCTGCGCTCCACGGTGCAGGGCAGCGAAAACCGCATCGCCCGACTGCTGTTCAAGCTCACCGTGGAGATCAGCATGATGATGAACGTGCTGGCGGCGGGGCTGGAGATCGACGCCAGCCAGCTGGATGCGCTGCGCTGGCGGTGCGTCCAGGATGTGAAAAAAACCAACGGCACGATCACCTTCAAGGACACGCTGACAAAAAATCAGGGCGAGGAGTAGACCACAAAAATTTTGAGCGCCCGCCAAGGGGCTTCTATACCCATCCGCTGGCCCTAGCCCCGGTTCACCAGGGACCGCCCTGAACGTAGTCTCTCTAAGATTTTTAATACAGAGAAGAAACATCCGGGAGGTGTTGCGTAACGCCGCGCGTCATTTTCAAGTGCCCGCACATCAAGGGCGGCGGTGAGAAGGCCGCCGCGCACCTGGGCAGCTACGTCAAATATGTGTCCACCCGAGAGGGTGTGGAGCGCGTTGATCCCGGCAAATGTGCGCTCCCTGCTACAGTCAAACAGGTCAAGCTGGTGGAACAGCTCCTTCGGGAGTTCCCCTCCAGCCGAGACCTGTTTGAGTACGAGGACTACCAGACCGCGCCCACCCGGGGGAACGCCTCCGAGTTCATCACCCGCGCCATTGAGGACAACTACGAGCAGGTGGCAAAAAAGGAAAACTACGTGGACTACATCGCCAGCCGTCCCCGGGCCCAGAAGCTGGGCACCCACGGCCTGTTCTCTGCCGGTGACGGCCCGCTGGTGCTGTCCCAGGTGGCAGACGAGGTGGCCCGCCACCCCGGCGTGGTGTGGCTGCCCATCATCTCCCTGCGCCGGGAGGACGCCGCCCGTTTGGGCTATGATAGCGCGCAAAACTGGAAAGAGCTCCTCACCCGCTCAGTACCGGAGATGGCCAAGGCCATGGATATCCCGCTGGATCAGTTTCGTTGGTGCGCCGCCTTCCACGATGAGGCACACCACCCCCACGTCCATATGGTGTGCTACAGCGCCGACGCCAAGTCCGGCTTCCTCTCCAAGGAGGGAATCGCGCAGATCAAGTCCATGCTGGCGGAAGACATCTTCCGGCAGGACCTCACCGCCGTCTATCAGCGTCAGACCCAGCGTCGGGATGAGCTCACACAGAGCGCCGGGAAAATCATGGATCAGCTCGTCACCGAGATGCAGACCGGGACATCGGACAACGGCCACATCCAGCAGCTCATGGTGGAGTTGGCTCAGCGCCTCCGGGACCGCCCCGGAAAAAAGCAGTACGGCTACCTGCCGCCCTCGCTGAAGTCCCTGGTGGATGAGATCGTGGATGAGCTGGAGAAGGACCCCCGCGTAGCCGCCGCCTACGATCTGTGGTATCAGGAGCGGGAGGAGGTATTACGCACCTACAAAGACGACCTGCCACCGCGGGACCCGCTGGTCCGCCAGAAGGAGTTCAAACGGATCAAAAACATCGTCGTCCAGGAGGCGGCGCGGCTGGGGGACCTGATACCGTCCGGCCTCGCGGACCAGGCCGAGGAGGAGCCAACAGATGGACCCTCTGACGGCAGCTTGGCAGACGAGCCCAGCGATACGGGCAGGGCTTCCTCCCGAACATGGTGGACCCGCCGCTACCGCGCCGCCCGCCAGCTCATGGCTGGCGATGCAGACAGCCCGCCTGATTTCGCCGTCGCCTTTGATCTGCTCACCGGGGAGGCCGACGCTGGCAACGCTCTGGCCATGGCTGACCTGGGCCAGATGTATGCGGACGGCCTGGGCCGGGAGCCAGACCCCGAGCTGGCACAGGAATGGTACGCCAAGGCGCTGGCCGCATTCCTGGAGGCGGACAAAGCCGCGCCGGACCGATGCGTCCAGTACCGCATCGGCAAGCTGTATGCCGCTGGGCTGGGCACGGAGCAGGACTATGAGGAGGCCGCCCGGTGGCTGGAGAAGTCCGCCGACGCCGGGTACAAGTACGCCCAGTATACCCTGGCTGGGCTGTACCGGGATGGCAAGGGGGTGGAGCAGGACTACGAAGCGGCGCGGGAGCTCTACGCCAAAGCGGTCACCTTCCCCTACGCCGCCTACGAGCTGGGCAGGCTGTACCGGGACGGGCTGGGCTGTGAGACGGATGAGGACCGCGCCGCTCGGTACTTCCGGCAGGCGTTCCTCGGCTTTCAGTTCCTGGCTGACAGATCCCCGGATGACAAGCTCCAGTACCGCATCGGCTGGATGCTCCTCCACGGGGTGGGCACGGAGCAGGATGAGGCGGCGGCGCTGGCCTGGCTGGAGAAGTCCGCCGCAGGCGGGAACCAGACAGCGAAATACCAGATGGGAAAGCTCCTGCTCACCGGGGCGGACGGGGTGCCCAGGGACATGGACCGGGCACTGGACCTGCTCACCCAGTGCGCCGAGGCGGGAAATCAGTACGCCCAGTACACCTTGGGCAAGGCATATCTGCTGGGCCGGGACATCCCCCAGGACCAGGAGCAGGCCGTCCGCTGGCTGAGGCTGTCCGCAGAGCAGGGCAACCAATACGCAAAATATTTTCTGGACCGGGTCTACGGTTCCATCCTCTCCTCCGCCGCGTCGCTCTTTTACCACATGGGCCGCATTTTCCAGGAGCAGCGCCAACAGCCTGTGGCCGGGATGCGGCTGGCGGTGGACAGCAAGCTCAGGCGGAAGATCCGGGAGAAGAAGATCGCCATGGGCCACAAGCCGGACGACCATGAGGACCAGGAGCAGACGATGTAAGACCGCCCGCAACGCCGCGGGCGGTCTTTTGCCGCTCCAATGTTCAGACCGGGCCCGGAGAGCGAAGCACCTTTTCCATGGGCTTCCCCTTGGCCAGCTCATCCACCAGCTTGTCCAGATAGCGGGCCTCCCGCATCAGCGGGTCAGCCACCTCCTCCACCCGGACACCGCATACCACGCCGCGGATCAGCGCCCGGTCCGGGTTGGGCCTCGGCGCCTGACGGAAGAAGTCGCCATAGGTGGTCTCGGATGCCAACAGGCTGTCCAGCTCCGGCTGGGTGTAGCCGGTCAGCCAGCGGGTCACGGTATCCACCTCGGCCCGGGTGCGGCCCTTCTTCTCGGCCTTGCTCACCAGCAGGCCGTACACCTTCGCAAAGCTCATCTGAAATACTTTTTGTTCCGCCATCCCGTTTCCCTCCATCAATGCTGTGTGCGCAGAAATTCCACCGTGGCCCGTCTGCCCTGGGCGAAGCCGCGGAACAGGAACCCATGCCCGGCGTCCACTTCCACCAACCGGCAGTTGGGGTAGCCCTCACAGGCGCGGCGGGAATAACCGATATCCACCAGCTTGTCCCTGGTGCCGTGGACGATGAGCACAGGCTTTCGGAAGCCGCAGATCTCCCGGTAGGGGTCCAGTCCCTGCGCGTCCAAAGCGTACTTGGCCCCCAGACGGACGAACAGCGCCCGGAATCGGTCCGGCACGTGGTCTGGGTCGAATTTGGCGTTGATCATCTGGCCCCGCCGGGCATCGTCCGGGATGCACAGCGCCGGATAGTACAGCACCAGCCGCTCCACCTCGCTCTCCCGCTCCGCCGCGGCCAAGGCGGACACCAGCCCGCCCTGGCTGCACCCGGCCAGGGTGATGTGGTCCGGGTCCACGAAATCCAGCCCCTTCACGTAGTCCAGCACATTGAGTAAGTCCATCTTTTCCGTCAGCACACTCATGCCCAAGCTGGAGCCGGTGCTTTTCCCGCTGCCGGACATGCAGAAGTCAAAGCAGAAAGCGGCGAAGCCCTCGTCCGCAAAGACGCGGGCGTATTTTTTTGTGTCCCGGGTACAGCTGGCAAAGCCGTGGCTGACGATCACAGCGGGCAGCCGTCCCGCCCGCTGGGGCCGCAGGACAAAGCCCCGCAGCCTGCACCCCTGGCTGTCGATCTCAAACGGGATTTTTTTCGAGGCTGGCAGACGGTGCGTGGGCTCGAACCGTGATCTTTATTTTTGGCAAGTCAAACATAGGCCGCTCCTCCCCTTTCAGATGTCAGTTCATATTGGCATTATACCGTGAGCGGCCCTCGGACGCAAGAGAAGGAGGTATCAAAATGCCCTACATCCATTTTACCGAAGAACAAAAGCGCCAGGCCAACGCGGTGGACCTGGTGGAGTTCCTCCGCTTCAAGGGGGAGCCCCTGATCCGCTCCGGACCGGAGTTCCGCATGGCCAGCAACCACAGTGTCACCGTTCGGGGCAACGGGTGGTTCGACCACGCCGCTGAAAAGGGCGGCGGGCCGGTGTCCTTCCTCAAGGAGTTCTACGGGATGAATTATGCGCAGGCGGTGCTCACGCTACTGGACGAGGATATCGACCTCGCCGTGCCGCAAGTGGACACGCCCAGGGAAAAGGTGAAAAAAGAGTTTGCCCTGCCACCCGCCAACAAGGACAACCGGCGGGTGTTCGCCTATCTCCTCAAACAGCGCCACCTGGACCGGGAGGTCCTCACCACCTTCGTCAAGCTGGGGCTGGTCTACGAGGACCAGAAGTACCACAACGCCGTCTTCGTGGGCATGGACCAGGACAGCACTCCCCGCCACGCCCACAAACGCAGCACCAACAGCCAGGGCAAGTCCTTCCGCATGACGGTGGAGGGCAGCGACTTCCGGTACGCCTTCAACTGGCCCGGCACCAGCGAACAGCTCATGGTGTTTGAGGCGCCCATTGATATGCTGTCCTTTATCTCCAAGTTCCATGACAGCAATTGGTCCCGGCACAACTATGTGGCATTGTGCGGCACATCCTCTCAGGGGATGCTAGGGATGCTGGAGCGGTATCCGCAGATCGACACCGTCCACTTCTGTCTGGACAACGACCAGGCCGGACAGCTTGCCACCAAGCGGCTGGCGAAGCTGGCAAAGGAAAAGGGGCTGGCGGTGGACGCGCTGGTACCCGTCCTCAAGGATTGGAACGAGGACCTGTGCGCAAATTTTCAACAGACGATGGAGGAACAACAGAATGAACAGATATTATCGTAGCTATTGCAGGCAGGTGAGCCAAGTCATGTTCCTGCGCCCCTACTTTCCCCGATCCGTCTTGGATGACGCAGAGCTGGTCAGCGTCTACCAGGCCGCCCAGAGCAACGACCTGGACATCCTGCGGCAGACCGCCGCCGAGCTGTTCCCGGAGCGGTTCCCGGAGGATCACTCCCCGGAGGAGCAGGCTTTGGGCGAAGGGCACGGGGACTGTACCGCCATGGTCCATTTGTATTGAGAGGTGACCCGCCATGCCCCAACAATTCATCGTCCTCCTTTTCGCTGTCGTGGGCTTCGCCCTCATCGGCGGCATCGCCTATGCCTCCAGCCAGGGATCGCTGGACAGCATCAAATCCAAGCCCGTGGGCGACGGCCAGCATGGCACCGCCCGCTGGGCCACCCCAAAGGAGATCGGCAAGACCTTCCACTGTGTCCCCTTCCATCCAGCCGAATGGCGCCAGGGCAAGGACCGGCCCAAGGTCCAGGGACTGGTGCTGGGCTCCCAAGGGAAGAAGGGCAAAATCACTGCCCTGGTAGATAGCGACGATATCCATTGCCTGATGATCGGCGCGGCTGGCGTGGGCAAGACCGCCTTCTTCCTCTACCCCAACCTGGAGTACGCCTGCGCCTGCGGCATGAGCTTCCTGGCCCTGGACACCAAGGGCGACCTGGCCCGGAACTATGGTGCCATCGCAGAAAAATACTACGGCTACCAAGTGTCCATCATCGACTTGAGAAACCCCACCCGCTCGGACGGGTTCAATTTTCTGACCCTGGCCAACGCCTACATGGATCAGGCGATGGAGCACCCGGACGATTTGGCGGCGCGGGCCAAGGCGGAGAAGTACGCCAAGATCCTGTCCAAGACCATCATCAACCCCGAGGGGGAGAGCTTCGGGCAGAACGCCTTTTTCTACGACTCCGCCGAGGGTCTGCTCACCGCAGTGATCCTCCTGCTGGCGGAGTTCCTGCCCCCCAGAGAGATTGACGGCCAGCCCCGGGAGCGCCGTCACATCGTGTCGGTGTTCAAGCTGGTGCAGGATCTGCTGGAGCCCTCCGGCACCAAGGGCAAGAGCTGTTTCCAGGTGCTCATGAGCCGCCTCCCGCCCGACCACAAGGCCCGGTGGTTCGCCGGGGCGGCGCTGAACACCTCGGAGCAGTCCATGGCCTCGGTGCTGTCCACTGTGCTGTCTCGGTTGAACGCCTTCCTGGACACCGAATTGGAGCAGACCATCTGTTTTGATTCCCCCATCGATGCCGAGAGCTTCGCCAGCAAAAAGTCCGCCATCTTCCTGGTGCTACCCGAGGAGGATCAGACCAAGAACTTCATGGCAGGGCTCATGATCCAGAACCTGAGCCGGGAGCTGTTCTCCGTGGCGGACGAGAATGGCGGCAAGCTGAAGAACCGGGTGGTACTATTCTGCGACGAGTTCGGCACCATGCCGCCCTTCGATGTGCTGTCCCTGTTCAGCGCGGGGCGATCCCGGAAGCTGACCATGTTGCCCATCATCCAGTCTCTGGCACAACTGGAGAAAAATTATGGGAAAGAGGGCTCTGAAATCATCCAGGATAACTGCCAGGATACAATTTTTGGCGGCTTTGCCCCCAACAGCCAGACCGCCGATGTGCTCTCCAAGGCGCTGGGCAGCTATACAGTACAGTCCGGCTATATCAGCCGGAGTAAGGGGGAGGACAGCCGGACAATCCAGATGGGGGAACGTGCCCTCATGACCCCGGATGAGCTGAAGTCCATCCCCAAAGGCGAGTTCGTGGTGATGAAGACCGGCTCCCATCCCATGCGGACCCGGCTGCGGCTGTTCCTCGACTGGGGCATTACCTTCGGAGAGCCCTACCAGATGCCGGAGTATGGCCAGCGGAAGGTGTTCTACGCCGGGCGGCAGGAGCTGGAGCAAGCCATCAAGACACGGTACTGGCTGACACCGGAACCGGAAGAAAAAGTCCGTCCCCCGCAGGAGGGACGGACTGAGCAAAAAGATGACAGGCGTGACCGGCAGCAGGGACAAACGGGCCAGCCGCTGGCAATCATCCCTGACAACATGAAAAAGCAGGATGGGCCGCCGCCCACAGAAGGAGGGGGATCGGTTGGCGTATTATGATTCCATTTACAACGACCAGGAGCTGAGCCACCGGGCCAAGGCGGTGTATATTTTTCTCAAAGACCACGCCAATAAGGAGGGCACCTGCTGGCCGGGGATCAACACCATCGCCGCTGGGGTGAGCTTGTCCCGCTCGACGGTGAAGCGGGCACTGGACGATCTGGTGAGGGCGGGGTTGGTGGAGAAGTCTCACCGTTGGAGGGAGAATGGGAGTTTATCATCCAATCTTTATCAAATCAAATAGCGCTATGCAAGTAAGTTTATCAAAATCTATATAACCAAAGCTCACCTTAATGTTCAAATCAAGATAGCAAGTATTCTTCTTATGGAATATACCGCAGCCCCCACCTGGTCATCTCATAAAAAACTGGTAAGAGTGCCCGCCCTTTCTCCGTCAGGGAATACTCCACATGGGGCGGGATCTCGTTGAATTGGGCCCTGGACACCAGCTCATCCTGCTCCAGTTCCCGCAGCGAAGCGGTCAGCATGGTATTTGTGATACTCCCAATGAGTTTCCGAAGCTCACTGAAACGGAGGGGCTCCTTGATGCACAGCTCATATAAGATTTGAAGCTTCCATTTTCCTTGCAGCATCGTGATCAAAGAGGTCACAGGACAGTTCCCGCCTTCTGTGAGAATGACGTTTTTCACTGCGTGGGTATATTTCTCATAGCTCATATCCATGTCCATAAAAAAGCGCCCTTTCTACGTTAGTATGGTGAACCGTACCAAGTAAGATTTTTCTGCGTACTTGAAGTTATATCCAAATCAAGTATAATAATCTTACCGGAAAAAGTCAATCATACCGGGCAAAAATCAAACGCTGAAAGGATGGTTTTCGCTATGAAAGAAATCAATAACATCGGGCAGGCCGCCGCCCTCACTTCTCCTGATCCCCTGATGCTGGTATGCACCCAGAAAGAGGATGGCTCCTTGAACCTGGCCCCGGTCTCCTTCTTCATGTACGCCTCGTTCAACCCGCCCATGCTGGCCTTTGGCTTGGGCAAGGCGTCCAACACCGGCGAGAACATCCGCAGGACGGGCAAAGCGGTGCTGGCCGCGCCGGGGGGCAGCCTGAAGGATGCGGTGATGGCCTATGGCTCTGCCAGCGGCGGCGCTGTGGACAAGTTGAAAGAAACGCCCATTGCACTCCAAAGCATGGAGGGCTGTGGTATCCAGTTCCCCGAGGACAGCCGGGTGGCTTTTGCGGTCTCTCTGGCGCAGACGGTGGAGGTCGGCGATCACTATCTGTACGTCTGCAACATCGACAAGATGGCGGCGGACGAGGGCAAAGAGGCCCTCTTTGCCTGGAACGGCTATGCCAAGGTGGCGCCCGCCTGCGAGAAGTAAATAGAGCGTCGTTCTGAACAGACCCAATATAAATGGAGGGAAACACTCCGCAATGAACATTCAGCAGATACGCAATGCCACTTTGGTGGTGGCCTACGCCGGAAAACGTTTTTTGATTGACCCGTGGTTTCAGAAAAAGGGGGCGGGCAGGAGCGCCCCCACCCCCTGGAAGGAAAAAAACAAGCTCCCCAGCCCCAGCGTGGAACTGCCCATGCCGGTGGAACAGATTGTAAGAGGAATCGACGCCATCATCGTGACCCACATCCACCCGGATCATTTTGAGCAGGAGACCGCCGCCATGCTGGACAAGCGAATCCCGGTATTCACCAGGGATGAGAAGGACGCGAAAACCATTCGGGAATGGGGATTTGAAACGGTGCAGGCCCTGTCCCCACAGGGAACGGCGTTTGGAGAAGCAACGCTGGTCAAGACCAAAGGACGGCATGGGACATCTTCTATTAAAAATGCCGGCCCGGTGTGCGGCGTAGTATTCCGCGCCCCAAGGGAAAAAACACTTTACATCGCGGGGGATACCGTCTTTTACGATGAAGTCGCCCAGGAACTGGATACCCACAGGCCGGACGTGGCAGTCCTCAACGCCTGCGCCGCCACCCTCCTGTTTGCCGGACGGCTCATCATGGGCAAGGAGGATGTGCTGGCCGTCTGCAAAGCGGCCCCCTACGCAACCGTGATCGCCAGCCACATGGAGGCGGTCAATCATGCCACGGTGAGCCGGGCGGAGCTTCGGGAATATCTGACGGAAAACGGCATCGGGGAGCAGGTGTTGATCCCCCAGGACGGGGAATGCTGTGAATTTTAACGCTTGATAGGGGGCAAAGTTATGGTCTGCATCAAGGATTTGATCCAAAACATGAACCTGGTGATTGGCTGTACCATCGGATGCAGCTACTGCTACGCCCGCAACAACGTCAGGCGGTATCACATGACGAAGGACTTCGCCAAGCCGGAGTGGGTGTGGAGTCTGACTGAGCAGGCCCATGCATTCCACATCCCGGTGTTTATGAAAGAGGATCTGGCCCCAATTATTGGGGCGGACAATTTGGTGCAGGAGCTGCCGGAATCCATTGAACAGGTACTGGAGGAGCAGAAGAAATGGAAACGGTGACAATAGACGGGGCTCACATCAAGGAGGTCCACACAAAGACGGTGATGACCAAATCCAGCCTGCCGGTGGGCGGATATTCTGTCAACCCCTATGTGGGCTGTCCCCATGCCTGCAAATACTGCTACGCCTCCTTCATGAAGCGGTTTACCAACCACCCGGAGCCCTGGGGAACCTTTTTGGACGTGAAACATTGGCCCACCATCAAGAACCCGGAAAAATACGCGGGACAGCGGGTGGTGATTGGGTCTGTTACAGACGGCTACCATCCACTGGAGGAGCGGTACGGGCGGACTCGGGCGCTGTTGGAGCAGCTACAAAACAGTGGGGCGAAGATCACGATCTGCACCAAGTCTGACCTGGTGCTGCGCGACCTGGACCTGTTGCGCACCATGCCGGACGTGACTGTGTCCTGGTCGGTCAATACGTTGGACGAGCAGTTCAAGGACGATATGGATCAGGCTGTCAGCATCCAGCGGCGGCTGGATGCCATGCGGATTGTCTATGAGGCTGGCATCCGGACGGTATGCTTCGTTTCCCCAATCTTTCCGGGAATCACGGATATCCCAGCTATCATTGAGCAGGCCAAAGATCATTGCGATTTTATCTGGCTGGAAAATCTGAACCTACGGGGCAGCTACAAAGGCGAGATACTGAACTATATACAACAAAAATACCCGGAGTTGGTTCCTCTCTATCAGGAAATTTATAAACGGAATCAGAAAGAATACTGGCGGCTCTTGGAACAGGAGATGGAGCAGTACGCCGAGGAGCACGGTTATCCATATCTGGTTGCCTACCTTCCCGATGGCCGAAGCCAGCCCGGGAAACCCGCTCTTATCAACTATTTTTATCACGAAGAAATTCGTGGTTCTGACAACAGCGGGGTACGCAAACCGTGAAAGCAACCAGCGATTCAAAAGTCCGCGTTTATCTTTGGAAAGGAAATTCGAATGAAAAAGGTAAAAATCACAGTATTGAAAACAACGTTGGACAAAGCTCTTGCCGCCGAATATGGCGTGGAAGGGCTTACAGCCTGCACAGCAATGAAGCCGGGACAAACATTTTACACCGATTTCAGAAAGCCGGAGGGTCTGTGTGACGAGGCGTGGAAAGCAATTTATCAGTATGTATTTGCGCTGGCCCACGGTGCGGACAACGAAGTGTTCTACGACAGCGGAACTTGGATCAAGGTTCCGGGCGTTGCCATTTGCAGCTGTAATGATGGCCTGCGCCCGGTCATCTTCAAACTGGAAACAATGGATGAGACAACCTGACCGGACAGGCTATGCACAGGAACATATGTCATTGAGGCCCCTCTATATCATCCGCGTATGGTTCGATGATTGAACCGGCGCTGATTTGTCATGATGCGTTTGCCCTGCGGGCAATCATCCCCCGGCTCCAGAGCTTCCCGTACAAAATAATGTCCTCCAGCGTCACATCGAAATCCCCATGGTAGTAGCGGATAAACTGCATCGCCAGTCCATCGGACAGGGTAGAAATCTCCAGCTCCAGGAGCTGCCTTTCCTGTACTGCCTGGTCCTCGCTGACTGCATGGTAGATTTTCTCTTTGCAGATCCCTCCCAATCGGCGGACAAAATTGGTGACCTCATCGGAGTTGAAAATCAGACGGAAGAAGTGGTCGTTTTCCTTGATGTACAGGTAGATGTCATCAAAAAACGGCTCGATATCGTGGACACCCGCCAAGGTCTTTCCATCAAAAAAGGCGTGCATGGTTTCCGCCTTGATGTCCTCCGCTACTTGGAAAATGTCATCGTAGTGGGAATAAAAAGTGCTTCGGTTGATGTTGGCCCGCGCCACCAACTCTGTCACGGAGATTTTGTGAATGTTCCGTTTGGCGTATAAAAGCTCCGCGAAAGTGTCCCTGATCAGCTTCCGGGTTTTGAAAGAAGACGCGTTCAGATTTTTTGCTTTCATACCATACGCTCCCATCATTTCGACAGTCTGCCCGCCGCTGTTGCAATTTCAACAGCGGCGGGAAAATTGTCGATTGTCATTCGTTCCAGACCAATTATAATAAAAACAATGTCGAAATGTCAACGCTGTCTGCATGATAAAATGGTTGGTTGACGGTGAGTGCAGGCCAGAAACAGACATTTTGGGCAAGGAAAAGACTGTTTTAGGTGTATGATATGGATATTCTGACAAGCAAAATCAGGCCCATGTATTTCAGGTATTTGGCGGCTGTATCCGGGAGTGCCATGATCACTTGTATTTTCGGTATGGTAGACGCCATGATGGTCGGTAAATACCACGGGCCTTCCGGCAACGCGGCCTTAGCCGTATTCAATCCTATATGGAGTATCATTTACTGCTTTGGCTTGCTTGCGGGTATTGGCGGCTCCGTATGGTTTGCGGCCAACAGAGGCAAAGGGGACGAGGAGAACGCGCAACAGTATTTCACGCTGTCAATACTATATGGAGCTGCTTTTTCCGCAATTGCCATGATTGGCATAGGGCTTTTCAACGAACCGCTCTTTCGTTTCTTTGGCGCAGATGACGAACTGCTGGTATTGGTTCAAAAATACTTAACGCCTATTTTCTTTGCGATTCCTTGCTGTGTATTCAGCAATATTCTTTCCGCGTATCTTCGGAATGACGGGAATCCCGCGTTAGCGACAAAAGCAGTGATTACAGCCGGGATATTTAATGCGTTTGGCGATTATTTCTGTGTGTTCAAGCTTAATATGGGGATTCTGGGTGCAGGACTTGCCACCGCAGTGGGACAGTATATCGCTATTGTGATTATGCTGACCCACTTCATCACAAAGAAAAATACTTTGCGATTTGTAAAGCCTGTCTGTGCAGCCAATAAACTGAAAGATATTACGGTGACAGGATTTTCTACTGGAATTACCGATCTTGCAATCGGGATTATTGGAATCCTCTTTAACCGGCAGATCATGAAGTATTTTGGCCCAGACGCCCTTGCCGTTTATGGCGTGATCACACAAATTACCGTTTTCGCGCAATGCCTTGCATATGGCTCGGGGCAGGCAGCTCAGCCTATTATTTCGCAGAATTATGGCGCCGGTCAGTATGATCGAATTAAGGAATGCTTGAAATATGGGCTGTATACCTGTGCGGGAATGGGGCTGTTTTGGGCATTGTCAGTTACACTTTTCCCCAACGCATTTGTGAAGTTCTTTATGAATCCTACCCCGTCTGTTTTAGAAATCGCACCTGGTATTCTGCGAATCTATGGGATATCTTATCTTTTTCTGCCATTTAACCTGTTTGCGACATACTATTTTCAGGCGTTGATGAGACCAGTGATTTCAATGTCTGCATCATTGGCAAGAGGGGCGATTATCAGCGGGATTATGATTACGATATTACCCATCATTTTTGGGGCTGAAAACATTTGGCTCGCAATGCTAATTACAGAAACGCTGGTCGCTGCGTTTCATTTATTTTATATGATCCGCTGTACGAAGCAATTAACTGCAACGATTGCTACAGTTTAGGCAGAACTGTTGCAATTTCAACAGCGGCGGGTAAATTGTCGGTTGTCTTTCGTTCCAGCGCAATTATAATATAAACAGTGTTGGAATGTCAACGTTGTATCTATCACAAAAGCAACTGGAAAGGAGAACGCGATGAACATATATAACCTGTTTTCAAAGGCCCCTGCGCCGCTGGGGATTGAGGAGAAAAAGGCCCACATCATCGGCGGGGGAATTGCCGGACTGGCCGCCGCCGTGTTCCTCATTGACGATGCCAGTATGCCGGGGGAAAACATCACCGTGTATGAGAAGCGGGATTCCCTGGGCGGCTGCTGCGATGCCTTCGCCAACGCCCAGGGGTATGTCTGCCCCGGTGAGCGGGAGCTGGAGCCCTTCATGGAGTGCCTGTGGTACCTGTGCAGCAAGATCCCCTCCCTGGAGGACCCGGCGAAATCTGTCTTGGACGAATCCGTTCAGGCCAACAAGGATATGCCCATCCATTCGGAGTGCCGTCTGCTGTGCAAACAGGGGCATATCTATGAGAAGGTCCACGACTACCGCCTGTCTAAAGAGCTCCTGCTGAAGATGGAGCACTTCACCAGCATCCCGGAGAACGAGCTGGAGGACATGACCATTGAGGACTACTTCGGCAAGGACAGTGAGTTCTTTCACAGCTCCCTCTGGTGGTGCTACCACTCCATGCTGGCCTTCAAGCCCTATCACAGCGCCTTGGAGGCCCAGCGGTATTTCAACCGCTTCGGCCTGCTGACCCGGCTGGACTATTTGGAGGGGATTCTGCACACCAAGCGCAACGAAAAGGACTCCATCATCAAGCCCATCCATAAGTGGCTGGAGGGGAAGGGCGTCACCTTCCGCATGGACACCGCCGTGTACGATTTGGAGATGGACGCCCCCTGCAATACTGTCAGTGGCATCAAGATCCGGGGGAAGGACACCGTGCCCGTGGGGGCCGACGACCTGGTGTTCCTCACCAGCGGCTCCATGATGACCAACGCCTGCTACGGTGACAACACCCACCTGGCAAAGACCAACCGGGACACCGATGACCTGGGGCTGTTCACCGTTTGGAAGAACCTGGCCGCCCGGAACCCCAAGTTCGGCCGCCCGGACAAGTTCCTGGGGAAGATCGACCAGACCAAGTGGATGAGCTTCTTCCTGACCGTAAAAGACTACCCCGAGTTTTTCAACCGGCTGGAGCGCATGACGGGCAGCAAAAGCGGGACCGGCGGCGGTATTACCTTCATGGACTCCGGCTGGGAAATGTCGCTGGTGATCTACGACCGGGACTACTATCCCGGCCAGCGGGAGCAGAACCGGGACGTGCTGTGGGGGGACGGTCTGTTCGGGGAGCGGATTGGCTCTTACATAAAAAAGCCAATGTCGGAGTGTACTGGCAACGAGATCATCGAGGAGATGCTCTACCACTTCAATATGCTGGATATGAAGGACGAGGTCATCGCCCACTCTTATATCTCCACCTGCATGATGCCCTATATCACCTCCCAGTTCATGCCGCGCAAGGAGAGCGACCGGCCCAAGATTGTGCCCGACGGCTGCACCAACCTGGCCTTCATCGGCCAGTATGTGGAAGTGCCCCGGGATGTGGTGTTTACCATTGAGACGTCTGTGCGCACACCGCTGGAGGCGGTCTATATGTTGACCGGCCTGGATAAGGAGATCATTGAGGTGAACCCGGCCCGGTACGACCTGCGGTACATCAAGGAGCGGGTCATGAAATTCTCCGGCGTCAAGGGGAAGGTATCGGAGGCGGACTTGCCAAAAATCAGCCCCTTCAAGCTGTGGCGGGCCAAGGTCAAACTGATGAAGGAACTGTTGAAGAAGGTCAACGAGATTCCGCCCTACTACATCATGTACCCGGGGAGGGACAAGAGCGTGGCGCTAAAGGATTCTGTTTTGAATCCGCAGTTTCCAAAAGATAACGGGTAGGCGCTGCCGTCATTGTGCGGCAATAAGTTTCGGCATATGAGCGTACAAAAGCCTCCCCACAGGTGAGTGTGGGGAGGCTTTTGCGATTGTTCTGAGTCATTTGCCGGCCCGCCGCCGCAAGGCCTTGTAGCCCCCCGCCGAGTAGGCCAGCAGGGTACAGGTCATATGGCACCAGTCCTCGGTGTACTGGAAGCGAAACGCTTTATTCACCATGTAGGAGCCGTGGATGGCGTACCGGAACATGATCCTGGCCTGTTCCTCGGACAAGCCGCAGTAGTCCCGCCAGAGGGGAACCATATTGTCCCGTTCGGTCAGGTAGATCTTGCGGATGGCTGCGGCAGACAGCAGATCATCCATGAACAGGGGTTGGTATTTGGGGTCATCCGCCACCCGCAGGCAGGTGGGCAGTTTATTGTAATGCTCCCTCAGCAGGGCAGGGTCGTCCTGCTCCCCCAGCCAGCCCCAGAACTCGATGGGGTTGCCCTCCGGAGCGACACCGGAGCGTTCCGCTGTCCCCAGCGCCTCCTCCAATAGTTCATCCACCACGGCGGACAGGCTGTCGAAATGGAGGTAGAAAGTAGCCCGGGTGATCTCCGCCTGGCGGCACAGCATGGTAACATTGATATCCTCAAAATGGTGTTCCGGCAGGAGTTCCAGCAGGGCGTCTTTTACCACCTGCCGGGTGTAAAGCGTCCTCCGGTCCGTTTTTCGCTGTGTGGCTTCCATTGTGCGCCCCCCTTTTCTCGTTGACAGCCCCATCATAACAGGTTTTTCTCAAAAAGTTCTACACACTTCTTGAAAAAGTGTATAGAAACGTTTGAAATTCTGGAATGTGTCATTGCTTTTCGCTTTTATACAAATATAAATAATATCATGCAGGCTGTCAAGGAACGAATGAAAACACCTGTTTTTGACAGCAATAAGAAATGGGGAGGAATTAGTAATGTTATCAATCAGCATGGACGACATCATCGGCGTACTGGAAACCTGCAAAAGCTACCTCATCGCGCTGGGCGTGATCCTGGCCCTCGGGGTCGTGGTCATCATCGCCTGCATGAAGCTCAAGCGCAGTCAGAAATTCCTCATTCGCGGCACCGCTGGGGTGGCCATGGCGTTGGCGGTCATCCTCATCGCCAACCTCATCTGCCTGGGCCCCATGGCTAACCTTATCAGCCTTACCCAGGGCGAAGGCCAGGTCACCGAGGAAACCTCCAACGAGGCCAGAGACCTGGTGGAACAGATCGCTGCCGAGGGCTTCGTCCTTTTGCAGAACGAGGACAACGTCCTGCCCCTCACTGGCGTGGAGAACGTGAACCTGTTCGGCTGGGCCTCCACCAACCCCGCCTACGGCGGCACCGGCTCCGGCGGCATCAACGCCCTGTTTGAGGTGATCTCCCTGCGCCAGGGGCTGGAGGACGCCGGGTACAAGGTGAACGACGAGCTGTTCTCCTTCTATCAGGGCTACACCTCTGAGCGAGAGACTATGACCATCGACAAGCAGAGCTGGACCCTCCCCGAGCCCCCCGTCAGTCTCTATACCGACGAGCTGGTGAACAACGCCAAGAGCTTTTCCGACGTGGCTATGATCGTGCTGTCCCGGGCGGCGGGCGAGGGCCACAATGACCTGCCTGTGGACGTGTCCGCCGCCGCCTTCGACGGCAACTCTGAGGACTACTTAGACTTTGAGCCCGGTGAGCACTACCTCCAGCTCTCCCGGACCGAGCGGGACATGGTGGAGCTGGTGTGCGAGAATTTCGGCACTGTCATCGTCCTTTACAACGGCTCCAACCCCCTGGAGCTGGGCTTTGTGGAGGAGTACGATCAGATCAAGGCCACCCTGTGGTGTGCGGGCCCCGGCAATACCGGCTTCGAGTCCCTGGGCAAAATCCTCAAGGGCGAGGTCAACCCCTCCGGCCGCACCACAGACACCTTTGTGTACGATATGACCCAGACCCCCTGGTGGAACAACAGCGGCAAGGTGAGCTACACCAACATGGAGCACATGGCCCAGGAGGGCATGAACTCCGGCCGTCCCACGACCTATTACCCCTCCTTCCTGAACTACGCCGAGGGCATCTATGTGGGTTACAAGTTCTACGAGACCGCCGCGGCCGAGGGCCTCATCGACTATGGCAAAACGGTCCAGTTCCCCTTCGGTCACGGCCTGAGCTACACCACCTTTACCCAGGAGATGGGCCCCATCTCCGAAGCTGATGGAACCATCAGCTTCGATGTCACCGTCACCAACACCGGCTCTGTGGCGGGCAAGGACGTGGTGGAAGTGTTCTACAACCCGCCCTACACCAACGGCGGCATCGAGAAGGCCACTGCCAACCTCATTGACTATGGCAAGACCGGGCTGCTGGAGCCGGGCAAGTCTGAGACGCTGAGCTTCACCATCAAACTGGAGGACATGGCCTCCTTTGACGAACTGGGCCAGGGCTGCTACGTGCTGGAGCAGGGTGATTACATCATTTCCGTCAACGCCAACTCTCACGAGATTTTGGACAGCCGGACCTACCACCAGGACAGCACGGTGGCATACAATGAGTCCAATCCCCGTCCTTCCGACGGCTCTGCCGCCGTGGCCCGCTTTGACGACCTGCGCAACGGCGTGACCTACCTCTCCCGGAAGGACGGCTTCGCCAACTACGACCAGGCCACCGCCGCCCCCGCCAATTTGGAACTGTCCGCCGAGAACATGGGCAAGTACCACTTGAACCAGAACTTCGACTTTACCACCTATCTCAATGCCTCCGACACCATGCCCACCACCGGGGCCAAGAACGGCCTGACCCTGGCGGACTTCCGGGAGACGGACTATGACGACGCCAAATGGGAGCAGTTGCTGGACCAGCTCACCATCCCCGAGATGCTGAACATGATTGCCCTGGCGGGCTATCAGACCCCCGGCGCGGAATCCGTAGGCAAGGTGGCCACCTATGACTTCGACGGCCCCGCCGCCATCAACAACAACTTCACCGGCGCGGGTTCCATCGGGATGCCCATCGCCACCGTCATCGCCTGCACCTGGAGCCCCGAGCTGGCCACCCGTTACGGCGAGATCATGGGCAAGACCAGCGTGGAGATGAACGCGGCAGGCTGGTACGCCCCCGGCGTCAACCTGCACCGCACCCCCTTCGGCGGGCGCAACTACGAGTACTATTCCGAGGACGGTGTGCTGTCCGGCCTCACCGCCTCCTATGCCATCCAGGGCGCGGCCAAGCACGGCGTGTACGCCTACATCAAGCACTTTGCCCTGTACGACTTCAACGGCAAAATGGTGTGCGTGTGGACCGGGGAGCAGGCCATGCGGGAAATCTACCTCAAGCCCTTTGAGATCGGCGTGAAGTTCGGCAACGTGGAGGCCGTCATGGTGTCCTGGTCCTTCCTGGGCACCCGCTGGGCCGGGGAGGACAGCCGCCTGATGAATGAGGTGCTGCGGGATGAGTGGGGTTTCCGGGGTATGGCTCTCACCGACTTCTTCCGCAACAACGGCCACGGCTTCATGAATGCCGACGCCGCCTTGGCCAACGGCGTGGATGCCATGCTGGCCACCTACGGCGAGGGTCCCAACCGTCCGGCGGACTACGCCAACCCCAGCGCGTCCACGGTGAAATACATGAGGAACGCCTGCAAGAACATCATGTATACGGTGGCCCACAGCTGGATGTACGACGGCCGTTCCCAGTCCACCGACGGCGACGGCTGGAAAACCGTGGTGTATGTGCTGGATGTGGTGGCTATCGCCGCCTTGGCCGCCGTGGAGGTTCTGGTGGTGAAAAAGAGCAGGAAGATCGAGGATAAGTGACAATGTTATAAAACGATTCGTCCTTACAATCAGGCCGCTGAAACTGCCCTGTTTGTTGTAAGCGGTTCTTGATAAAGTGCTGCGGGATGTGTTCCTCTCATTCACTTTTCGCATCTCACAGCGTGAGAAGGAAGGTGGTGCTTTCCCAGAAAAGCACCACCTTCCTTTCATATATCGACCCTATTCCAGTGTGTTCATCAACTTTATGATATTTTGCGTGTCCAATTTTATCATGTCGGCACCTTACGTATATGCCTCGGTTCTACCAGCCCATGCCCTGCCTTGCATTTTAGAACAGCCATGTACGAATCAAGTGGCCTTGAGTACAGCAAGTACGTCATCCGACGCCCAGGCGGGTCGGGGCATGGCGGAACTTGGGATAAAAGAGTTTTAGGCTTACCAATTATTTTTTACTTATATTTTGTATATGTTTTATATATTTTACATTTTCCTGCACAAGCGTTATCCTATTTTTAGGCTTAATGCTAGTTTTGGTCCGGACCCAAAACATAAAAACCTGCCAAATCCATGGAGCAATAGGAGTGATATGATTTGAAGCAGTGCAAAGTATTTGTACCCTTTGGCGCAGTAGGCGGAGGCATAGAGAAGGAGGCCTTTGACAATGGTCTCGCGCTTCACCCTGACGCCATTGCCAGTGATGCCGGCTCCACCGACTCCGGTCCGTATTATCTGGGCACTGGGAAGGGAAAGTACGCGAGGGGGTCCGTCAAAGAGGATCTGCGCCTCATGCTGAAGGGAGGCCATGAACTGGGGATCCCTGTTTTGGTCGGCAGCTGTGGGACCTGCGGCAGCGACCAGGGGGTGGATGAAACCGCCGCGATTTGCAGAGAGATTTGCGAAGAGGAAGGTTTTGACCTTAAGATCGCAAAGATCTACACTCAGCAGGACGGGCAAAAATTAAAGCAGCGGTATTTGGCCGGGGATATCCTCCCCCTTCAGGCGGCTCCAGGCATCGATGAAAGTACCTTTGACCGTTGTACCCACATCGTAGCTGCAGCCGGAGTAGAGCCCTTCATCGAAGCTCTCCGCACGGGGGCTGACGTAGTGCTTTGCGGCAGGGCCACCGATACCGCCATCATTGCCGCCTATCCCATTATGATGGGGTGTGATCAGGCCAGCGCCTGGCATGGCGCAAAAATCGCTGAGTGCGGTTCGTTATGCACCGTGGACCCCAGGGGGGGCGTATTCCTCACTTTTGATGAGGAAGGGGTCACTGTGGAACCCACTGCTACCGGAAATCGCTGCACTGTCTATTCTACATCGGCCCATATGCTGTATGAAAATTCTGACCCCATCACCCTCACCGAGCCCGGCGTTGTGATCGATCTCTCTGCCGCCTCCTACACGCAGCTCAACGAGCGGCAGGTCCGCATCCAAGGCGCCAAGGCGGAAACCAGACCCTATACTTTGAAGCTGGAGGGCGCGGCCCCTGTCGGGTTCCAGACAGTATCTCTGGTGGGGATTGCTGACCGCCGGATCATGGCTGATCCCATGGCCTGGATTGACCGGCTGGAACGCGCCGCTCAGGAACGGCTGCATCGCGTTGGGTTGACCGAGGGCTATTCCTACTGCATTAAGCCCTACGGCTTCAATGCAGTCATCCCTGGGGAGATCCCTCCCGGCTCCTATGTCCCCCGGGAAATCGGCGTTGTTTTACTGGTGACCGCTGATACCCAGCAGCTGGCCACTCAGGTGGCAAAGGTGTTCAATCCTCTGCTCCTTCACCTGTCGGTAAAAGAAAACGAGCAAATGCCCTCGTTCGCTTTCCCCTTCTCTCCCACCGAGCTTGAAAAGGGACAGGCCTATGAGTTCTGCTTCTATCACGTCGTCAAGACAGCGGACCCCCTGGAGCTTGTTCGTATCCAATATGAAACTAGTCTTTGGGGAGGTGAAGGATGATGGCTACTATTGGTGAAAGCGCAAAATATGTTCGCTCTAAGGGGGCAGGTCCTTTCTGGATGACCATCGATATCTTTTGCGACGGCCCGGAAAAATTTGAGCTCTTCCAGGATTCTCCTGTGATCTGTCCCAAGACCTTCAGTGATATTTTCCAGGTGCCGGAAGATACCGTGAAAATCTTCTTCTTGTCCCAGCTGCAGGTAATCAAGATTTCCGTCCCCAGGATTCCCCCCCAGGGACATCCCGGCGAGCGGGATATGCACTGCGGTCAGCAATACATCCGCATCCTGGATTTGCCGTTGGCCTGAACATTTCCTGAAAAGAGATGATATTGAGGAGGTATTTAACATGTTAGCCGCAGTTAGCTTTATCATGATCATTGTCATGATCGTTCTGCTGACCAAATTCAAATGGCTGCCTGCCGTAGTTTTCACCACTCTGCCCATCGTTGTCGCCCTCGTGCTGGGGACGGGCTTTGAGGAGACTATGGCCCTGGCCGCTACCGGCATCACCAAAGTCCTGCCTGTCGCCGCCATGTTCGTCGGTTCTATTACCTATTTCGGAATCATGGGCGACGTGGGTCTGTTCGATGGCTTTATCGATTTTCTGCTCTCCAAGTTGAAAAATAATATCACCAGTATGCTGGTGATATCCGCCTGCGTGGCCCTTGTCACCCATTTGGACGGCTCAGGCACTACCACCCTGATGATTACCGTCCCCGCGCTGATGCCTATCGCCCAACGCATGGGGGTCCGCCGCTTACCATTTGCCTTTGTTGTCAGCATGTCCATTGCGGTATTCAATATTCTTCCCTGGGGCGGTCCTTTGGGCCGGGTCGGCACTGTCCTGGGCGGTCTGGACCCTGTGTCTATCTGGATTCGCAGCCTTCCCATGATGATTTTCAGCGTTGCGCTCCTCTTCGGCATGTGCTTCTATGTCAGTTGGAGTGAAAAGCGCAACGGATTCTTTAATCCCACGGATACGTCTACCGCCGCCAGCCGAATCCAACTCAGCGCCGAGGAACAGGCACTGAAACGTCCCAAGCTGGTATGGGTCAATCTTCTGCTGACAATCGGTGTGCTGGCCCTTCTCTTCCTGGGAGTTCCCTCCTTCCTGCCGTTTCTCATCGGCACTGGACTGGCCCTCCTCATCAACTACGGCAAGGATGGCTCGAAAGCCCAGACTGCCCGCTTGAAAGCTCATGCTCCCAGCATCCTTCCACTGGTCTTTACGATCATTTGTGCCGGCATCTTCCTGGGTATTTTTAGCGGCAGCGGCATGGTGGAGGCGATGGCTGAAGTCATCATCGGATTGATCCCCACCTCTTTTGGCCGTTTCGTCCATATCATTATGGGCATCCTCAGTATCCCTCTGAGCTTGGTTTTTGACGCAGATACCAAAGTTTATGGTTTCCTGCCTGTTTTGATCGAGGTGGCAGAAAGCTGCGGCATCGACCCTGTGAAGGCTGGCATCGCCATCGCCTATGGTCACAACTTTGGCGTCAATATGTGTATGACCAGCGCCAGCGTCTACTTTGGCTTGGGTCTGTACGGCATTGAATATGGTGAAATGCTGCGCTACAATTGGGCGAAAATGTTTATTGCCGGAACCTTGGTCATCCTCTTTGGAGCCGTGGTCGGGATATTGTGATCGTCATTTTCTCTTTGTCAATGGGCCCTCTTCGGAGGGCCCATTGGCCCTTTTCCATTTCCATAGTCATCATGAGCGAGGAAAGAAAAATGAATGTAAATGAGTATAGTTATGTTCTTGCAGTGATGGAATGCGGCAGTATTTCCGAGGCGGCCAAAGCTCTCTACATCTCGCAGCCTGCCCTTAGCATGTACATACGAAATCTGGAAAACAGGCTTGGCGACAAGCTGTTTTACAAAAGCGGCGGCACGCTCCATCTTACTGATATTGGAATGCGTTACTGCGAATATGCTCAGAAAATCGTCAGTCTGGACCGCGCATTAGAGAGGGAAATCCGGGAGCTGAAAAACCAAGAATCAGGCGAGGTGATTCTTGGTGTACCGACCACCAGAGGAGAAGAGTTCCTCTCCCAGGTTTTGCCAGTTTTTCAGGAACAGTATCCGGGTATCCAAGTTAAAATCGTAGAGGGGACCTCCGCTAAGTTAGAGACTATGGCATATGAACGTCAGATTGATATTGCCATACTTCACTATCCTTTCAAAGAATATTCATTGGAGTATACGGCCTTGACACAGGAGGAGGTTTGTTTATTCGTTCCTTCTGATTTTCCAATCTGTGAAAAAGCCCAGGGACGACCGGGCCACGATTTTCTCTGGATGGATATGGCCCATCTCCGGCAGGAGAAATTCATTCTTTTCAGGAAGGGACAGCGAATGCGGCAAGCCGCAGATACGCTGTTTCAAGCCGCTGGATATGAGCCCAATATTCTCTGGGAACTATCCAGCGCCATGTCTATCTATCGGCTTACTTGTTGTGGCATGGGAGCTTCTATTGGCATTGGAAAATTTTATACCTCCCATAAAACCAAGGATATACAAGCGTTTTCTGTCGGAGAAATTCCCCTTTACTATAATGTTGTAGCCGCCTACGCTTCCCGAGAAAAGCTTTCTCATTCCGCGCAGGCTATGCTCCAGGTCATTCAGGGAATTTATCGGACAGATAACCATCAAGTTTTCTTATAAAAGAGTCACAAATCTGTTCGTCAAACCCCCGGAAGTTCATCCAGAAAATAGTTTTGACCAAATCAGTATAAACTGAATCGTTTCGCTGTTGACGGCAAAATTCTCTCTGAATTTTTGCATTAAGTCCATCACTTTACATGATGCACCTTGTCGTTAAGTTGGATCGGTGGCGCGATCCAGCCGCAAGGCCACGGGTTGAGGCGATGTGCATCTCGCCTTAATTGAGTGCGGAGAGACAGAGAGTCCCCGCCTCCACCGCTTGCCCAACACGTTGGTATGTGTTGCCAGATAGAAAAATTAAAGTGGACAGTGACATCCATCCATTACAGCCGCCGATTGGTGCTCCACGGGAAAATGGTCATAACAGTTTAACACGATTTTCTAAAAAGAGGCCGCAAACGTCACGGACGTTTGCGGCCTCTTTTTATCCGACATATTTCGACTTCTTCGGACATCTATCTCAGAGTCCTCTTTACGGAAAGTATCTCTTTTTTTTACACTGTAAATCCCAATTATATCCTGATGTGGGATATTCTGCTTTTCTCTTTTCTGCAAAAGGGGGTCATATATATACTTTCCCCCTCTGCCGTGGCCCTCCGCTTCTGAAACCAAAATTCCCACCATGATTTCAGAAGAACAGGAGGTCTGCCGCATGCGGCTGACATACATAAGAAAAGCAGAGATGCACTTGCTAAGCCAATATGATTCAAACACCTATTTTTGTGCAAATTGCCAGCTTACAGCCTGTGTTTTGTTGCAAAACGCTGAATTTATGTATCTCAGCAAAATACTTTTTTTAATAAGAAGGGCCACTTCAGGTTTAACTGTTATACTCCCGAACATGGATCGGATGGCGGGAGGTGAGCTCGAATGAACCTGTTCGAGCGCCGCAATGCCATCATGAAAATACTGCGCAAGGAAGGCCACACCACAGTGACCCGCCTAGCCAAAATGTTTGATGTCAGTGAGCGCACCATATACAGCGACATCACAGCTCTCTCCCTTGACCAACCGATTCAAACTGTCCGAGGCCGATATGGAGGCGGTGTGAAGCTGGCAAGCTGGTTTCATCCTAATGCCAACAAGCTGTCATCCAGGCAGGAAGAACTGCTTCAGCGATTGAAAACGACCCTGGCGGGCGACGATTTAATCGTGATGAACAGTATCCTCGCTCAGTTTTCCCCTGCTGGCGGGTGCCAGTAACCCCCTTTGCACCTTGAAAATTGAACATCCGGCGACTGAAATACGTTCCCTGACGGAGCGCCAGCAAGCGCAGAGCGACGCTGGAGGATGCGCCAAGACCCGCCTGTGCGGTTTCCCGCATAAAAGACGGCCAATGTAAGGCGGCGAGCGGTACCCATCCGTCCACAAAACAGCAGGACAAGCTGTTTCGCAATGATCCCGTCAGGCGATAATGATACTCCTGTCCAGCCATTTTCATGGGGGCAGCTCGGAGAGATCCTCGGAGGGGTGAGATTCCCGTGACGTGCATTCTGCACGGTTTCAGTCTGTCGCCCACGCCTGGGGGAGTAGTGTCAAATGCAGGCGAACGAAAGACAGGAAAACAACCTCTTTCGGACAAGACCTTGATAACAGAAGCCACGGGGATCGTTCGGTCCTCTGAGCAAAACCGGACGGTCCTCGTTTTTGTGTTATCAAGCACCAAATCGCACAAAGGAGATTTACATCATGTCTAAAACCGAGCTTACTGATAACTTGACCTTCCTCTCTGCCTTACAGATGCTGAAACAGCTTGTGGCCCAGGGCCTCCTCACCGCCGACGAGGGGAAACGCACCCAGCGGGAGCTGGAACGGAAGCTCCGGCCCACCCTGTTGCTGCCTTGATCCCAACGCCGTAAAGTGCCCAATTTAGGCCCCCGCTTCTCGTTGCTATTCCCAAATAGCTTTGTTATAGGTGTTGTGGTATTGTCGTTGCTGAAAGGAGGCAAGAATCGTGGCAAATCAAGTCAAAACTCCGAACGTCACTGTGATCAGCCCTGCCACGCCGGACCAAGCAAAGCTCCGGGTAGCGGCCTACGCCAGAGTCAGCAGCGACTCCGCCGACCAGCTCAACTCCTATCTGGCCCAGGTGGATTACTACACCCGTCACATCGGGGAGAATCCGGACTGGGAACTGGTCGATGTCTATGCCGACGAGGGTATCAGCGGTCTGGCGGTCAAAAACCGGGACGATTTCAACCGCATGATGGCAGACTGCCGGGCCGGAAAGGTGGATCGCATCCTGGTCAAGTCCATGTCACGCTTTGCCCGGAATACCAGCGACTTCCTGACGGCCATGCGGGAGCTCCTTCGGCTGGGCGTCACCATCTATTTCGAGAAGGAAAACATCGACACCGGTATGCTCACCTCGGAGCAGACGGCCACCATCTATGCGGGCTTCGCCCAGATGGAGTCCACCAGTCACTCCAGCAACATGAGGACCAGCGTGGAGATGCGGATGAAAAACGGTATCTTTACCCCGTCCTCCATGCCCTACGGCTACCGGCTGAACGGGCTGGAGCCGGAGATCGTGCCGGAGGAGGCCGAGGTGGTACGGCACATCTTCTCCTCTGCCCTGCTCGGACATGGCCGGAAGGAGATCGCCAAAACTTTGAATGAGCTGGGCATTGAGCGCGGCCATGGCCGAATGACCTGGCAGCACACCACCATCAGCTACATCCTGACCAACAGTTTCTACACGGGAGATTCGGTGTGGCACAAGACCTGCGCCACCGACACGCTCCCTTTCCAACAGGTGAAAAACCTGGGGCAGAAGCTTAGGTACAACGCAGTGGACGACCATCCCGCCATCATCAGCCGTGAGGATTTCTCTCAGGTCCAGGCCCTCATTTCACAGCGCCGGGAGCAATTCTACCGCGAGACTCCTCCCCCCTCTTCCATCTATACTGGCAGAGTCTTCTGTGGGCGATGCGGCTCAAAACTCCGCAGAAAAATATGCAGTGAGAAAGCCTACTGGGATTGCTACCGTCACAACGCGGGTAAGGAGCTCTGCCCTTCCTCCCAAATCTCTGAAGTGTCCCTCACCGCCGCCGTCCTACGCCTCCACAACAAGCTGCTTCTCCATGGTCAGGAGCTCCTCCAGCCCTTGCTGGACCAGCTCTGTCAGACTCGGGAATTAGAGCTACGCTCCAGCAGGAAGCTGTCTGACATTGACAAAGAAATAGCTAGTATCTCAGGGCAGAATCTGGTGCTCATCCGGCTGAAAAGCAAGGGGAGCATCGATCCTGCCCTCGCTTTGTCCCAGGCCGACGCTCTAAGCCGCAAACTGAAGGAGTTGCGCCGTCTGCGCCGGAAGGTGCTGGAGGCCGTTGATGGGGACGACCAGATCCAGGAAACAGAATCCATGCTGGACTATCTGGAGTTCGCTCAGTGGCGGGATGAGGTGCCTGCGGACCTGTTCGAGAATCTGGTGGAGCAAATCACGGTGATATCGGCAGAGGAAGTGAAGTTCCGGCTCCTCAACTGGCTGGAGCTGACGGAAAGGCTGGTGTGAGCCGTGGCGTGGCAGAGAAAGATCCCTTTCGGCTACATGATTCAGAGTGGGATCACCCAGCCCTCCCCGCAAGAGGCCGATGCGGTGAAACGCATCTTCGCCCAGTATCTGGCCGGAACCTCCCTCCTGGCCATCGCAGAGCATATGACCACCCATGGTCCCCGCTATCACCCACACACCCCTGTGTGGAACAAAAATATGGTCAAGCGCATCCTGGAAAACGCTAAATACACTGGCACGGACGGCTACCCTCCGCTGGTCCCCGATGAGGACTTCGCCGCCGCCCAGCGCCAGCGGTCCGACCGGAACACCTACGCTCCACTGGTCGTTGAGATCCGGCCTCTCCTGAGCAAGACCGTCTGCGCCCAATGCGGCGGGAGGCTGGCGAGGGGTACCCGCTCCCATGGCCGGGTCTATTGGCGGTGCCAGGACCCGGACTGCGGACAGAGCGTGTCCATCAGCGACGAGGCACTGGCCGATTTGGTGGAACAGCGGCTCCGGGTGCTGTCCCAGGCTCCCCATCTACTCACTCCCCCGGAACCCCACCAAGCTGAACCCAGCCTGGAAGCCGTCCGACTCTGGAACGAGCTTACCCTGGCCCTCAACCGGGGCGGCGAAAGCCCAGAGTACATCAAATCCCTGGCCCTGGCCATTGCCTCCCAGCGGTACGGCCAGCTCCCGGATCCCACTCCCGACCACAAGCTGGAACGGCTTCGGGCTCAATTGGAGGAAGGCCCCGCCGACGCCGAAATCCTCTCAACCCTGCTGGATACGGCGGTGCGGGCCGTCCGGCTGGGCCCGGACAAAACCGTGGAGCTGGAGCTGGTCAACGGCACGATCATCACAGAAGAAAAGGAGGAGAGCGCATGAGCGCACAGGTCAAGACACCGAGGAAAGTCACCGTCACCCCGCCAGACCCCAAGTACGCCGAGGCCGGGAAGGACATCCGCAAGCGCCACCTGCGGGTGGCCCCCTACTGCCGGGTGTCCACCGGCAGCGAGGAGCAGCTCACCAGCTTCACCGCCCAGATGGACTACTACACCCAGCGCATCGCGGACACCGAGGGCTGGACTATGGTGCGGATGTACGCCGACAAAGGCATCACCGGCACGTCCGCCAAGAAGCGCCCGGAATTCCTGAAGATGATCCGGGACGCCGAAAAAGGTAAAATCGACCTGGTGATCACCAAGTCCGTGTCCCGATTCACCCGCAACACCCTGGACGGGCTGGAGTACGTGCGCCGTCTGAAGCGGTGCGGCGTGGGGGTGTACTTCGAGAAGGAGAACACCAACACGCTGAACATGAGCAACGAGATGATCCTCACCTTCCTGATGAGCCAGGCCCAGTCCGAAAGCGAGTCTTTGTCCACCAACGTCAAGTGGGGCTTCCGCAAGCGGTTCCAGGACGGGGTGGTGTACTACCATTACGGTAGCTTCCTGGGCTACCGGGAGGGGCCGGACGGCCAGCCGGAAATCGACCCGGACCAGGCCCCGGTGGTGCGACGCATCTTCGCCCGCTACCTGATGGGACACAGCGTGGCCCGGATCTGCCGGGACCTGATGGCGGACAGCATCCCCACCGCCCGGGGCGGCGAAAAATGGTGCGATACCACGGTGCGGAACATCCTTCAGAACGAGAAATACATCGGGGACGCTATCCTGCAAAAAACCTTCTGTGCGGACCTGTTTGACAGCCGCCAGCAGATCAAGAACGAGGGCCAGCTCCCCAAATATTATGTCCACGACTGCCACCCGGCCATCATCGACCGGGACACCTTCCAGCGGGTGCAGGAGGAGATTGCGCGGCGCTCCAGCCTGCGCAAGACCTCCTCCAAGACCAAGACCGAGCAGGGCAAATACAGCAGCAAGTACGCCTTCGGAGAACTGCTGGTGTGCTCGGAGTGCGGCAGCCCATATCGCAGGGTGACCTATATGCCCCGTGGCCAAAAGCGGCACGTCTGGCGATGTATCAACCGTCTGGAGCACGGCACGAGGCTGTGCCGCAGGTCCGCTACCATGGAGGAGCCCGAGCTCCAGACCGCTGTGGCCGCCGCCATCAACGAACGGTTCCGCCAGCAGACTGCACGGCAGGCGCTGGCGGACTGCGTAGCCGCCGCCCTGGCGGGTACGGGGAACGCCAACCTCTCCCTCCCCGGGTTGGAGGCCAGGCTCCGGGCCCTCCAGGAGCGCCAGCTAGAACTGCTCCAGCTGGCGGCGGGGGCCGGGGCGGACAACACGGAGTATGACGGGGAGATCGGCAGGGTGAGCGCCGCCATAGTGGAGATGATGGCCCGAAAAACCGAGCTGGAGCGGGAGGGCTGCGCCGACCCGGTGTACGACAGCCGGGTGGCCGCAATCAACGGCACACTGGAGGAAGCGGACAGCGCCGCAGTGGGCTTCAACGACGCCATCGTGCGGCAGGTAGTCTCCAGCATCACAGTGCTGAACCGGGAGCGGCTGTCTATCCGTTTCAAAGACGGTACAGAGGTGGAGCAGACCATCGAGTACACGAACAGGAGGGCCAGCGCATGAGCGCCTGGGTGATGGGTGATTACCACGGCGGCTTCCAGCGGTTCACAGAGGTTGAATGAAAAAAGCGGGGTCTTTCTGAAACAGAGAGGCCCCCTTTACATAAAAAGCGGGCCGAAGCGAAAACGCTTCGGCCCTTTGAGGATGGAGAATAGAATGAAGAATGAAAAAGAAAGGCGTCTCTTGTAAGTATTAGAATAGCGGGATATCATTACAAAAATTCGAGCGCAGATGTTACAAAAGCATTAAACTTCCTTCCGCTCCGCCGCCAGTTCGTCCAGCGCCAGCTGGACGGCGCACTTTCTCGCGTTGGCTGAACCCAAACAGAACATTAGGATATCATTAAATGGTGTATGCGATATAGGTCAAATGGTCGCCCAGACGCTCCAAATTGGATACTAGATTGATAAAAATCCCACTGGATTCTGCCCTGCACTCTCCTTGGTTCAGCCGCTGGATGTGACGGTCGATGAGCTTTTTCCGGAAATCATCGATACGGTCCTCCACCCGATCTATTTGAGGCAGCAACATTTTATCTTTCTCCAGTACAGCCTGTCTAGTGAGGACATACAGGTTTTCCACCTGTTTCACCATTTCGGCCAGTTCTCCCATCACGCTGTCAGAAAAATTCAGTTCATTTTCTATGGACTTTTGAGTATATTTCGTGAAGTTGTCCGCAATTTCCGCAACACGCATGATATCTCCCAGATTACTGTGAAGTTTGGAAATACTCTGCTCGTCTGCCAATTTACTTTGGGCGGACAGCCGGATAAGATAGTCCACCATAGCCTGACAAATCTCATTGGCCTTATCAATAATCTGATGAGTGGGCTCAATCAGGGACTGGTCCCTTTCCACGAAAGAGCGATAGCCCGTGCGGAATGCCTCCATAGCGGTATCAGACAGCCGCGTCATCTCCTGTTCCATCTGTGAGATGGCTAGGGAAGCAGAAGACAGCATACGCTCGTCCAGGAATGTTTCCGGCGCTGGGTCCTTCTTCTCTGGGATCAGCAGCTCCGATGCCTTCACAAACCAGCCGCAAAAGGGCAAGAACAGCACAGTGCAGGTAACGTTGAAAAAAGTGTGGAACATGGCAATCTGGGTGGCAGCGGCGGGGAACCAACGGCGGAAGGTGGCTTCCATAAATCCTGGACAGCACAGCAGGATCACAAAAAACACCGCCGACCCCAGCGTATTGAACATCAGATGGATCATTCCCGCCCGCTTGGCGTTGCTCCCGGCACTAAAGGAAGACATAAGGGCGGTGATACAGGAGCCAATGTTGGTGCCCAGGATGATATAGAGAACCTCGTTTCCGCCTGTACCGATAGTAAGCCCAGACACCGACATGGCAATGATCGCTGAGGTGGTAGCGGAACTGGACTGCACCAGGGCAGTGAGAAGGATGCCGATGAGAAACAGCAAAAGGGGATCGGTTACCACTTCAAAAATACCCTGGATCGCATCCCGGTTGACTTTCATAGAGTCGGACATGATGGACAGGCCGATGAAAATCAGTCCCAGGCCAGCCAGGATCAGGCCAGTCTTTTTTGTTCCGTCCCGTCTGCACACCATAGACATCATGATACCAACGAACACCAGTATTTGGATATAGGTGGTGATGGGAAAGGCGCTGAGGGCGGCGACTTGGGCTGTAATGGTGGTGCCAATATTGGCACCCATGATCATAGCTGCCGCCTGATACAGGTTCATCACGCCCACGTTGACAAAGCCCACGATTAGTACCGTAGTCACGCCGGAACTCTGGATAAGGGCGGTAGCCGCAGCGCCCACACCCACGTTTACCAACCGCTTGTCGGCAGTCTTGCCAAACAAGTCTTTAAGTTTCCTGGTAGCCAGCTGCTCGATATTAGAGGTGAGCAGATGCACACCCACCAAGAATACGCCCGTCCCAGCCAGCAGCCGGACGATGAACAGGGATAATTGCGCAATGGTCATAAAGGTCCCTCTCTTTCACTTTTTATCTGGATCAGAGAAATTGCATTGCGTGGTAATATATAAAAAAGTGAGACTTTGCTGTTGGATAACAGCAAAGTCTCACCATTTCATCACCAAACCGGGTCGTGAAAACCGTATTGACGGTATGGCAAACACAGGATGACCTGTGCAGGCTACTCCCTTTGTATGGCTTATATATATCTTATTTTTGCCGTGCTGTCAATCAATATTTTTCATAAAGTTGGAGCAATCATCCGCTGGCTTTCGAGCATTACTCACGTTTCATAAAAAAGAGATGCAGAGAAGTACTGAGCCTTTTGTGCCATGCAGCGCAACGGAAAGGAATGGTCATACCCATGAATGTCAGGAAACCCATCGATTACAGCACTCTGTACGCCGCGCTGGACAGGCTGATGGCGGCGAATTTGCCGCAGATGAAGCTGTACTGTGATATTGGCTGTCTGGTCAGCAACAGGCCGGAAAAAGGTGCGGCGGTGGCCGCCGCTGAGTACCTGCGCACTGCGTATCCTGATGTTCCCGGATTCTCCCCTCGGAACCTGCGGCGGATGCGGGACTTTTTCCGTGCCAATGAGGATGCCCCGGAAGTGATATCAGAGGCCATGAATATTGGCTGGACCCAGAACGTGGTCATCCTGGAAGCCGAGCTGACGCTCCAAGAAAGAGCGTGGTACATTCGCGCCGTCCGCCGATTCGGATGGTCCAAACTGAAGCTGGCGGAGCAGATTGCCGCCCGCGTCCATCTGGAGATGGCTCTCGACTTGACAGCCCGGCTGTGTTATACTGAGAAAAACGATGTCATGGAGCGTGTGAACGATGACGAGCATCCTCTTTATCTGCCACGGCAATATTTGTCGGAGCCCAATGGCCGAGTTCGTGATGAAAGATTTGGTGAGGAAGGCCGGACTGGAGAGCCAATTCCACATCGAGTCCGCCGCCACCAGCACGGAAGAGATCGGCAACCCGGTCTATCCCCCTGCCCGGCGCAAGCTGGCCGAGCACGGCATCGACTGCAAGGGCAAGACCGCCCGGCAACTCACCAATGCCGATTACGACCGTTTCGACCTCCTAATCGGGATGGACCGGGCAAATCTGCGGAATATGCACCGCATCTGCGGCGGCGACTTCGCCGGAAAACTGCGCCTCCTGATGGACTATACCGACCGCCCCGGCGATGTTGCCGACCCCTGGTATACGGACGATTTCGAGACTACCTGGCGGGATGTGCTGGCCGGGTGCCAGGGGCTTCTTTCCCAACTACGAAATACGGGGCGCTGACCACATGGAACACCGGATCTTATGCTATGGCGACTCCAACACCTATGGCTACGACCCCCGCTCCTGCCTGGGTGGGCGATACCCTGAAACCGTCCGCTGGACCGCCCGACTTCAATCAGAGGGCTGGACCGTTTTCAACGGAGGACAGAATGGCCGATCCATCCCCCAAAACAGTTGGGAAATCGAAACGCTGTCTCAGATAATCCACCGCCAGGAGCCGGAGATCGTCACCATTATGCTGGGCACCAATGATCTGCTCCAGGATCCCGGCCTTTCCGCCGCGGACTGCGCGGGATGGATGGAACGGTTTCTAATGGCGCTTTTGGAGCAGGTTCCCTCCTGCCAGCTTCTGCTGATCACCCCTCCGCCGGTGACGCTGGGGGCCTGGGTAGACGATCCCAAAATCGTTCAGACCTCCCAACACTTGGGCGCACATTACCAGGCGCTGGCCCAAAGGCGGGGCGTTACCTTCGCTGACGCTGGTGATTGGGATGTGGAACTCACCTACGACGGAGTCCATTTTTCAGAGCGGGGACACAGGGCCTTTTCCGCGGGCATCGGCAAGCGGCTGTCGGAGCTGACAGGCGATGCGCCATAGCTCAACTGCGGAGCAACGCCCTCCTAAAGAAGTATTTTTGTGATTTTCAAAATAAACCGAGGAGGAAGCTATCATGCGGAAAAACTTTGGGGCCAAGCCTTATACCTACCCCCAGCCGGTGTTCATCATCGCCACCTATGGCCCTGACGGCACACCGGACGCCATGAACGCCGCCTGGGGCGGCATCAGCGACACAACCGAGCTGTCCATGTGCCTGAGCGCGGGGCACAAGACCACCAAAAACATCCTGGAGCGCAAGGCATTCACTGTCAGCATGGCCGATGCCGCCCACGTGGTGGAGTGCGACTATGTGGGCGTGGTGTCCGCCAACGACGTGCCGGACAAGTTGGCAAAAGCCGGGTTCCACACCACGAAAAGCGAGTTCGTGGACGCCCCCCTCATCGACGAGCTGGCCATGGCGGTGGAGTGCAGGCTGGTGAGCTATGACCCGGAGACCTGCCGCCTGGTGGGCGAGATCGTCAACGTCAGCGTGGACGAAAGCGTCCTCACTCTGGAGGGCAAGGTGGATGTGGCCAAGCTGGCCCCCATCGCCTTTGACCCCATCAACAATGCCTACCACGTCCTGGGCGAAAAGGTGGGCAACGCCTTTGCGGACGGGCTGAAACTGAAATGACGAACTACCAGATACTGAACGCTCAGCTTTCGGCGCTGATCGGCGGTGTACCCCACCGGACTGCCAACCTGGCCAACGCCGCCGCCCTGCTCTACCACACGCTGGACGGCCTCAACTGGGCGGGGTTTTATCTGCTGGAGGGGGACACGCTGGTGCTGGGCCCCTTCCAGGGCAGGCCCGCCTGCATAGAGATCCCGGTGGGCCGGGGGGTGTGTGGAACCGCCGTGGCGGAGGGCAGCACACAGCTAGTCCCGGACGTCCACCGATTCCCCGGGCACATCGCCTGTGACAGCGCCTCCAACTCGGAGATCGTGGTGCCCGTCCGCGCGGGCAGGAAAATTGTAGGCGTGCTGGATATCGACAGCCCCCGCCTCGGGCGCTTCACGGAGGAGGACCGGAGAGGACTGGAGGCATTTGTTGGAATATTGGAAGCGGAGCTCTAGACATAGAGCAAGCGGCCCTCTCCCACTGGAGAGGGCCGCTGCCGTTCTCGCAAACTCTAGTCCGTTGTCTCGGTGTATCGTTCCCGAGCGGCGGTGAGCATGTAGTATCCCAGGAACAGGACGATCTGCACCAGGGTGGAGCAGGGGGTGGCCAGTCCCACCCGGAACAGGGACACCGGCTTCAGGCGGCTCATGAACAGGGACACCGGGATGCGCACCAGAAACGCCCCCGCGATGCCCTGGACCATGACGAAAGCGGTGTCCCCTCGACCGTTGAAATAGCCCATGCAGCAGAACATGATAGAGGTGAACAGGGTGTCGATGGCGTAGGCCCGGAGGTAGTCCGCCGCTGCGGCGATGACCTCCAGATCCCGGGCGAACAGCCCGGCCAGCACATCGCCGTGGAAGAAGGACAGCCACGCCAGCACCACGCCGCAGCATAGGGAGGCACCCATGCCGTACAGCGCCGCCTTTTTCGCCCGGCCCTTCTCCCCCGCCCCGATGTTTTGGGCCACGAAGGCGGACAGGGACTGGCCAAAGGAGGAGGGCACCAGCATGATGAACCCGCACAGCTTCTCCGCCACCCCTACCCCGGCGGAGGCGATGACCCCCAGGCCGTTGACGATGGCGGCGATAGCCAGGAAGGAAACACTCACCAGCACATCCTGGAGGGCCACCGGCACCCCCAGCCGGAGGATACGCCCGATGTTCGCCCCATCGAACCGGATGTCCCTGGGGGAAAAGGGGAACGACAGGCCCCGGTGATACGTGAACAGCAGGCACAGCACCACGCTCACCCCCTGGGCCAGCACAGTGGCCAGCGCCGCCCCGGCCACCCCCAGGCCGCACAGCCCCACCAGCAGCAGATCCCCGGCGATGTTAACGAAACAGGCGATGGTCACGGTGAGCAGAGGCGTTTTGGAGTCCCCCAGGCCCCGGAACATGGCCCCCAGCACATTGTAGGCCACGATGAACACCGCGCCGCCGGAGCAGATGCGCACATAGGCCACCGTCTGCCCGAACGCCTCGGCAGGGGCCTGCATGAGGACGGACATGGGGGACGCCGCCCAGACCATCACCGCCGTCAGCGCCAGGGCCACCACGCCGAACAGGGCGATGGCGCTGCCCAGCACCCGACCGCCCTCGTCAGATTTGCCCTCGCCCAGCTTCTGGCCCACTAAAACAGTTGCCCCCATGGACAGCCCGGTGACCAGCGAGGTGACGGTGTGCATCACCTGACTGCCGGTGGACACGGCGGACACGTCGGCGGGCTGGCCAAACTGGCCCACCACCATCAGGTCCACCGCGCCGTACATGGCCTGCAAAAACAGTGCCAGAAGCACCGGCAGGGTGAAACGCAGCAGCGGGGACAGGATGGGTCCCCGGATAAAGCTCCCGGTCTGGTTCACAAAAGACGCCTCCTCGGTTTTGGAGAAGCAAGAAAAAAGCCCAGATAAGCCGCGGGTATCTCAACCCGCCATCTTATCCGGACCCGCGCCTCCCGCGGGCGCATCTCCTCCGATGAACAAAAACAGTATAGCCGCAAGGGGAACATGAAATGTCCCCCAAGTCAAGGACAGTGTGGGTTTTTGCCTTTGATGAAAATAGGGCAAAAAAGTTATCTGTTGATTTTAGGGGGTGGGACACTGAGAGGATACTTGTTAGTCATGAGATAGCGGTAATATTCGGCTGGAGCCAGACGGGCGAGATCCCACTGATAGCGTTCGTTATTGTAATAGTCGGCCCAGGTGCGGATCGCCTGTTGGATCTGCGCAAAACAAGTGCAGGCAGACAGGTCAATCTCATCCTTCATATGGCCGAAGAAGCTCTCCTGGGGCGCATTGTCCCAGCAGTTGGCGCGGCGGGACATGGATTGGCGGAGTTGGCTGTCCTTCACCAGCCGGACAAACTTCACGCTGGTGTAATGGGCACCCTGGTCGCTGTGAATCAGGACTTGAGCCTGCAAGGATGGGCCATGGCGCTCCATCAGCTGGTTCACGGTTTCCAGAACGAAATCCACCTCCAGGGATTCGCTCAGTACCCAGGCCAGAAGCTCTTTTGTGCAGGCATCGATGATGGCGGACAGATAGCAGCGGGGAGCCTTGCCGTTGGAGATGTAAGTGATATCGGTGAGCAGGACAGCCCTGGGGCCGTGGGTCTCAAACTCCCGGTTCAGCAGATTGGGGGCTACGTAGGATGTCTTGAGGGCTTTTGCCATGCGGCGGTAAGGATTTGCCTTCCGGATGGGACATTTCAGCCCGTATTTCCTCATCAACCGCCGGATCTTTTTGATATTCATCACCATCGGAGGATCCATATGGATCAGCCGCATATAGATTCCCCGCGCGCCTTTGGCATAGCCCCGGAACTGGTACGCCTCCACGATCCGCTGGAAATCTTCCTGATCCTGCCGTTCCCGGCACTGCCTGTCCTTTTCTGTGCTCAAGTAGTGGTAGTACCCGGAGCGGGACACGCCGGCCAGGCTGCACAGATGCTTGACGCTCAGCAGGTTGTCCGTCCGTTGCGATGTCTCTCGGATGATCGCGTACTTGGCATTGGCAGGGATGTCCATTACTCTGCCTCCGCCTGCCCTAAGGACACTATTTTTTTAAGATACTCGATGACTTGATCCTTGTAGGCCAGTTCCTGCTCCAAAAGCCGTATCTTGGCCTCCGGCGTCAGCAGGTGCTCCAGGTACGTGCCATACGTGTTCAGATCCCGGAAGCCGTTCCCCGCCTTTACCTCCTTGAGCACCATGCTTTTCAGCCCGTTCACCCGGTTCACACCCAGTATTTCCGGGTCGATCCCGTGCTCCATAACAATCTCCGCGGGCGCTTTCCCCGCCTGAAGACCTTCATAAAACAGGGCTTTGAACTGTGCTGAGAAATGCACGATGCTCTGTGTCACATCCAGCACGTAGGGACTCTCCCGGAGCTGATCCATCTCTCGCGCTGTGAATTTCTTTGCTGCCATTTGTTTTGCCTCCAATCCTTCTGATTATAGTTTACTTCATCTCTCAATCGAAGGCAAAACCTCAGTTGTCTGCACACAGGGGTTCTTAAATCCCCTGTGTACTTTTTTCGGGGTTTCCTAAAACCCGGTGTGTCCAAGATTATGGGTACAGTTTAACATTTGTCAAGGAGAGCGGCAGTCACAATTGCCAGGCAACTGAAAACCGTTGCGCCACAACACTTTTTGGAGATAGCGATTTTGCACACTTTCCCCATGTCGAGTGTTCATAACGCAACTGAACACTCGTATGTAAAGGAACAGTCGAAAGACTGTTCCTTTGCTATTTCTGCGGGGCAATTTACCCCGGTGGAGCGGCTTCCGGGCCGCTCCGTTTTCTTTACCCGGCCTTGCCGACAAGATACTCAACGGCCACACCCTGGCGGCTGTCCAACACTACGTTGTCCGGGTATTCCTCGACCTCCGGCATATCCAGGATGCCAATGAAGTTGTAATGAATCACGATTCGCTGTGTCCTGTTCTTCCCGGTTCCCTGTGTCTGATACACGTCGATGCGCTCTACAAGCTCATGCAGGATGGTGGGCGTCAACGTTTTCATCTCCATGAACTTGCGTACCGCCTTCAAAAATTGTTCCTTGCAGAAAGCCCGGTTATCTTCTTGATCGCACTGGCGCTGCAATTCCTCAATGTCCTTTTTGAGCTGTTGCTGTTCCTCATCATACCGCTGGGACATTTTCATAAAGCGGTCGTCCGTCAGCTTACCCGATACATTGTCCTCATAAATACGCTCGAATAAGCGATCAACCTCTTTATTTCTGGCAATCAGTTCTTGGAGACGCTGCCGCCTGTTTCGGCTTTCCCGCTCATAGTCCTTGGTAGTTTTCTGAACCAGCAACTCGGCAAATTCCTCCGCATGGTTTTTCAGATAGTAGAAACCACGGGGAGAGGGTACGCCCTCCTCATTCAGCGTCCGGGCAATCTTCCGAAAGCTGTCCCCCTGCAAGCGCATATCGAAAATGCGGAGGACAACAGGGGCGGTCACGGGGTCAATTTCCAGGATGTGCTTGTCCGCTGGGGATTTTCGATAGCCGATAGGAGCGTAACAGCCGACATACTTTCCGCTCTTGAAGGTGGACTGTTTCACTGCCCGAATTTTGCTGCTGGTATCGCGTGCGTAGAGGTCATTCATGACATTTTTCAAAATGACCAGCATCTCATTGTTTTTGTGAATGGTGTCTACGCCGTCATTGAGAGCGATGAAACGGCAGCCCATCGAAGGGAACACGATGTCACTGATATGGACAAGACCACAAAACCCATGCGGAGCTGCTGACAATATTTCAAACCAGGTACTTGACATGACGGCGATTGCAGTGTAGACTGTTAAGTAGATTAACAGGAGGCAGACATGGAAAATACATCAATAGACAGGTTATGCGAGTCATTTCTTCAAACGATCAACCAATACAATGCTTTAGAAAAGAAAACTCACACCTATGACATTGACCCTCAAATTTATTTATCAGAAATCCATACCATTGTTGCGGTCGGAGCGCATGAGGCCATCAACGTGACAGGACTTGCCCAGTTACAGGGTACTTCCAAGAGCGCAGTATCACAGTCCATAAGCAAGCTGGTCAAAAAAGGTTTTGTTGAAAAAAGGACTTCACCAGATACAGACAATGAAGTTGTCCTGTTGCTTACTGAAAAGGGAAAACAGGTTTACAGTATGCACGAGAGCCAACATAATTGGCTGAAGTCTCAGCTTGCAGCTGTTTTTGAAAAGTATCCACCAAACACGATTTCTGTTCTATCTGAACTTGCCGTTGACATTCAAGCGATTTGGGCGCAGTTTTTGGGAAAATAACTGCGCCAGCATTGTTATTTTATTTTGCAATCTCTGTTAAGTCACTTAACAGCGGGAGGGACATTTATGAGTTATGAAATAATAAATTCCATTCCTCAATTCAATTTTCAAATCAACAGGATTTTAACCTATGGCAATTTGGCTTGCTGCCGAGAAGAAGTTATCAGCCATGTGGCCCAGGTCAAGACATTTGAGGAATGGCATACTGCATGGCAGAAAATCGCTGCAAAAAGCGAACAGGAAAGGCATTATCTCCATGCGGCCTACTACTATCGCATGGCTGAATTTTTCTTAAAATCCGATATGCCCGAAAAGAATATCGCTTACAAAAAGTGTGTCGAAAATTTCTACAAGGCGTTTGATTTTGAATTGCATTTGAAGTATGAAAAGCACCGTGTTCCATTTATGGGAAAGACCCTTCACTGTTTGAAGTTTTCGCCACCAAACGCGATTGGAACTGTTCTTGTATGCGGTGGCTATGACTCGTTCATTGAGGAATTTGTACTTCAAGTCTCTGAATTTGTGAAACAACGCTATGAGATTATTCTTTTTGAAGGGCCAGGACAAGGTAAATCCCTCCAAGAAAATTTATATTTCAGCTATGACTTTGAAAAAGCGGCCTCCACCGTTTTGGATTACTTTGGTATACGGCGATGTGCTATGGTCGGGATTTCATGGGGCGGCTAT
>CAPOAR010000005.1:0-58465 GCA_948670295.1 uncultured Oscillospiraceae bacterium | reverse complement strand
CTGCCCACAATACTTGGCTGGCGACGGCCCGGGAAGATAGGTGGCGCCAACACAGGTCTTGGCTCAATAGAGCTGGGGCCTGTATATTCCTCCTTAGCTCAATGGTAGAGCACGCGGCTGTTAACCGCGGGGTTGTTGGTTCGAGCCCAACAGGGGGAGCCAGAAGGATTGCCGCCACAAAGGTGGCGGCAATTCCTCTCTTTTGCGAAAGAGCTGCACGGGCCTTTAGCTCAGTTGGTTAGAGCAGCCGGCTCATAACCGGTCGGTCCCGGGTTCGAGTCCCCGAAGGCCCACCAGATGGTTGTTCGCCCCGGGGTACTCCTGAAGCGAAATAGGGGTATAGCTCAGTTGGTAGAGCAGCGGTCTCCAAAACCGCGTGCCGAGGGTTCAAGTCCTTCTGCCCCTGCCATACAATTCTACGGCGAAGCCGTATTGCGATAGATCTTCATATGGCCCGGTAGTTCAGTTGGTTAGAACGCTAGCCTGTCACGCTAGAGGTCGACGGTTCGAGCCCGTTCCGGGTCGCCATATTTGCTGCTGTAGCTCAGTCGGTAGAGCGCATCCTTGGTAAGGATGAGGTCGGCGGTTCGAATCCGCCCAGCAGCTCCAGAAAACTCCCGAAATCACAGGGTTTCGGGAGTTTTTGTTGCAGTTTTGCGAGATTTCGTGTGGGTCAGAATCTGGGTCAACCGGCCTGACCCACACCGTGACCCACACGCCGAAATGTCCGGAGAGGGACAGAAAGCGCCAGACAGGAAGTTTTTCCCTCCTGCCTGGTGTTTTATTCTCTGCGGTGGTTTTACATGACCTTCGCCATAAAATTCCCCATGGTTTCTGCAGCCTGATTCTGCATCTGCCGGGTGGCGTGGGTGTAGGTTCTGAGCGTGAATCCGGCATCATAGTGGCCCAGCATACTGGAGACCGTTTTCACGTCCACTCCGTTTTGAAGCGCCAGGGTTGCGAAGGTGTGTCTGAGGTCGTGGAAGCGAATATGCTCCAGCCCAGCATCCTTCAGAATCTTCTCGTGGAGCTTTACCACGGAATCTGGATGATACATTTCGCCTGTGACCGGCGAGGGGAACATATACGGGTTATCAGGGTGCTTGTCGTGTTCCTGAATCAGCAGGTCCACCGCACCCTGTGGGATAGAAACCTGCCGTACTGAGGTCTCCGTCTTTGGTCTGGAGAGGATTACCTCCCCGCTGGGATTGCGGACATATTGCTTACTGACGAAGATCGTTTTGTGATCTGCATCCAGATCAGACCAGAGCAGGGCAACCAGCTCACCTTTCCGCAGGCCACTGACCAACTCCAGATAGAACATGGGGAGGACGTCTCTGGCAGTGGCGGCATCCAGATAGGCTTTCAGGTGTTCCGGTAAGAGCGTCTTCATCTCTATCTTCTGCACCTTGGGAGCGATGCAGTCATCGGTGGGATTGCGGGAGATCAACCGCTCCTTGACCGCTCTCTCAAAGGCGCAGTGGAGGGTGAGGTGGACGCTTCTGACCGTGGTACTGCTTAAGCCAGGGTTTCCCTTGCCGCTACGCGTCTGGATTCTGCCGTGTTCCATCAGGTCCTTATAGAGCTTTTGCAGATCACGGGAGGTCAGCTTGCTAAGTTTGATCCTGCCGATACGAGGAATGGTGTAGGTTTCGATGATTAGATGGTAGCGATCCGTCGTGGCCGGCCGGACGTTGGGCTTGGCGTAGAGTTCGTACCAGCTGCGGAGCCATGTGGCTACTGTGTAGTCCTCACTGCGGGCTACGTCCAATCCTGCTGTCTCCTGCTGTGCCTGAGCCAGTTTCTCCTTGACCTCGGCTTGCGTCTTGCCAAGGACATTCTTGATGATCCGCTTGCCAGTCTCGGAATCGTACCCAGCAGTGTAGCGACCCTCCCAGCGGCCATCCTTCCGCTTGCGGATGTTGCCCTCGCCGTTTGCTCGTTTTTTTGCCACCGCTTATTCACCTCCGTTTCTGATATCGCCGTCGTTGTCATCCATGCACTCCGCCATCAGGCGAACGCCGAGGCGGAAACCCAGGATGAAATTTTCGGTTGCTGTGATGCTGTTGATCTCATGCTGGGAACGGGTGAGTCGTTCGAGGATGCGCTGGCTCTCCTCATCGAGAAGTTCTGTCAGTTGCTCCTCGTACTTGGCCACACGGTCCACCGCCCTCTTCATCTCTGAGCCAGGGATCATCTGTTGACTGCAGGGTGTGATGTTGCCGTAGTAGAGATCCTCCAGAGTTTTTCTCATCGCTCTGCCCTCCTTTCCAACTGCATAACATACCAGTACGCTGTGTCAATAGCTAGAGCCGGAGGACAGAGTTATCAGAAACTTATCATTTAACGGTTGAACAGCTTCTCTTTGGAGACAGTGGCGTAATCGGCAACGGCATCTGATTATCCCATCGTCATTGACTGTCCCTGGGATTGCTCCTCATGATCGTCTGGTTTGTGGCCCATGGCAATCTTCTTTTCTTTGATCTTGAGTTGCAGTTTTCGTTCTGCCTGCTGTCCTGCTGGAGCTTTAGGTGTCACAGAGTTGTCTCGGAAAATTTCACTCATGTGGTGCAGTAGCTGCGTTACGGACAGCATCACCGAGGATGGCTTCAGGTTGTCCCAGCGGTCTAGGAAGAACTGAGCGTACTCGTTGCCCTGAGCGGCGGACTGGGTAAACCAATAGTGGGCCTGCTCACGATCCTGTCCGTCCAAGTGTAGCTTGCCAAGAGCGTACTGGGCGTACTGATTTCCGGCTTCAGCGGATTGGGTCAGGTAGGTGATGGCTTTTTCCGTATCCTTTGAAACACCATCGCCCAGGAGGTAGAGCTTACCCAGCCGGTAGCCGGCAAACTGGTTCCCTTGGGCGGCGGCTTTTTCATACCAACTGATGGACTCCTCAATTCGATTTTCGCTTTGGAGAAGTTTGCCCAGTGCATACTGCGAGAAATCATTTCCAGCCTCGGCGGAGCGCCGAAACCACAGCTCTGCTCTGTCATCGTCCGGCAGGACGCCCAGTCCATCCCGCCAGCACTTTCCCAACTGATGTGCTGCCACGGTAAAGCCAGCATCCCAGAGCTGCTCCAGGGTTTGGACAGCTGCCTCCTGTTCTGCCCAGGTTGAATCGTCATCGCAGAGAATGAACCTGGCTTCCCGGTACGCATTTACCATCTGCCAGTTAGCTTGGTGGTTCAGCACTTCGTCCTCATCATTCTGCTCGTCATCCATTTGTTCATCTTCGAAGCTGATCTTGTTCAGTCGAATCTGCTCCGCTTCCCGGATGACCATATTCTTGATCGCCTTGAACTCTTTCTGCTGAGACAGTGATAGGTGCTCTCTGGGCTTGTCCGTGTAGTAGCCCTCCACATCATCCCGTAGTTTGTTCCACGCCTCATAGCACTCCGCCACCGTTGGGATCTGCGCCAGCTCATCAACGATGGCATCCACTTGAGTCTTGGCGGACTTCTTCAGATAGCCGTACACCTTTTTGCCCTTGGTGTTCTGAAGGGTTGCTACCAGAGCAACCAACTTATCCTCAATAGCAGGACAGTCGCAAATACCGGATTCCATTTTTCCAATCAGGTCACGCATCGCTTCCTGTGCTGCGTCGCGCACTTCCTGGTAGGACAGGTCCTTCTGCTGGTAGAGGTGCAGGAGCTCATCTTGAAAAATATCGTTGGCCAGTTTGGAGCGCATTGTCTCGATGCCTTGCTCCGTCAGATAGCCTTGCGTCGGATCAACGGACCAGACCATCATGTGGATATGCGGGTGGTGCTTCTCATCGTGGAAAGCGGCGTACCAACGAAACTGGCTGGGTGGGATCTTCATCGCCTCGGCCAGTTCCGCCTGATGAGCCAGGAGGAGCCTTCGCCAACTCGCTGCTGAGTCATACCCCAGCCGGGCGGCGTCCTCACGCCTGAGCGAGTAGATGAATGTCCAGACTGGAGCGGTATGGCTGTTTACTTCTTCCATTGTTTTCTCGAGGTCAGCGTACTCGGCGTTGGTGAATAGGCCATGAGAGCGAGGGCGCTCCGCGATGTACTCCATGTACTGACCACTTCTGTTCAAGAGTTCCACGCCGTCACGAGTAGCGATGTACTCCGCGTAGCCTCCGGCGCCTCCACCTGACTTGATGTATCCGCTCTTTTGAATCAACCCCTGCATCAGTCGAGCTCCTTCTGATATCTGTAGGCATCCTCAAAAGTAACTTCACCATTCGTTGCCTTGACGTCCTTGATGCATTTGACCCGCATCTTCTTCAGAGTGTCCAGATCCACGTCAGCGATGGCGGCAATGAGGTTGGCCATGACCGCGTCATCCACCGACAGCTTGAACAGCAGTTTCCCAACGCGGCTGCCCAGCGCGTTCAGCTTTCCTTCCAGCACTTCTGCGATGACACGGGGCAGGTAACTGTCGGCCTGCTCGGTATCCAGATAGCCGGAGTAGAACTGGATCGCTTTCTCAATGTACTCATTTTGCGTGGAGCAGTTGTCGGCACGATAGTGATCTTTGACTTTGGACCAGGTCTCATCTGTCAGCCAGACGGTGTGCCTGTTCTTGTTCTTGTTCTCGTTCATGCCCGAAAACCTCCCTTACTTCATAATAGCGTCATGTGAAACCTTGAAACAGCGGGCTTTTTCTCTGCTCTTTGGAAGATCAGCGTCAATCAAAGATGCCAGCCATCAAAAAAGCGTCAGCCCCCGTCCCCGAAACCGCCCGCACTGCGGGCGGTTGTGACTGCCCAGGCGCCATAAAAGTGCCGGGGCTTTCTCCTGCTTTTCTTTCGTCCCTCGCTTTTCTTTCGTCCCTCGTAAACCACCGCATTTTGGTGCAGACTGCTTCCCTGGGGTCCCTGCCGTGCCTTTGGGAAAAGAATCGTACATAGCGGCTCACAGGCGCTCACGCTGGGTGTTCCTCATTACCCTCTAGCTCCTTGCTGACACGCATCTGCTCAACTGTTTCCTCCAGCCGCCAGAGTTGTCGTTGGTTGTAGAGGTCCACTGCGTTTTGGATCGGCAGGATGGTGTAGCGCAGAGTACCGTTGTGCTTGCGGCCATCTCTTGTGATGATGGACGTTGGCTCTGTGATGATTAGCCCTCGGCCCTCTAGCTCCGCAACATACTTCCGCACGGTGTTGACGCTCATGTGGACGGCCTTGCCAATGGAATGGCAGCTCGGATAGCACTGGTAGGTCTTGCGGTCCTCACAGTAGAGCAGGTAGGAGTAGACCGCCAGTGCGCCGGAGGACAGACCCAGAGAAAAAATCTCGTTGGGCAGAGGGAAAAAGTTCTTGACCGCATCTCGTTTTGTGTACTGCCAGAGCATCAGCTGTCACCTCCCGTGTTCCGTTCCACCCACTGGATGAACTTCTCCTTGGGCACCACCATCCTGCTGCCAACTTTCAAGACGGGGAAATTTGATTCATGCATCAGCTCGTAGGCGCTGGATGGAGCGATACCCAACACCTGCGCTACCATTTTTGCGTTGAGGAACAGTGGCAGTTCCTCGTAGGTCTTGTAGACGGATTCCTTCATTTTCACTTCCTCCAAACAATGCTTGACTTTTCGATTGTCATAATGTAGACTGAATAAAAAAATACAGACGATAGGTCTTTCTTGCTGGCAGTGTAACACAGCCTTGAGCACATGTCAAGTCCTATTTGAAAAATAATTTAATTAAGTCTAAAATGGAGGCCTCTATGCTTTCTTTTCAATTCAAGACCTGCATCACAAATGGCAGGGAGCTCTATGCGTTTATAGAGGAGGAACTGAACGACCAGCAGATGTCTACGAGGGCTACGGTATTTCCAGAGAGCTTGCTTTCTTTTCTGTACTTGGACATCGAACAGATGAGGCCGGTCTTTCAAGGCTTGGCCGACGGAGTGCGCAGGGTTATCACGGAAAAGAGCCGGGAGGAATCAGAGAGGACCTACAAACTTTTTTGCGATTTGGCGGACGCTCACGTCTACTTTGAATTGCTTCGTCTGGACTGGAAACTTCGCCTGGACCGGGCGTGGTACATGGGCTACGAGTTCCCGCAGAACTTTTTGCAGGCGGAGTACCTGGACGAGATGCCGGATAAGCTCCTGACGCTTCAACAGCAGGCGCTGGAGCTGCTCACTCAAATTTGGGTCACGGATACCGGCGAGTGCTCTGTAGACGAAAAAATGACTGCGTGCTACCTTGCGGCGGAGCAGGCGGGGAGGGAACTGTTTCGTTTTCAGCCGCAGCGGATGAACTACGAGCTGCTGTACCGGGAGACCTTCGCGGAAATTTTGTGCCCGGAGACGGTATATGACCTGATTGATTACCATCTCCGGGAGTGCCTGAAGCGGGAAATCAAGATGCGGGCGTGCAAAAACTGCGGGCGGCTGTTTGCGGTGACGGGACACGGCGGTATCGAGTATTGCGACCGGCCTTTTGACGAGAAGGGGCGCACCTGCAAGGAGATCGGCGCGTTCCGGGTGTGGGAGAAGAGCAAGAGCGGAGATGAGGTGTTCAAGGTTTACCGTCGGGAGTACAAGAAGCGTTTCGCGTGGATTAAGTCCGGGCGGCTGACGCAGGAGGAATTTTACGCCTGGAGCGAAAAGGCCAGGGAGAAGAAGGCGGAGTGCGAGAGTGGGAAGACCACACTGGAGGAATTTGGCCGGTGGTTAGGCGAGTCTTAGCGGAACGCCCCCAAGGGAGAACCGCTTCTCCCTTGGGGGCTATTCTTTGTTTACAGCGCATCAATTTTTGAGTGAAGCAGACCTCCACGTTTTACCCCTTCACCTCAAGCAGATCTGTTCCCGCCTGAATCTCACCCTGGGCGACGGGGGCCACGCTTTGGTAGTCCTCGGTATTGCAGACGATCATGGGGGTGGTCAGCAGGTAGCCCGCCGCCTTGATGGCCTCCATGTCAAAGGAGATGAGCAGGTCGCCCTTCTTCACCTTCTGCCCCACCGCAACGTGGGCGGTAAAGTGCTGCCCCTTCAGTTCCACAGTGTTGATGCCGATGTGGAGCAGGACCTCCACGCCGTCCTCCGTCACTAGTCCGATGGCGTGATGGGTGTCGAAAAGATTATCCACCTCGGCGTCCGCCGGTGCGTACAGCTTGCCCTCGCCGGGCTCCACGGCCACGCCGTCTCCCAGGATGCAGTTGGAGAACGCCTCGTCCTGGACCTCCGCCATGGGGATCACCGTGCCGCTCATGTGTGCCGCCAGCACTGCGTCCTGTTTCTTCGCCGAGGGCTTCTCCGCCGCTGGGGCGGCGGGAGCGGGAGATACCAGGCTGTCCAGCCGGTCCGCCTCGGGACTTTCTATGAAGTCCACCAGGTTGGACTTGATGACGGCCACCTGGGGGCCGTAGATTACCTGCACACCGTTGCCCTTGTGAATAATGCCGGAGGCCCCGGACTGTTTGAGCAGGACGTCGTCCACCTTGCCCGCGTCGATGACCGTCACCCGGAGTCGGGTGGCGCAGCAATCCACGTCGGAGAGGTTCGCCTTGCCGCCCAGGCCCTTGAGAATTAAAGCGGAAACTGGGTCGGACACGCCGCCGGCGGGAGTGGAGCCGTCGGGACCCACGCCGGTCTTGGCTTTAAAGTCGGAGCGGGTGAAGAGCTTGGTCTCCTCGCCCTCGTCCTCCCGGCCGGGAGTTTTCAGGTCCATTTTGGTAATCATGAAATAGAAGGTAAAGTAGTAGACTACGAAATACACCGCGCCCACAATGATGACCCAGATCCAGTTGGTCTTGGCGTTGCCCTGGAGGACGCCGAACAGGGTCAGGTCGATAATGCCGCCGGAGAAGGTCATGCCCACGCCCACGTTGAAGATGTGCATCAGCATGTAGGAGAGACCCGCGTACACGCAGTGGACGGCGTACATCAGAGGAGCCACGAACAGGAACGTGAACTCCAGGGGTTCCGTGATGCCCGTCAGCATGGCGGTGAGAGCGGCGGAGATCAGAAGGCCCCCGGCTACCTTGCGCTTTTCCGGCTTGGCGGTCTTATACATGGCCAGGGCCGCGCCGGGCAAGCCCATAATCATGAAGGGGAACTTACCCGCCATAAACCGGGTGGCGGAGACGGAAAAGACTTCCGTGGACTTGGAGGCCAGCTCCGCGAAGAAGATGTTCTGCGCTCCTTGGATGGTGACGCCGTCGATGACGGCGGTGCCGCCCACAGCAGTCTGCCAAAAGGGCATATAGAAAACATGGTGCAGACCGAAGGGGATCAGGGCCCGCTCCAGAATGCCGTAGATCCATGTGCCCGCGTAGCCGGAACGGATGACCAGGTCACCCAGGGCGGCGATACCCATTTGGACGATGGGCCAGACATAGAACATGGCGATGCCCACCACCAGGAACACGGCTGTGGAGACGATGGGCACGAAGCGGGTACCGCCGAAGAAGGAGAGCACCTGAGGGAGCTGAATCTTATAGAAACGGTTGTGCAGCGCCGCCACACCCAGGCCCACGATGATGCCGCCAAAGACGCCCATCTGCAGGGTGGTGATACCCAGCATGGAGGTGGTGGAGTTGGCCGCCATGGCCTCCACGCCGCCCCGGGCGGTGATCATGGCGGAGATGGCGGTGTTCATGACCAGGTAGGCGATGGCGCCGGAGAGGGCCGCCACCTCCTTTTCCTTCTTGGCCATGCCGATGGCTACGCCCATGGCGAAAAGCAGGGCCAGGTTGTTGAACACGGCGCTGCCGCACTGGTTCATAATGTCCAGGATGGTGTAGGGAACGCTGCCTGGATAAATGACGCCGGTGAGGCCATAGGCCTCCAGCATGGTCTGATTGGTGAACGAGCTGCCGACGCCAAGCAAAAGGCCCGCCACCGGCAGCAGGGCGATGGGCAGCATAAACGAGCGGCCCACTCGCTGAAGTACTCCAAAGATTTTGTCCTTCATAACATGTCCTCCTTTTATTTGCTTCCCAGATTGATGCGCTTGAGGTGGATGGTCAGGTAGATCAGCTCCGCATCGGACACCTCCTTCTGGTAGGTATTGCGAATGAATTCCGCAATGTGCCGGGCGCATTTATAGTGCTGTGCGCAGTTGCGGGTAATCATCTCCTGGAAGTCGGCGTCATACTCGTCCGCCTGGCCGGGCGCGGCATGGAACAGCCGCTGGGCAAAGTAGCGCAGGTGGACGATAAAGCGGTTGAAGTCCAGGGATTCCCGGTCAAATTTCTTCTGATAATAGTACTCCACCACTTCCAGCGTCCCCTCGATGAGTTTGGTGATGTCCATCATGACGCTCATGGAGGTGTTTAACTCCGCGTTGACAATGTGCAGGGCGATGAAGGCGGCCTCGCTGGAGTTCAGGTCCGTCCTGGTTTCCTCCCGGATGACCCGAAGGCAGTGCTGGCCCAGATGGTACTCCGTGGGATAATAGCTGATGATGGCCCCCTCCAGGGGGTTAGCAAACTCGATCCCGTCTTGCTTGCGCTTGATGGCAAAGCTGATGTGGTCGGCCAAGGTGATGAGCAGGGACTCGTTCAAGGGCGCGGTGATTTGGCTTTTGATGTACTCGATCAGGCGCTGCGTCAGCTCCAGATGCTCCATGGGTATCTGCTCTACCAGTTCCCGCAACTTGCGCTGTCCGGCCTTGTCTTCCATGTGATAGGTCTTTTCAAAGAGAGCCGGGTCTATCCGTTCCCCAATCTTCCGCTTGAAGCCCAAGCCCTTTCCGGTGACGATCATTTCGCCTCCCTGATTGTCCACTACGCAGAGAATATTGTTGTTGATGACCTTTTTGATGCGCAAATCCTCTGCCTCCTCTCAAAAAAACAAACCAGCCCCATCTGGGCATCTGCGCAAAATACGCATAAATACACTCAGACAGAGTTGGTCAAGCCCAGCGAACCGGTAACATTCCAACATGAAATTATTTATATGATAGCGTTGTCCCGAAAAGAAGTCAAGAGAGGATTGCGGTGCAAGATTAGATTCTGCTGATTTCATAATTTTCGCACGGCGCTTTTGGGCAATTGGACAAGTGTTTTGGACGGTTTTCGATCTCCCGGTGTATTGCGTACCAATTTTTGGACGGTGCTCCTGACCCACACCGTGACCCACACGGCGAAATGACCGGACGGAATCAATGGACGGAAAAGTGTCAAAGACCACGACCCTCTGCAACAAAAATGCCCCGAAAGCACCGGAAAGCGGTACTCCCAGGGGCGGCAATCAGTTGGTAAGGATGAGGTCGGCGGTTCAAATCCGCCCAGCAGCTCCAAGAGAAACCCCGTAACCGCAACGGTTACGGGGTTTTTTCTATTTTATGAAACGCCCTCTTTTTTCTCGTTTGGGGTGAATTTGGGGTGAATGTCGTCGGAGAACTTATCCAGGACTTCGGCGGCCTTGGCCTCCGCCGAGGCTATGACGTGGCTGTAAATGTCGTTAGTGGTGCTGACCTGGGCGTGGCCGAGGTTGCTGGCCACCACTACCAGCGGCGTCTTGTCTGCGATCAGCAAGCTGGCGTATGTGTGACGGAGCGAATGGACGCAGGCCGGGGGCAGGCCGGTACGCTTGATGAACTTCCCCATCCACTGGGTGATAGAGGTGGGGAACATAGGCCGCCCCACCTCATTGGTGAAAATACGGTCGTCCTCCGAGGTGCCCTCCCAGGCGTCGCCTACCTTGTCCCGCATTTCATCCTGCCAGCGTTTATACTCAAGCAGGATCAGGACGGCGGTTCGGGAAACGCGGAGGTAGCGGTCGGAGTCCTCTGTCTTGGGGGTGCCGATATACACGCCCTTGCCAGACACATAGTTGGAGGTCTGGACGATATGCACCACGCCGTCGTCCAGGTTGACGTCCTGCCAGCGCAGACCCAGCAGCTCCGCCCGGCGCAGGCCGGAGAGCAGATCGAAGATGATGGGTGCCCGCCACTTGATCGGCTCGGCCTGGAGCAGCTGCAGCATCCGCTTGGCGTCTGGCTCGTCCAGGTATCGGGCCTTATGCCCGGCCAAGGAGGGCAGCTCTGCCCGTTCTGCTGGATTGCTGGGGATGCACTTCCATTTGACGGCCCTCTCCAGGATGGAGGAAATGGTGCGGTGGTAGGAGTGGATCGTGGCCGGGGCCAAGGGCGTGGTGTCGGCATTGATGGTAAACAGCTCCTTGACCTCCAGGCCGGTGGCAGCGGCGATCTTCTCGGCGGACGCCTGGTTGATCGTGTTTCCCTTTAGGGCCTGGCTCACCGTCTGATGGGTGATGCCGGCCTTTTTGGCAAAGGCGGACTTGGAGATAGGCTGCCGGGCGATCCACTCGGCCAGGGCTGGGGTGGCCGTGGCGGTGGTGTGCTGCCGGATACCCTCCTCTTGGAGATTGCGGTAAAACGCCTGGATGTGCATAGGGGTCAGGTCCTTCAGCCGGATATGGCCGATGGCCTGATTGATGCGGACCAGGTTCCGCTCATAGTTTGACAGGGTGGTGGGCTTTAGGCTCAATCGGCCATAGTCCTTCATGTACCGCTCCGCGAAGTCTACGAAGCGCACATTCCCGTCCAGGGCTGCGGAGCCGGTCTTGACCTGTTCCTCAAAGCGGACGATCTGCCGATTCAGTTCTTTCTCCACCTGGCGGGGTGTCAGCTTCTCATCCGGGGTCCAGACCATGCGGTGACGGATCTGCTTGCCGTTGAGGTCGATGCCCGCCGCAACGGTGATGCGGTACCCCTTTCCCCGCTTTTCTATGGTTGCCATGTTGAATTCCTCCCAAATGTGTGTTAAAATGAGAGGGAAGTGAGCCCGTGAAAACTTACTTCCCTCTATAGCCGCCCCCGGTATTGCGAGTACCGGGGGCGGTTTTTTGTGTTTAAAGGCCTATGACTGAATCCCAGTCAAGCGCAAAATCGCAAAGAGCCTGATAACAGGTCGTGGTTATCCCTCGTTGTCTACGCTGTTTTCTGGAAAGCAGTTCTAAGCAATCCAGTCGTGCGCCTTCTCGATATTGGTCGATTTCGTAGGCAAGGCTATTCATGCGAACGTTAATTACCTGAGGGGTCACATGATAGTGCTCAGCTAAAATATTCTGGATACCGAAGGCGTTGTTGTTAAGTAAGGAAGTAAAACGTGGTATGAAATCTTGGTATGGGACAAGAAGCTGTGCTGAGCCTTCATTGGCTTCCCATTCTAAAAAACTGTTTTGTTTTTTGCTGGAACAATTAAAAATTCCGTTGTTTAGATGGCGGTGGCGGACAAGATGAATCAGCTCGTGTCCACAATCGAAATTTTGCTCGTTTTCTAATCGAGCGGTGTTAAGTACAATCGTATTTTCCTTGTCACCCGCAAATGCGGCCCCACAAAAACCAGATGTATCGAAAGAGTGGTATATGATTTTAACATCAGATATCTTTCTCTCACACAGTTCCAGAGCGTTTATGGCGGTATCGTATTGGGAGATGCCCAAATTTTTTCGCATCAAGTCTATACGGGCATACAGGTCCTCTTTTGCGTTATTTGCCATGCACATCCCCCCCTTACCGGTTCTTCTTAATATGCGCTTTATAAACTTCCACTAAAAAATCAGCATCAGATTCTGAAAGGTCGTACGGCTCTAAACCCTGTTTTAAGCGAAAGAATGCGGGACTTAAATCAGCTTCACGCTCACCCTCCTGGGTGGGCGCTTTTTCTGTTTCCTCGGTCCCGTTGACCAGGTAATCAATGGAAACCCCGAAATACTCTGCGATTTCTACGAGGCGATTAGAAGGAAAAACACCTTTGCGGAGCTGGCTAATATAGCCGTTTGCAAATCCGAGCTCTTTTTCAAGCCGAGAAACGGGTATTCCCCGCTCTTTACATAGATTTTTTACACGTTCCACACTATTCATGGGGACCCTCCAAAATTTTTTAGAGAAAGACCTAAAAATGGGCTTGACAAATTAGAGAGTCCCCTATATAATGGCCGTAAGACTTAGAGAAAAACCTAAACAGGCTGAGGGAAATCTCTATGTGTTGTAACAATTCACATTTTAGATTATTCTCTAAAGTTTGTCAAGACATTTCTCTAAATTCATCTAAAAAAGAGAGGAGGTTTTTTTGTGATCTTGACCAATATCTCCCAGCTTTGCAAAGAACGGGGTGTCAGCATTGCGAGGCTGGAACGGGACCTTGGCATTGGCAACGCCACCATTCGCAACTGGAACGTATCTTCCCCCACGGTAGACAAGCTGAAGCTCGTTGCGGACTATTTCGGCGTCACGCTCGACGAGCTGCTGACGGAGCCGGACACCGCCGCCGTTGCCGCTGCCGAAGTCAAGGCTGGCGTGTGAGGGAGGAGGTGGACCGTGGAAACCTTTGCAAAACGCCTCAAGTACGCTATGGACCAGGCTAAAGCAGGCGGGCCTTGCCGAGAAAAGCGGCGCACCCCAGTCCGCAATTTCGCAATACCTTTCCGGGCGCAACATCCCCGGTCTAAATTACTCGGCAAGATTAGGAAAGGAGACAACATGAACAACAAATTGATCCCCATCGAGCACGAAGGGCAGCGGGTGATTACCACCGAACTGCTAGCCCAGGTCTACGAGACCAGCACAGATAACATTAAACGCAATTTTAATCGTAACAAGGAGAACTTCAAAGAAGGGGTCCACTATTTTCTGCTGAAGGGTGATTCCCTAAGGGCCTTTAAGCGCGAGGTGAATGATATTCCCCTCGTGGCCCCGGAGGAGAACCAGGGGACCGACAGTCACCTGGTTGGTAAGAACACCGCTCATCTCTACCTTTGGACTGAGCGTGGTGCCAACCGGCACTGCAAGATTCTGGACACACCCAAGGCGTGGGAGCAGTTCGACAATCTGGAGGAAACCTACTTCCTGGTGAAGGAACAGCAGAAAGCCATCCAGGGCAAAACCAGAACCGAAAAGACAGAGAGCCAGCTTATAGCGGAGGCGAAACGCGCCACCGCCATGATCCTGAACGCCAAGAACCGCACAGCTGAACGGTTCCAGAAGCTGTGGGATCGTGCGAATGTGAGGCCGGAGTATCAGGCGATGGCTCTTGGGTCCCTGTTTGCAGAGGACGGGGTGGCGCTTCCCAGGATCGCGCTGCAAGGGGCAAAGGTTACTTACGATAAGGGCACTATTGCGGAGAAACTGGGGGTTTACTCTAAAGCGTCGGGTGGTAAGACACCTCACGCGCAGGCCATTGGCGCAATCATCTCTGAATTGGCGCTTGCGCCTGAGGAAAAGGAGGCAGTCCCCTATAGCCGCAACGGCCATGATGGTGTGGACTTTCAGTATACCGAAAGTGTTATTGAAAAGGTTCACAGTTGGCTGGTGGCTCAGGACTGGCCGAAAACAATTTCTGCCGGCGGCAAGAATTATCCGGTGCTGTACCAGAGGTCAGAGAAATGAATGCTGAATCTATCCCGCGTATGCGGACGGCCCCGAAAATCGTGGCCGAAATCAAGGCCCAGGACCCCGGCTCCGAAGTGACCGAGCACTACGTCAGGCAGCTTGTGAAAGACGGCAAGGTGCCCGTTGTATGGGCCGGGAGTAAAGCGTTGATCAACCTGGACGATGTTCTGACCTTGTTACGGATGGGGACGAACCGGGCGGAGCCTGTGCCCTGTGTATTGGGCGGCATCCGGCGGATCGACGCCAAACGGCCAACGTGAAAGGATGCAAGCGCATGAGCAAGTATTACCCCATCAACGAGGACTTGGCCCGCCGGGCCAAGGAAATGAACAGCTTCTACGATTATGTGCCTGGCAGCGCCACCGCCGCATACCAGCGCATGGTGGACGAGGCTGCCGAGATCGCAGAGCAGCAGAAGCGCCGGGTGGACCCCATGCACCATGAGAGAATCGACCAGCTGCTGGACCTCTATGCCAAGAAGCTGGCCGAGAACGTGAACCAGCGGCATAGCATTGACACCCGGTGCCCCTCTATCCTGATTGCTGGCGGCAGCAACTTCCCCGTCCGCAAAAAGGAAAAGCAAAACGCCGCCTGGGACCGAAATTCGAAGGAGTTCAGCTATATTCAAGGGCTGCTTTCCAAAATCCGCAGCACTGGCATGGGCGGCATCAGCGGCGACGATCCGCAGGCCCTGGAGAAGCTGAAAGCCAAAGTGGAGAAGCTGAAAAAGCACCAGGAGCTTATGAAAGCCGCCAACGCCGCCATCCGCATGAAGGACAAGGCGAAAGGTGACGCCAAGCTGGAAGAACTGGGCTATACCCCGGAGGAAATCAAGCAGCTCCGAAAGCCGGACTACTGTGGCCGCATCGGCTACCCCGCCTTTGAGCTTTCCAACAACAACGCCAATATCCGGCGGTATGAGGCCCGCATTAAAGAACTGGAGAAGCGCCAAACAGAACAGGCCCCGGAGGGGTGGGAGTTCGACGGTGGCCGGGTCGTGGTCAATACCGAGGTAAACCGGCTCCAGATTATCTTTGACGGAAAGCCTGATGAAGCTATCCGGGCCGAGCTGAAGGCCGAGGGATTCCGCTGGGCACCGAGCCAGAAAGCCTGGCAGCGCCAGTTGACCGACAATGCCCTTCGGGCGGTGCGGCAGATCAAGTCCATAGCGTTGGAGGCTCCTGATACAAAATGAAAGGCCCCACATCCAACCAGCCGACCAAAGCGTTTTGGATGTGAAGCCCATAACCCACGAGGGGGCTATGGCACCATTATAGCACGGCCCGCTCTGAAAGTACAAGGAGGAAAACGTGAGATACCACAATGGCCTTTGGCATTACAAGGGCAAAACATACCCCACATTACGGGCTGCGCTGCTGGCAGTTTGGCCCACTAAGAGAAAGGACGGAAACTAATGGTGGAAATCAAAGTTACGGGCAACACGCCCCTGGAGGCCCTGTCCTCCCTGGCCGCCTTTGGCCTGCACTGTCTGTCGAACAGTGAGGTCAGTCAGGCTGCCAACCGTATCCTGGAGGCGGAGAAGCATCAGGAAAAGAAGCTGGCCGCCGCTCAGGCGAAGGAGACCGCCGCCGAGGCCCACAACGGGGCCAACACGCCCTCCCTGGTGGGGGAGCCTATCTCCGATACCCCCAAGGACGACCCAGCTCCTACGGCGGCCCCTGGCCCTGTGGATGGGGCGAATGGCCCGACGTCTGCCCCTAGTGATAAGCCGGAGCCGGTGCCTACGGTGGAGCAGGTGAGAGCCAAGGGGATCGAGGCGTCCCGGAAGTACGGAAAGGAGGCCGTGGTGGCCATTCTCCAGAAGTACGGAGTCTCCGGGATGTCGGCCATCGCGGAGAAAGACCGGGCCGCTTTCCTGGCCGACCTGGAAGGGCTGGGTGAGGAGAATGCCTGACCTCCACGCTCTGCTGGGACCCTCCAGCGCCCATATGTGGATGGCCTGCCCGCCCAGCGCCCGGCTGGGCGAGAGCTTCGAGGACCAGGGCAGCGAGTACGCCCAGGAGGGCACCCTGGCCCACCGCATCGGGGAGCTGCTTCTGAGGAAACGCTGGGAGGGGGCCGACATCACCGCCGATCTGGAGGCCGCCCAGGCTGACCCGCTGTACTCAGGTGAGATGGGGGAGTGCATGGAAGCCTACGCCGCCTTCGTGGAGGAACGTATGGCCGAGGCCAAGACCCGGTGCGCTGATCCCCGTATCTTCATCGAGCAGACGGTGAAGTTCGACGAGTATGTGCCGGAGGGCTTTGGCACCTCGGACGTCATCATCATTTCCGACGGGCTGTTGGATGTGACAGACCTCAAGTATGGCAAGGGCGTCCCTGTCAGCGCCGAGGGCAACCCGCAAATGAAGCTGTACGCCTTGGGCTGCTACTTGGCCTTGTCCTGGGTCTACGACATCAACACCATCCGCATGAACATCTTCCAGCCCAGGTTGGACAGCATCTCCACCGCCACCATCACGCGAGCGGAGCTGCTGGACTGGGCGGAGAACGAGCTGAAGCCCAAGGCAGCCCTGGCCTGGGCGGGCGAGGGGGACTTCTGCCCCGGTGAGGGGACTTGCCGGTGGTGTCGGGCCTCCCCCATCTGCCGGGCGCACCGCGACTACCAGATGGAGCTTGCCAAGCGGGACTTCGCAGACCCGCCGCTCCTATCCCCTGACGAGGTGGCCGAGGTCCTGGCACGGCTGCCCGCCCTGACCGCCTGGGCCAAGAGTGTGGAGGACTACGCTCTGGACGCTGCGATCAACCAGGGGGTTAGCTTCCCCGGCTACAAGGTGGTGGAGGGCAGAAGCAACCGCAAGTATGCAGACACCGACAGCATCGCCGCCGCTCTCCGCAAGGCCGGTTACAAAGTGGCCGACATCTACAAACCCCGCGAGCTGCTGGGTCTGACTGCTATGGAAAAGCTGGTCGGCAAGAAGAAATTCGGAGAGCTGGCCGGGCAGTACATCATCAAGCCCGAAGGCGCACCCACGTTAGTCCCGGAGGCCGACAAGCGGCCCACCATCAACACCGCCGCCAAAGCGGCAGAAGATTTTAAGGAGGATATTGAAAATGGCTAACAACGTCAACAACCCCTGCAAGGTGATTACCGGCAAGTGCCGCCTGTCCTACGCCCACATCTGGGAGCCGTCCAGCATGGACGAGAAGTCCCCCAAGAAGTACAGCGCCTGCATCATCTGGCCCAAGAGCGACACAGCCATGACCAAGAAGGTGGAGGCGGCCATGGAGGCGGCCACCCAGGACGGCATCAAGGCCAAGTGGAAGGGCAAGAAGCCCCCCAAGCTGAAGCTGCCCATGAGGGACGGCGACGAGGAAAGGCCGGAGGACGAGGCGTTCCAGGGCTGCTGGTTCCTCAACGCCAACTCCAGCAAGCAGCCGGGCGTGGTGGACCTGGCCCGCAACGCCATCATGGACCAGGAGGAGATTTACAGCGGGTGCTACTGCCGGTTCTCCCTGATGTTCTACCCCTTCTCCAGCAACGGCAACAATGGTGTGGCCGTGGGCCTCAACAACGTGCAGAAAATCTGCGATGGTGAGCGCCTGTCCGGCGGCAGCCGTGCCGAGGACGACTTCGACGACGGCTACATGGGTGACGGCGACGACCTGGGCGACATCATGTGAAAACGAAAGGCGGCCCCCGCTGTCCATCCGGCGGCGGGGGTTGCCGGTGTACCTTGAAAAGTTCATATTCGGACTGACAAAGATTTTTTGGAAACCTTTGCGTAAAGAAACACCGGGGATTATTCCCCGGTGTCCTCCTCGACGTATTCCATAATGTCTCCAGGCTGGCAGTCCAGCAATCGGCAAAGTGTTTCGATGTTTTCCCATGCAAGGGGCTCTTGTTTGCGCAATTTTTGAACCGTTGATTCGCTGAGTAACCGTTCTTTCCGTATTTTATATGTTGTATACCCACGTTCTTTTAGCGCTAACAACACATCGAGCTTGTAAACAATCGGCATACTTACACCCCCCCTTTCATTACAAAGTATACTTCATGATGTGGGCGAAATCAAGTGTATATATTGCACAAAAACATGATCGATTTTTCGGTCATAACGCCAGTTGTTTATGAGCGAAAAATAGTGTATAATAATAATTGTCAAGGGGGATAACCCCAAGACAATAAAAAGCCCCGGCTGGCGGGCCGGGGCAGAGAGGAGGGAGAATTTGGACGGGTATACCGAGTACGGCTACGAGCTGGACGGTATCGAGTACGCGACCATCGACGAAGCGTATGAGAGCCAGCAGTAAGTAACCGGGGCGGGGCGAAAGCCCCGCCCACCAAAAACCAGCCTCCGGGGACAGTATAGCACAGCCTCCGGGGAGAAATCAAGGAGGTTTTTCAAAGAATGGCGCAAAAAGAATTTAACATTTTAGGCGATGTGGACGAAATCCAGTTTCGCCTCTCCTGCGGCATCACTATGCTGGGCGCGATACATACAGCGATGGAAGAAGGCAGTTTTGCAGCCGACTCATATCTAGACGCAATATGCTGCGTTTATGACTATTTGAGCGACGTCAGTAAAGAACTGCGGCAGGGAATTAACTCTTGCGAAAAGAGGGCGCGGTCGCATGAGTAAAAATGATTTTGACCTTGCCTATCAGTTGATGGAGGCTATCAGGCAGACGGACGAGTGGGAGCGTATCTGGATGGAGTACCCCGACGTGGTGGAGGCCAAAGCCAAACTGGACGCCGTTATGGAGCGGGTGAGCGCCAGAATCCCGGGGGAGCTGGTGGACGAGCTGTGGGAGGCTATGGGCAAGTTAGATTGGGCCAGTGAGTGTGCCAGCGTCCTTTTTGGTGCGAGGCTCGCCTGTTCCGTAACTAAAGCTATGAAAGACCCAGCGGAGTTTTCTGGATGCGTTTCTAAATAATTAAACCGCTCTGTCAATCCGAATGTGGGCTGGCAGAGCGGTTCTTTTGTAAAAGGAGCTGAGGTAATGAAAGTAATTGATATGACCGGGCAACGGTTCGGAAAATTAACTGTTTTAACCCGTGCGGAGAACAGTAATAGCGGGAAAGCCCGCTGGTTGTGCAGGTGCGATTGCGGAAAAGAAACCACCGTGAGCCGGGATAATCTTTTAAGTGGCCGCTGTGTTAGTTGCGGGTGCGTAAAAAAGCGGCAAATTGGGCGCTTAAATTTGCGGCATAGGGCCTCAAAAACGCGGCTGTATTCTATCTACACAAATATGATTACACGGACAGAGAACCCCAGAGCAACCGCATTTCATCGGTATGGCGGACGCGGCATAAAAGTGTGTGCTGAGTGGCGGAACTCATTTGAGATGTTTCAAGCCTGGGCGATTGCGAATGGGTATGCGGACAATTTGGAAATAGACCGGATTGACAACGACAAAGGCTATTCCCCCGAAAACTGCCGTTGGGTTTCACATAAAGCAAACGGGCGGAACCGCCACAGTGGTAAACCAATTTGTTATAAGGGTGAATCACTTTTAGCGGTAGAATGGGCGGAGCGCACGGGGATTCCAGCAAAGTGTATTCGACGGCGGCTGTCGGATGGCTGGAGTGTCGAAAAGGCGCTGACAACGCCACCGGGAGGGGCTGAATAGTTATGGGCAAAATCATGTCCTGTGACATCGAAACCTATTCCAGCGTTGACCTTGCCCGGTGCGGCGTACACCCATATGTTGAGTCCCCGGATTTTACAATCCTCTTGATAAGCTACAAGGTCGATGGGCAACCAACAAAAATCATAGACCTAACATCAAGCGCCCCGGCAGAACCGACGCTATTTCCTCCTGTGTTTTCTGATTTGCCCGCCGGGGATATTGAGGAATTTTTAGCTCTATTAACTGACTCCTCTGTGATAAAGTTTGCTTTCAATGCAAATTTTGAAAGAACCTGTCTGGCCCGGTACTTTACCCAGCCTATGCCCCCGGAGCAGTGGCGCTGTACGATGGTCCAGGCGGCCACTCTGGGGCTGCCCGGTACGCTGGCCCAGGTGGGGGCCGCCTTGGGCCTGGAAAAGCAAAAGCTCACCGAGGGGGCGGAGCTGATCCGCTACTTCTGCAAGCCCGCCAAGGACGGCACCCGGCACCACCCCAAGGACGCCCCTGACAAGTGGGAGCGGTTCCGCAAGTACAATGTGCGGGACGTGGACGTGGAAACTGACATTCGGGACCGCCTGGCCCGTTGGTCCCGGCCCCAGGCGGAGCTTGCTGCCTGGGAGCTGGATCAGCGCATCAATGACCGGGGTGTGCGCCTGGACGCCGGGCTGCTAGACAAGGCCCTAGAGCTGGACGGCCAATACTCCGCCCGGCTGATGGCCGAGGCCCGCCAGCTGACCGCCCTGCAAAATCCCAACAGCGACGCCCAGTTAAAGGGCTGGCTGGCGGGCCGGGGCCTGGTGACTGACAGCCTGGACAAAAACGCTATCCCCCCGCTGCTGGAGGCGGCCCCGGACGATACCACCCGGCGGGTGCTGCAGCTCCGGCAGGAGCTGGGCAAGACCAGCGTGAAGAAGTATGAGGCTATGCAACGGGGGCGTTGCCAGGATGGCCGGGTCCACAATCTTCTGCAATTCTACGGTGCAGGCCGGACCGGGCGCTGGGCCGGGCGGCTGGTTCAAGTTCAAAATCTGCCCCAAAATAAGCTCAATGACCTGTCAACCGCCCGCGAACTTGTCAAAAATGGCGAGTTTGACCTGTTGGAGCTGGCCTACGGTTCCCCGCCCTTCGTCCTGTCCCAGCTGATACGGACCACGTTTATCCCCTCGGAGGGCTGCCGGTTCATCATAGCCGACTACTCGGCCATTGAGGCGCGGGTGCTGGCCTGGCTGGCGGAGGAGAGCTGGGTCCTCCAGGAGTTCTACGGGGACGGCCTGATCTACGAGGCCACCGCCTCCATGATGTTCCATGTGCCCAAGGACCAAATCAAGAAGGGCGGCAGCCGTGCCGATCTCCGCTCCAAGGGCAAGGTGGCGACGCTGGCCTGCGGCTACCAGGGCAGCACCGGGGCACTGATTCAGATGGGCGCTCTGAAATCCGGCATCCCGGAGGAGGAGCTGCCGGGTATCGTGAAACGGTGGCGCAAGGCCAATCAGAACATCGTCCGCTTTTGGTATGCGGTGGAGGAGGCGGCGATCAACGCCGTGCAGGGCCGCCCCAGCACCCTGGCCCACGGCATACGCTTTGAACGCGAGGCCGACTATCTTTTCATCACCCTGCCCTCCGGGCGGCGGCTGGCCTACTACAAGCCGGAGCTGCGGCCAGAGCCGAAGTTTGACAAGCTGGGCCTCACCTACATGGGTGTGGGCCAGAACCGGCAATATTGCCGCCAGAAATCCTACGGCGGGAAACTGGTGGAGAACATCACCCAGGCCACTGCCAGGGACTGCCTGCGGGACGCTATGACCGCTCTGGAGGCCGCCGGGTATCGGATCGTGTTCCATGTCCACGACGAGGTCATAGCCGATATGCCGGAGGGTACGGGGTCCCTGGCGGAGATGCAGGAAATCATGGGCCGCCCCCTGGCCTGGGCGCCGGGGCTGCCCCTGCGGGCGGCTGGCTTTGAGGCCGGCTTCTACATGAAAGACTAAGGAGGGACTATATGCCAAAGCTCACCCATGACGGAGAAATCCATATCTCCACCTTCAGCTCCCGGATGGCCAAGACCGGGAAAAACAAGAAGCTGCTTTGGTCCGAGTTCCTTCCCTCCCTGATACGGACTACCACCACCAAAGAGACCATCCAGGAATATTTCAAGATGGGCAAGGACGAACAGGACCGCATCAAGGACGTGGGGGCCTATGTGGGCGGCTGGCTGAAAGAGGGCAGGCGCAAGACGGGGTGCGTGGAACACCGCACCCTGCTCACCCTCGACGCCGACTTCGCCCAGCCTGATATGCTGGACGCCTTTGACCTGGTGTACGGCTGCGCCGTGGCGGTCTACCCCACCCACAAGCACACCCCGGAGAAGCCCCGCCTGCGGTTCGTGATCCCACTGGCCCGGCCTGTGTCGGCGGAGGAATACGAAGCCTTGGGCCGCCGGGTGGCTGGGGACCTGGGCATTGACCTTTTCGACGACACCACCTACCAGGCCACCCGGATCATGTACTACCCCAGCACGGCGGCCAACGGGGAGTTCAAGCCCGAATACCGGGACGCCCCCTGGCTGGACCCGGACAAGGTCCTGGCCCAATACCCCGACTGGCGGGACACGTCCTATTGGCCCACGTCCTCCCGTGTCGACGCTGCCCGGAGCCGTGAGGCCAAAAAGCAGGGCAATCCCCTGGAGAAGCCTGGCCTCGTGGGAGCGTTCTGCCGGTGCTACGACGTCGACACCGCCATTGAAAAGTTCCTGCCCGATATCTATACCGCCTGCGCCCTGCCGGGCCGCTACACCTACGCCAAGGGGTCCACGGCGGCGGGGCTGGTGCTGTACGACGATGGCGTGTTCGCCTACTCTAATCACGCCACCGACCCGGCCTCCGGGAAGCTGTGCAACGCCTTTGACCTGGTCCGGGTCCACCTCTACGGGGACCAGGACGAGGACGCCGCCCCGGATACCCCCATGTCCCGCCGCCCCTCGTTCCTTGCCATGACAGAGCTGGCGGAGAACGACCTGGAGGTGAAGCGGTTACTACACAAAGAACGTATGGACCGGGCCTGGGCGGACTTCGACCCGCCAACCGACGACGAACACTGGGAGGACCGGCTGGACACCAGCAAGGGGAAGGTTCTCTCCAACGTCCACAACGCCCATTTGATTATCTGCAACGACCCCCGCCTGAAGGGCTGCGTGGCCTACAATGCGCTGAAGGTGCGCCTGGTGGCGCTCCGGGACCTCCCCTGGCGGAAGGTGCTAGACACGGTTAACGGCGACACCTGGGCGGACTCCGACGACACCCGCCTGTTTCAATTCCTGGAGGAAGAATACGGCGTGACCGGCGAAAACAAGATCAGAAACGGGCTGCTCAACGCCGCCAATGACAACATCATTCACCCCATCCGCGACTACCTGGAGGGGCTTGTCTGGGACGGAACGCCCCGGCTTGACGGCCTGCTCGTGGACTACCTGGGGGCAGAAGATACCCCCTACACCCGCGCTGTGACCAAGAAAACATTCACGGCGGCAGCGGCCCGTGTCTTTGAGCCAGGCTGCAAGTTCGACTATGTGCTGGTGCTGGCAGGCCCCCAGGGGCGCGGAAAGAGCACCCTTGTGGCAAAGATGGCAAGGGGCTGGTATACGGACAGCCTGGCCGGGATCGGCACCAAGGAGGCGTATGAGGGCCTCCAGGGGTATTGGCTGGTGGAGCTGGGCGAACTGGCCGCCATGCGGAAGATAGAGATCGAAACCATCAAGAATTTTATTTCAAAACAGGTGGACAGCTACCGGGCCGCCTATGGCCGCCGGGTGGAGGACCACCCCCGCCAGTGCGTGTTCATCGGCACCACCAACAGCACCGCATTCCTTCGGGACGATACCGGCAACCGGCGCTTCTGGCCGGTACGGCTGCTGGACCAGGCCCCGGCGAAAACCGTATGGGGTGACCTGACCCCACCCGTCATTGACCAGCTCTGGGCCGAGGCCGTGGCGCTGTACCAGGAAGGGGAGCCTTTGACGCTGCCGCCGGAGCTGGCCGCCAGCGCCCAGGAGCAGCAGCGGGAGTTTACAGAGGACGATCCCCGGCGGGGGCTGGTGGAGATATACCTGGAAACCCTTCTGCCTGCGGAGTGGGAAAGCTGGGATATTGGCCGCCGCCAGGGCTGGTTCTCTGAGGACGATAGCATGAGGGCGGTGGGCACCGTGCGCCGGAACTTCGTATGCGCCGCCGAGATTTGGGCGGAGTGCTTTGGGAATGACCTGCGTAAATTCCCCCGTCTGGATCGCGGGGAGGTTATCGCCATCCTGCGGCAACTCCCGGATTGGAAAGAGGACCCTAAGCGGCAGCGGTGCGGGGTATACGGGCGGCAAACGCGGTTTAGGCGTGTGACATAACCCGGTGCCGCAAGTGTCACAAAAGACCCCTGCGGCCTATGAAGCTGTCACGCGGCTGTGACGCTTGTGACAGCCGTGTGACAGTCGAGTGTCACGGGCTACGACCTACGGCGGCAGGCGTTTCCGGGTTTTGTGACGCTTGTGACAGTAGTTTATAGGAAATATATGAATTAAAGAGAAAACCGTGTTGCGCCCGCTTAATGCGCCTGCCTACGCGTGAGCGTGAGCACAAGCGTCACAAGCGTCACAAGTGTCACAGCGCCAAAATCCCAAACGTTTATGAATTTGGAGGACCCTATGGAAAAAACAGTAGAGGCATATCTCCGTGACAGAGTAAAAGCGGCAGGCGGCCTCGCCTTGAAACTGGTATGCCCTGGGTGGACCGGGGTGCCGGACCGGCTGATACTCCTTCCGGGGGCCAGGGTCTACTTTGCGGAAACAAAGGACCTCGGCAAGACCCCCAAGCGGAGGCAGCGTTATGTGCATGGGCGGCTTCGGGCTTTGGGCTTCCAGGTCTTTGTGCCTGACAGCAAGCCTGCCGTCGACGCCATGATGGCCGCCATCAGTGGGGAGGGGCGGCCATGAAGTACACCCCCCACGAATACCAGCAGTTTTGTATCGACTACCTCCTGGACCATCCCGCCGCTGGTCTGTTCTTGAAGCCGGGCATGGGGAAAACGTCCGTGGCCCTGACGGTGGCGGACCAGCTGTTGTATGACAGCTTCGAGGTGTCCAAGGTCCTGGTGATCGCACCGCTGCGGGTGGCGGAGGATACCTGGAGCCGGGAAAGCGAAAAGTGGGACCACCTCCGCCATCTGCGGATCAGTAAGGTCCTGGGGACCGCACAGCAGCGGCGGACGGCCCTGGCCCGGAGCGCCGACGTCTATTGCATCAACCGGGAGAATGTGGCGTGGCTGGTGAAGTATTACGGCCTGAAATGGCCCTTTGACCTGGTGATCGTTGACGAACTGTCCAGCTTCCGAAACCCCAGTTCCCAACGCTTCAAGGCCCTGCGGAAAGTGCGGCCCCTGATCAAGCACCTGTGGGGCCTGACCGGCACCCCCCGCCCCCGGAGCCTGTTGGACCTCTGGGCGCAGGTGTACTTACTGGATCAGGGGGAACGGCTGGGCCGGACATTCACCGCATACCGCAATCAATACTTCACCCCTGGCCGCCAGAATGGATATGTGATCTATGAGTGGAAGCCCAGGCCAGGGGCGGAGGACCAGGTCTACAGCCTGATCTCCGATATCTGCATCAGCCTGGAAACAAAAGGCAACGTGAAGATGCCGGAGCTGGTGGAAACTGTGAGGCCGGTGGTCCTGTCCCCGGGGGCTCGTGCCCTATACGAGAGCATGGAGAGGGACGCCCTTCTGGAGCTGGCCGAGGACGTCATAGACGCCGGGAGTGCGGCGGCGGTAAACGGGAAGCTGTTGCAGATTGCGGGCGGGGCCGTCTACGACGAGGACCATGTCGCCCATGAGCTTCATACCGACAAGCTGGACGTCCTGGAGGATGTTCTGGAGGAGGCCGCCGGGGAGCCGGTATTGGTGGCCTACCGATACCAGCATGAGCGGGACCGCATCATGGCCCGGTTCCCCCAGGCGGTGCAGCTGAAGAACAGCGACACCATAGCGGCCTGGAACCGTGGGGAGATACCGCTGCTGGTGGCCCATCCTGCCGGGGTCGGGCATGGGCTGAATCTCCAGGACGGTGGGCACATCGTCGTTTGGTATGGCCCCATGTACGACCTGGAGCTTGACGAGCAATTTAATGACCGGCTGCACCGGCAGGGGCAGCGGTCCGCCACCACCAGCGTGATCTACCTGGTGGCCGAGGGAACCGTGGAGCAGGACGCTATGGCAGCTCTGCGGGAAAAGGCCGACGGACAAAACGCCATGATGGCCGCTATCCGGGCCAGGCTGAAAAAATACAGGGATATGGAGGTTTGACTATGGCAAGGAACAAATGCCCAGGCCGTTGCTACTGCTGCGGGAAGTGGATAGAACCGGGCTATGGGCATTTTGAGCGGGTCCGGGGCGCTTCCCCCGGCCAGCCCAAGTGGCGGATCAAGTGTGTTCAATGCGCCAGCGGGCGGGTGTTGACTGATAAAGACCCAGGCGTGGTCTGGGCGAAGAAAGCGGCCAAAGAGGCCAAAGAGGCCAAAGAGGCCAAAGAGGCCAAAGAGGCCAGAGAAGCAAGGAGGGCTTGATTATGAGCGCAACAGTGATTTTGAACGGCGACCAGGTCTACACGGAGGAGCTGGTACGGGAGAACGCCCGGTTGACGGTTCAGGTAGAGGCCGAGCGGCAGCACCGGCGGGAGCTGGAGGCGGCGCTGGCCCGGCTGAAGACGGAGAACGAGGCCCTTTCCAACCGGGCCGAGCAGGCGGAGGGGGACTTGGGCCTGGCGGCGGCGGGGCTGGAGCGGGAGAAGGCTCTGGCCTCCAAGCTGGACCAGGCTATCCACGATCTGCATTTTGTTATGGCTGACGGCGACGCCTGCACGGTCTGTAAAAACAAGTGCCTGATGGGTACGGCGGACGCCTGCCAACCGCGCTGGAAGGGCCTGGACGATTGAGAGGAGGTCCATAATGAACTGGAAACGTGAGGCAATCGACAAGCTGAAAAACTACGAGGCCCGCCGGGAAGCCCTGGAGAACATCCCCAAGGAGATCAAGCGGCTGGAGTCGTCCTATGCTGGTATCCGCAGCGCCGCCACCGACGGCACCCCTGTGTCCGGGGGCGGCAATACGCGGGAGGACGCCATGCTGTCCAACATCGTTCACCGGGACGAGCTGAAGCGGCGGTTGAAGGAGGCCCGGCTGTGGGTGGCCCAGGTCGATAAGGCCCTGGCCGTTCTGGACGACGAGGAACGCCTGGTTCTGGACCGCTTCTACATCCACAGAACAAAGGACAGTGTCGGGGAGCTGTGCGATCGGCTGAACCTCGAAAAGACTGCGGTATATGACCGGCGGGAGAAGGCTTTGCGGCACTTCACCATCGCTCTGTACGGCATCACGGAGAGCGGATAAAAAGAGCGGAAAAAAACCGGGCGATTTTTTGAGAACAGGGTGCTATAATGCTACCGTGTAAAATCCTGACGATCCAGGCGACCCCCACGAGCTGGGGGCCGCCATTCTTTTTGGGAAGGAGGGTTTCGGCCCTGCGTTTCTCCTTTGCGTGGGGCATGGTCCGGGCTGGCAGCGGTCGCCAACGAGGCCAGTAGCGGGCACATCATGAAAAGGAGCAGCGAATAATGGAAATGCAGCTGGTGACCAAGAAGCTGTCAGAAATCCGCCCATATGAGCGAAACCCCCGGCGCAACGACCCGGCGGTGGCCTCGGTGGTGGAGAGTATCCAGCAGTGTACCTATGTCGCCCCAATCGTCGTGGACGAGGATGGCGTGATCCTGGCCGGGCACACCCGGTATAGGGCGCTGAAGAAGCTGAAACGGAAAGAGGCCGAGGTCATTGTCAAGGCCGGGCTGACCGAGGAACAGAAGCGGAAATACCGTCTGCTGGACAACAAGACCGCCGAACTGGCGGGCTGGGACCTGGACCTTCTGGCCGACGAGCTGGAGGGACTGGACTTCGGGGACCTGGACCTAGACTGGGGCATTAAGCTGGACGAGGAGGAAAAGCCAGGAGAGGAAAAGCCCGGTAATTTTTCCAAGTCCGAATTTGAGTACAGCCAGCAGTATGGCGTGACCGTGATCCTGACCAGCGAGGCCGAACAGGAGGAGTGCTATAACAAGCTGCGGGGCATGGGCTATGATTGCCGGGTGGTGACCGTATGACGAGGATCGCGGTACACAACCACGTCAGTGACTTTGACAGCTATCGAGCGGCAAGGGTCAAGAGCCTATTCAACGCGGAGAACGGCTGTAACTTCGACCTGGAAATCGACGCCGACCTGTCCGGCGACTGGAGCATTGGCGTGATTGTCGGTCCGTCTGGATCAGGCAAGACCTCTATTGGGCGGACTATCTTTGGCACGGATAAGATTTACGATTACACCCAGGGCTGGGCGGTGGATCAGCCGGTGATTGACTGTATCGCCCCCGACGGGGATTTCAACGAAGTGACGGGGGCCTTGGCGAATGTCGGCTTGGGGTCGGTCCCTTCCTGGCTGCGGCCTTTCCGGGTGCTGTCCAATGGTGAGCAGTTCCGGGTGGGCCTGGCCCGTATCATCTGCGAGAAGCCCCAGGAAATCGTGATTGACGAGTTCACCTCAGTAGTGGATCGGCAGATTGCCCGTATAGGGTCCCAGGCGTTCCAAAAGGCATGGCGGCGGGGAAACCCTGGTGGGAAGGTGGTGTTACTTACTCCCCACTATGACATTCTGGACTGGATACAGCCGGACTGGGTTATCGACACGAAAACGAAAGCCTTTGAACGTGGGGTTCCCCGACAGCGGCCAACGATTGAGCTTGAAGTATGGAAGGTCAACCAGGGTTACTGGAAGTATTTTAAGCCGCATTATTATTTAGACCTCCCCATGCCGGTGGCTGGGGAGTATTTTATCGGGACCGTGGACGGGGAGCTGGCCTGCCATATGGCCGTGGCCCCCCGGTTCGAGGTCCGGGGCTACCGGGGCACCCGCTTGGTGACTATGCCAGAGTGGCAGGGAGCGGGCGTCGGTATGCGGTTCCTGAACTGGGTGGCCGAATACCACAAGCAGGGCCAGGGCCGAGGTGGCCACAAATATCCGCTTTACTTCCATACCAGCCACCCCCAGATGTGCGCCGCCCTGCGGCGAAGCCCTAAATGGACACAGTGTTCCGCTGTACTCTACGGTGGGAACAAGGCCAGATCGGCGGGGTCCATCAACGCATCCCAGCGCAGGCGGGGAGAAAAGGTCGTGGGTTCCGGCTATGGTGGCCACTTCCGGGCGGTGCAGGGCTTCAAGTATGTGGGGGAGGCGGAGAAATGAAGATTTTCCTTTGTGGTCAAAAGACTTTCGGCAAAGAAGTCTGCAAGGCCCTCTTGGGGGCTGGGCATGAGATCGTGGGCGTGGCCCCGGCACCGCCTGGCAAATATCAGGATAAATTATACGGCTATGCGGCGGTGAAGGGCCTCCCGCTGGTGACTGACTGCAAGCACCTCCTGTCCAGCAATATCCCGGACGGCACGGAGCTGATTGTGGCGGCCCATTCGCACTGGCTGATTTCTGGCCGGTGCATCGACAAGGCGAAGCACGGCGGTATAGGCTTCCACCCCTCTCTGCTGCCGAGGCACCGAGGCAAGGACGCCGTGCGCTGGGCGGTCCACATGGGCGACTATGTGTCCGGCGGCACCGTCTACCGGCTGACTGATAAGACCGACGGCGGCGACATACTGCGCCAGGAGCTTGTATGGATTAGGCCGGGGTGGGATTACCATGATTTGTGGAAAGCCATCTTCCCGGTTGGCGTCCGGCTTCTGCTGGAGGCCGTGAAAGATATTGAACGCGGGACGGCCTGTTGTATCGAACAGGACGAGAGCTGCGCCACCTGGGAGCCGTCATGGGATAGGCCCCGGCTGGAGCGGCGGGACCTGTTGGCCCTTTGCGGGCCGGTGTCCAACTTGGACACAATTCCCCCGGAGTGCGTTGATTGCATTCGGGACTGTAACTGGTGCACCTACAACATAGCAGACCCGGAGAATTATCACAGGAGGTGAGCGGGTATGGCGAGGCCGCTGAAAGAAATCAGTCAGAAGGATTTTGAGAAGCTATGCGGCCTCCAATGCACCAAGGAGGAAATTTGCGGCTTTTTCGATGTGACCGACAAGACCCTGGAGCGTTGGTGCAAGCGCACTTACAAGAAGGGTTTCTCCGAAGTTTTTGCACAAAAGCGGGGCTCGGGTAAAATATCCCTCCGCCGGAGTCAGTTCGAGCTTGCAAAAAAGAACGCCAACATGGCGATTTGGCTGGGCAAGCAGTATCTGGGACAGCGGGAGCCGGACGCCAAAACGGACGGCAAGCCCCTGGGGGCCGAGAACAATCTGCTGCAGGCCATTATGAGGGCCGAGGAGGTAGACACTGATGATTTACCAGAGGTTGAGTAAACGCCAACTTCTGGCCATGCTTTGGTGGCAGCAACCCCGGTTCAAGGACCGGGACGCTCTGGTATGCGACGGCTCCATCCGTTCGGGCAAAACCGTGTGCATGACCGTCGGCTTCGTCCTCTGGAGTATGGCCGCATTCAGTGGCCAGAAGTTCGCTATTTGTGGCAAGACCATTGAGAGCCTGCGCCGAAACGTGATCCTCAATCTGCGGGACTGGGTTCCGCCGGATTTGACCATTGTGGAGAAGCGGGCGGAGAACAAGCTGGTCATATCCGACGGCACCGGGCGGGAGAACACCTACTTCCTGTTCGGCGGGCGGGACGAGTCGTCCTATATGCTGATCCAGGGCATCACCCTGGCGGGGGTGCTGCTGGACGAGGTGGCGCTTCAGCCCCGGTCCTTTGTGGAGCAGGCCCTGGCCCGCTGCTCCGTATACGGCAGCAAGTTCTGGTTCAACTGCAATCCGGAGAGTCCCGTCCATTGGTTCTATACAGAGTGGATTAAGGAGGAACAGCCAAGGGTCCACAACGCACTTCACCTGCATTTTACCATGGCGGACAATCTCGCCCTCTCCCCCAATATCCGGCGGCGCTATGAATCCATGTACGCCGGGGTCTTCTACGACCGCTACATCCGGGGCCTGTGGGTCACGGCGGAGGGCCTGATTTACGATATGTTCCTCCCGGACGTTCACATCTACAAGGACGCGGGCCGGCCCAAGGGGCTTCCCTATATCGCCTACCGTACCATCGCCTGCGATTACGGCACGACAAACCCCTTCGTCCTGCTGGACATCTATGACGACGGCGAAACGGTCTGGGTGGACAACGAATACCGCTGGGACAGCCGGAGTGAACGGGCGGGAGGACGGCAGAAGACGGACGCAGAGTATGTGGACGACTTCCTGGCCTTTATGGGTGAGGACCCGCAGTTTTTCTGCCCCGCGGTGGTGGACCCCTCGGCGGTCAGCTTTATTGCGGCGCTCCAGCGCGGAGGCGTCTACACCCTGGATGCGGACAACGACGTTCCTGACGGCATCCGGCGGACCGGGGCCATGTTCGCGGCCCGGCGCATCCGGGTCCATCAGCGGTGCGTGGGCCTGATTAAAGAGCTGCAAAGCTACGTATGGGATGAGAAAGCCGCACAGCTTGGCGTAGAAAAGCCTGTCAAGACGCTGGACCACGGGCCGGACGCCCTGCGCTACTATGTGAATACCTGTGTGCCGTCTTACCGCTATGGGGGGGTGAAGTGATTTGTCGAGGAGAAAGAAGGCGGAAACCCGGGGAACGCCCGTACTGACGATGGATGCGTTCTCCAATCCGCTGTTCCGCCTGGGCTATGGCTCCCAGGCCCCCCTGGAGGCGGCGGAGTACCCGCTGACCCGCCTGACGGACAATTACGCTTTGCTGAACTCCCTGTACCGCAGCGGCGGTATATGCCGGAGCGTGGTCAGCATCATCCCCAACGACATGACCCGGAAATGGTATGAATTTGGAATGCCCCTGTCCCCCGGGAAAAAAGCGGCGCTGGAACGGGAAGAGCGCCGGACCGGCCTTCGGAAAGGCATTGACGAGGGCTTGCAGATGGGGAGCCTATACGGCGGCGCCGCCGGGCTGATTCGGATTCGCGGCCACGAGGGGCTTCTGGACACGCCTCTGGACCTGGGGGCCGTACTGCCAGGCGCGTTTGAGGGGCTTCAGATCTTCGACCGCTGGTGCGGCGTCACGCCGGAGGACCGCATGATCTTCTCCCAGGGACAGCTTGTGCCGGAGTACTACGACATCAACGACGCGGAAAACCGCATAGCGGCCCGGGTCCATCACTCCCGGATCGTGCGCTTTACCGGGGGGATGTTGCCCTATCTGGAGCGTATGGCGGAGCTGTACTGGGGGGAGAGCGATATTGAACCCATTTATGACGATATCGTTCTCTATGACAGCATCATGCACAACATGGGAAACCTGACCTTCCGGGCCAACCTGGATACGATGGAGGTTCAAAACCTGGACCAGCTGTTTTCCCTGGCCTCCGGCGACGCGCAGCGGCGGTTCTGGAACACCATGCAGGCCCAGAGCGTCCTGCGATCCAACTTTGGAATGCAGCTGGTGAACCGGGGGGACAAGGTTTATAATACGCAATACGCTTTTACCGGCTTCGACCATGTCATTGAGGGGGCCCAGCTGAACCTTAGCGCCAAAACCCACATCCCCATGACCCGGCTGTTTGGCCGGGCCCCGGCGGGGCTGAACGCCACCGGGGAGAGCGACCTGAAAACCTATTACGAGTACATTGATACCCTGCGGGAGAGCCGCCTGCGGGATATCCTGGACCAGGTGCTGCCGGTGCTGTGCGCGTCAGCCTGGGGCGGGGTGCCCGAGGACCTGTGTTTCACCTTCCCGCCCCTGTGGACGCCTACGGCGAGGGAGCTGGCGGAAATCGCGGAGAAGAAGGCCCAAACCGTCCGGGACGCCTTCCAGGCGGGCCTCATCCGGGCGGATACGGCTATGCGGGAGCTGAAAAAGCTGTCCAATGAGACGGGGCTGTTCAGCTGCGTTACGGATGAGGAAATCGCCGCTAACGCCGGAAAGACCTATCAGGACCTGACAGCCCTCCGGGATCCCTTAGCGGGGCTTGACTATGGACAGGAGAACGATGAGGTGAAGCCGGATGCCGATGATGAAACCCGGCCCGCCTGAAAGGGAGCTCCAAAAGCTCGTCGTCCTCTTCCTGAAAGCGGAGACGGACATCATCAATGAAATCAGCCGCCTCCGCTCCCAGGGGCTGACGGACTATCACGCCGTGGCGGCCCTGGAGCGGGTCCAGGCCGTTTTGCGCAAGCTGGAATCCGACAGCTGGGAGTACGTTCCCCGGATGATCGAGGCCCAGTTTTACGTCCGAAACCCGGAGCGGGCAAGAAGCCCCGGCGAGCCCCCGGTCAAGCATTTGCGGGCCTATCAGAGCGCCCGGGCGCTGACGGCGGAGCAGACGGACATCGTCCAGCGGCTGACGCAGAATTTGATGGGTGAGATCATGGAGGCCTCCGCCACGGCTCTGGCGGGGCTCCAGGGTACGCTGATCGGGCGCACAGAGCCGGACGTCTTCCGCCGGGTGGGCCTGGAGCAGACGGCTCTGCGCCTGGCAAGGGGCCAAGGGCCCTATAAGGCCCTTCCCGGCTTCGTGGAGGCCCTGCGCCGGGAGGGCGTGACAGCCTTTGTGGACAAGGCGGGGCGGCGCTGGAGCCTTCATACATACGGGGCCATGGCCTCCCGCACTGCCTCCCGCCAGGCGGCGGTGCTGTCCGTGCTGACGGCGGACCCGGAGCAGGACCTGTACAAAATCAGCGCCCACGGGACCACCTGCCCCCTGTGCGCCCCTTATGAGGGGCGGGTGTATTCCAAAAGCGGAGCGAACCCGGATTTCCCGCCCCTGGCGGCGGCGTTTGGCAAGATGGACCCGGATGGGCCGGACAGCCTGGCCAACACCTGGCTGAACATCCATCCCAACTGCCTCCACGCCCTCATTCCCTGGACCCCGGCGGGGCGGACGGCGGAGGAGATACGGAGCGTCAAGGATTTTTCCAATCCGGCGAAGAACCCATTCGACCGGGACCCCCGCACGGAGGGGCAGATTGCGGACTACCGGAAGAAGGAGGCCGCCCGGCGGCGCTGGCTGGAGGATTACCGCCAGTGGGAGCGGTACCGGGCGGCGGGGGTTGGACCCAAGACCTTTGAGACGTTCCGAAAGCACAAATACGCAGTTACGGACCCGGAGACGGGAAAGCTGCTCCCGGACGCGGATTATACGGACTGGAAATCTTCCTATCGGGAGGCAAAACAGCTTGAAAAATACAGCCGTGTGCGGTATCATGAGGATGGAACGGTTGTTGTGACGGATACCTGGACGCAGCATCGATCTATCCCCATGACTTACCGTCCAAACGCCGTTGTTGAGACACGATTCTCGGAGAAACAGGTTGACCGGGTTTTCTACGATGGACAAGGCCGGATGTCTGTTCAAATCCATAGCGGTGACCATGGAAATCCTCATCAGCACAAAATGGGAACCCACGGAGAACACGCCCACGATTTTCTGTTTGATGATTTTGGAAAGTTAAAAGGCCGGGTAGAGCGGGAGCTTACCGACCAGGAAAGAGTGGAGAACGGAGATATTCTATGAAGAGAACGTTTCAAGAGCTACGGGAATATGCGTTAAGCTGTGTGGACGATATCGAGTTTACGTGGAATGGGATTCACGGGTTGATTATTCCATTCAGTCCAAACAAGTATATCCTTTCCTTCCATGACCCGGACGACCCCGGAACGGAATTTCATGATGCTGACGAAATGCTGAATGCCCCATACCTGGACGGCCATTCCCTGGCGGAGGTATGTGGTGAGCTGACGTTTTTGAGGTAACGCCATGACGGAACAAATGATTGCCGCCATCGAGGCCGCCCTGGCGCAAGGTCACCGTGTGCAGCTCAAGCAGCTGCGGGACGGCGCCGTCAAGGTGCAGATTATTTTCCAGAAAGAATTAAAAGTTTCATAACGAACCCACGGCGCAATGGAGCGCCGGGAAGGACCAATGGAGGTCAGCTGTTGAGAGGAGTCTCGAAAGCTGGCTTCCTTTATTTTGTGAGGTGATGCGGATTGCTTGCGTATTACGGGCATGAAATCAGCCCCAACCAGACGGAGACGGCGGAGGGCTATCTGATCTGCCGGAATGTGCCCATTGCCCGGACGGGCCGTCAGCAGTACCTGGCCCGGGAGCTTCAGCTGGAGGGGGACCCGGAGCGGATTGTTGATGTGGACCGGCGGGAAGAAGACGTTTTCGAGGCGGCGGCGCTGGCCAGCTTCGAGGGCAAGCCCGTTACCGACGGCCACCCGCCGGAGAACGTGGGCCCGGCGAACTTCGCCGCCTATGCCCGGGGGCACGTGCAGAACGTGCGCCGGGGGGAGGGGTTCATCCTGGCGGACCTCTACATCAACGACCCGGTTCTGGCGTCGGAGGTCCGAAACCGGGTCAAGCGGGAGGTCTCCTGCGGCTACCTGTGCACCTATACCCCCGACGGGGCCGGATACCGGCAGACCCATATCCGAGGCAATCACGTGGCCGTGGTCCCCAGGGGCCGCGCGGGCCGCGAGGTCGCGATAAAAGACGCCGCCGGAACGGCGGAGAAAGGCAGGCATACAATGTCTGATTTTTGGAAATCGGTCCTGACCGCCTTCGGCATGGCGGCGAAGGACGCCAGCCCGGAGGAGCTGGACGCCATGGTGGCTACCGCCGCCAGCGCGCTGGACGCCGCACCCGCTGAAAAAGCGCCGGAGGCCGCACCCGCGCCGGAAGAGGAAGCCCCTGAAAAGGAAGTCCCCGCAGTGGATGCCCTGGCGGAGAAGCTGGACAAAGTCATTGAACGGCTGGACTCCCTCCAGCCGAACAGGGAGGAGCGCCCGCTAAGCGACGAAACCGCCATTGACGGCGCGATTGCCCGGCTGTCCGGCGGCGAACCGGCGGTCTCCGCCACCGTCCCCGGCGGCGAGGCTCCGGAGGCGGCTTCGGGGGACGGGGCGCTGGAGCTGCTGAAGCGCCTCCGGCCCGCCGTGGCGGGCATCCGCGACCGGGCGGAGCGTGCCCGCGTGGTGGACGCCGTGCTGGACTCCCTCAAAAGCCCCGGCATTACGGAGCAGATCAACCGGGCGGCGGCGTCCAGCGCCCGGAAGGCGGCAGACGCCGCCGTCAAACCGGATTACCAAAAGATCTGTGAGGCACAGCAGGCGGAGTACTACGCCCGCAACCCCCACAAGAACAAGGAGGCCTAAGACATGGGAATGAAGCCACAGACCATTGGCGGAACGATGCCCCACGGCTTTGCCGGAAGCTACGCCCGCCAGCCGGACATGATTGTGAACACCCGCAAAGCGGGCGGCGAAACGCAGATTATCTTCGGCGCTCCGCTGAAATACGACGCCACGGGGGCGGTAGTCCCCATGGGCGCGGGCGATACGGCGGCGGTTTTCGCTGGTATCGCCGCCCGGGAACTCAAGAGCGCCCTGAACTACTTGGACCAGAGTACGGGCGGATACGCCCCCGGGGAGGCGGTCAGCGTATTCCAGCGGGGATGCATCAATGTGCGCTGCCAAAACGGAACGCCCAGGCTGGGCGGCGCCGTCTATGTGCGCGTGAGTGCCGACGAGAGCATCCCCACGGCCCAGGCAGGCGGTTTCGAGGCGGTGGAAGCCTCTACGGCGGCGGACAGCGTGAAGCTGGAAAACTGCCAGTGGGCGGGTCCCGCCGATTCCAACGGCGTGGCGGAGCTTCGCATCCTGACGATGCGGAACGCGTAAGGGAGGAAAACCAATGTTTCAAAATGTAGGAACCTACAACGCCGGGGTTATCGGCGGCAGAGCGGCCCTGCCCGGCGGCGGGCTCCCCGCCGTCCCCACCATGGACGAGGCGGGCGTGGCCTCCGGCGGCGCGTTTCTGGTCAGCGAGCTGGAGAAGCGGGACCCGCTGGTCCGCAAGCCCCTGACCAGCGTCACCTACCCCCGGGACATCGTGGTCCAGACCGGCGGCGGATGGGTGGACTATGTGTCCGCCATGAACGTAGCCTATGGGATTACCGGCGGCGCGGGAAGCGGCCCTGTCCACGCGGGAGGGGCCAACGGACTGCCCATTGTTCAGGCCAGCATGGACAAGGGCCTTTTTAAGGCGCACATCTTCGCCGCCGCCCTGCGGGTAATGTTTGTGGATATGCAGAAGGCGGGCTTTATCGGCCGCCCCCTGGATCAGATGCTCCAGGAGGGCATGCGGATGGCCTATGACAAGCACATGGACCAGAGTGCCTACGTGGGCCTTAGTGAGTATGGCACGACGGGCCTGCTCAATCACCCGGAAGCTGCGGAGACCACGGTGAAGGACAACGGCGCGGCTGCTCCCTCCACCAAGTGGAAGGGCAAAACGCCCCGGCAGATGCTGGACGACGTCAACGGGGGCATTTTGAGCGTATGGGAGGCGGAGGAGTACGACCTCGGCGCTCTGCCCAATCACATCCTTCTGCCGCACGAGCAGTACGCCCATATCCTCAACACCCCGGTAACGGAGCTTGCCACGGAGACCATTCTGGACTACATCCTGAAAAACAACGTGGCGGCCAAAAACGGCGGCTCCCTGTACATCGGGGCCACCCGGTGGTGCAAGGGCGCGGGTACCGGCGGGGCGGACCGGATGGTGGTCTATGTGAATCACGAGCGGTTTATCAAAATGGACGAGCTTGTCCCCCTGGCCCGGGTGATGACCGCTCCCAACGCCGCCGAGGTCTGCTACGACACCGCCTACATGGCCAACATCTCCGAGGTGCAGGTGTTCTATCCCCAGTCCATCATGTATTTCGACGGCATTTAAGCAGGAGGGAATTTCATGTTTATCGCTTCCAAGAACCACATCCTGATTCCCGGTGCGGATGGCCGGGAGGCCGTGCGGATTCCCCGGGGCTTCGTGGGCAGTATTCCGGACTGGGTGGGCGGCACAGCCTATTTCAAGGCCCTGGTGCAGTGCGGCAAGATTACCCTTCCCGAAGACGGAGGGAAGGCCCCCCTTGTCCCCGTTCCTAAGCCTTCCAAGGAAAAGCGCGGCGCGTCCCAAAAAGGCAAAAAAGAGGCTTCCCCCGCTCCCGCGCCGGGCCGGGAGAAGGCCCCGCCCAAGGACTCCGCCGGGGAGAAGGCCCCGCCCAAGGACTCCGCCGGGGAACCCGGGGAGAGCGGCGGGGAAACGGGCGGGGGTATTTGATGGCCCGGCCGGTCAAGCCCCAGTTTCAGGGCGTCCGGGAGGCCTCCGCCAACATCGGGCGGGGGCGCGGCTCTTACACATCGGAAATGTTTCAGGCGGACTTTCCCCAGTTTTTTACCAAGGGGACGGAGGGGGCTCCGGCGGTCCCCCTGCTCCCCCCGGCGATTCTGGAGGAGTTTGTCCGCCAGGCAAACGCCTCTATCCAGCCGGATAAGTGGGTAGACGGCTGGCGCTACGCCTGCGGGCTCTACACAGCCCACAACGCCGCTTTGTTTCTCCGGACCTACGCGGAGGGCAGCGACAGCCCCGCCCAGGCGGCGGCCACCGGGGCGCTGGTGGGGGTCGTGACCTCCGCCAAGCTGGGCCAGGACAGCGTTACCTACGGCGCGGACGCCCTGACCAAGGCTACAGCGGACTGGGGGGACCTGAACGCCACTCAATACGGCCAGCTGCTGGCCACCCGGGCCCGGCTGGCGGGAATGGGAGGGACCTGCGTTTTATGAATTTCCAAGACTGGTACACCGACGCCATGGACATTTACCGCGCAGTTCCCGTTCAGGACGGAAGCCTGACCCGCCAGCAGCGGCAAAAAATCGCGGAGGGCGTGCGCTGCCGGGTCTACCATATGGGAGCCCCTGGCCTCCATATGGAGCAGACGGCGGCGCGGGTAACGCAGGGGGATTATGTTCAGTGCGGCAACGAAGTGGATATCCGGGCGGGGGACGAGCTGCGCATCCGGCGGAGCGGGCTTCCGGGAGCGGTGGAAGCCCGGTATTTCGCCGGGGACCCGGAACACTTCTATGAGCCATTCGGCGCGGTCCTGCCGGGGCTTGCCCATCAGGAGGTCCGCATCTTCCAGGAAGAGAGGGTGAGGTAAATGACCCTGCAGGAGCGGGCGCGGCAGTTGAACGCCGCCCGGCCCCAGGTTGAACAGAGAATCCGGATGGCCTGTAAAGATGCGGCCCTCCGAGCCGTGGAAAAGGCCGTGGATTTGACTCCGCCCTCCGGTGATCTCTCCGGGACCCACACCCGGGCCGGGGAGATGAAACAGGACTGGGTAGCGTCCAGTACGGTGGAGCCTATGAAAAAAGGCGATACTTATGAGACAGTGCTTGCCAACAGCAAAGAGTACGCATCTTATGTGAACGACGGGCACCGCATGGACCGGCATTTCGTTCCGGGCCTGTACATCAACGAGGAATCCGGCCTTTTAGAGTTCGATCCATCGAAAGAAGAGGGCATTGTGGTAGGGACCAAGACTCACTACGTACCGGGTATTTTCATGGCGGATGAGGCGAAGGAGGAGCACCGCCGGGTCCTTCGCGTAGAGCTGGCGGAGATTGGAGAGATTCTGGAATGACCTTCTCCCTCAATCACACCGCCCGGTCCCTGGCGGACTACCTGGCTCCCATCCTTCCCGGCGTCAATTTCTATGAGGGGCCCAACCAGCAGGGCAGCGGGACGCCCTGCGCATTTCTCCAGCAACGGTACAGCCGCATTAAAAAGCGGCAGGCGGGCCGCTGGCTCCGCGCCATTGGGCTGGACTTGACTTATCTGGAGGACTGCAACCTCCCAAACCTCCAGGCGCTGTATGAGGCGGCGGCGGAGCGGTTGGACCAGGTGATGGAGACGCTTCCCTATTCTGATGGCGCGAAAACCACGCTGCTCCGAACCTATGACCGGGAGTGGAAAATCGACCGGGATGCCCTGCATTACAAATTTGAGTTGAAGGTTTGGGTGAGACTGCCAGAGAATGGAGCCAAGATGCGGACGCTTATTTTAAATCAGGAGGTTGTCAATGGCTAAAAAATACAGCCGTGAGGCGCTGCTAAAGGACAGCCGCTTTTCCAGCTATCAGCGGGACTTTCTCGCGGTGATTCTGCGGGAGCCCGAATATACCATTGCCGAGGCGGAAAAAGCCGTCAAGGCGTTTTTCGAAAGGAAGTGAACACATGGCAGGAGGAACCTGGAGCTCCCAGAACAAGGTCCGCCCCGGCGTCTATATCCGCTTTCGTTCCGAGGCTGCCGGGGGGCTGACTCCTGGCGACCGGGGCGTGGCGGCGATCTGCAAGCCCCTCTCCTGGGGGCCTGTTGGGGAGATGATGGAGGTGGAATCCGGCGCGGATATGACCCCCTTTACCGGCTATGGCATTACGGACGGGCGCAACCTCTTTCTCCGGGAGATTTTCAAGGGCACGGACCGGACCTCCGGCCCGAGGACCGTGCTGCTTTACCGTGCCGCCGCCGGAGCCGCCGCCGCTCAGGCGGCAATCCCCGGCCCGGCGGCACGGGAGGGGGACGGGACCCCGTCCGCTGGGCTGCTAGTAACCGCCAAGTACCCCGGAGTGCGGGGCAACGACATTTCCATTCTTTCCACCGAGCAGACGGACGGCGGCTTCCTGGTTTCCACCGTGGTGGACGGGGAGATTGTGGACCAGCAGGAGGTAACGGCGGCGGACGAATTGTCCGCCAACGCCTGGGTGGCCTTCTCCGGCGGGCCGCTGGCGGCCACGGCGGGCGTTACCCTCTCCGGCGGCGAGGACGGCACGGTGCAGGAGGCGGCATACGCGTCTTTCCTGACGGCCTTGGAGCCGCGCCCCTTCGACGTATTGATCTACGACGGCGCCGACGCCGCCGTCCAGGCCGCGCTGCTTGCCTTTGTCCAGCGCATGGCGGAGGAGAACGGGCAGTATTCCCAGCTGGTGGCGTCCGGCCTTCCGGACCCGGATTCCATGTTTGCCATCAACGTTCAAAGCGGCGTCACTCTCTCCGACGGGACCGTGCTGACGCCGGAGCAGACCACATGGTGGGCAGGCGGCGCGGAGGCCGGGGCCCGGTATAACGAGAGCCTGACCTACGCCCGGTATCCCGGGGCGGTCAGCGTCTCCCCGGTGTTGAGCAGCAGCGGCTATGCCGCCGCGCTGAAGGCGGGACAGCTGGTGCTGTCGGCGGACGGCGGAAGGGTGAAGGTGGAGCAGGATATTAATTCCCTGGTGACCTACACCCAGGATTTCGGCAAGGCATTCCGAAAGAACCGGGTTCTGCGGCTGTGCGCCACCATTGCAAACGACATCCGCCGGCAGTTTTCCGACAATTTCATCGGCGTTGTGAACAACAGCTCCGACGGACGGTCCCGCTTTCAGGCGGTCATTGTGGGCTATCTGCTGGATATCCAGGCCAACGGCGGCATTCAGGAATTTTCTGCCGAGGACGTGGAGGTCCTGCCCGGCGAGGAAATCGACGCCGTGGTGGTTAATCTTGCGCTGAAGGCGGTCGACGCGGTGGAAAAAATCTATCTGACCGTCGTGGTCGCGTAAAGGAGGGAGGATTATGGCCTATTTACTGGCAAAGGACACGGTAAACGGCGCGGAAGGCAAGATTTTCGTCACCCGGGACGGAAAAAACATCGAGGTTGCCGGGATGAAGAATATCAAGACCCTCGCGGGCATTCAAAGCCAGGATATGCGGGTCATCGGGACCCGCCGCATCCAGGACAAGCCCAACGGGGCCAAGCAGACCGGCACGGGAAACATTTACTATGGCACGGCCCTGTTTACCGACATGGTCCTTCAATACATCAACATCGGCGTTATGCCGGAGTTCGATCTCCAGATTACCAACCAGGACCCTACCACCAGCGTGGGGAGCCAGGTCATGGCCTATTACGGCTGTCACCTGACCGGCGAAATTCCCATTTCCATTCTGGACAGCGAGGAGTCCATGCTGAACTATGATTTTAATTTCGCCTGGACCCGGGCGGAGAAGCTCCAGGGCTTCAACGACCCGGTGAAGCTGGGCGTCGATTAAGGAGGAGCTGGAATGAGCAGATTATCCGCGTTTCTGCACCCTGTCACCACACAGATGGAAGAGGAGATTGTGGTCTCCAGCCGGTTTCTAGACGAGAAGGGAAATCCTGTTCCTTTCAAGGTCCGCTCCCTGACCCAGGAGGAGAACGACGCGCTTACAAAACAGTCCACCCGCCGGATCAAGATGGACGGCCTGATTCAGGATCGGCTGGACAATGTGGAATACACCCGGCGGCTGGTTGTTGCCGCTACGGTGGACCCGGATTTCTCCAGCAAGGAGTTGTGCGACGGCCTTGGGGTCGTGGACCCGCTGCTGGTCCCCGGGAAGCTGCTGCTCCCTGGGGAGTACCGGAAGCTCTGCAACAAAATTATGGAGCTCTCCGGTTTTGATGAAACCGGCGCGGAGGAGGCCGAGGCAAAAAACTGATCGGCGGGGCCGATCCGGACCCGGAGACACTGGCGGCATACTATTGCTTTGTCAATCTGGGTTGGCCCCCTTCCAAATATGAGCGGCTTCCCTTTCGGGAAAGGGTGCTGATTGTGGAATTCATACGGAAGGAAATCGCGTCAAGAAAACAGCAGTAAAGGAGGGGCGCCATGGCGGCTATTCAGGAAGTCCTAACACTGGTGGACCATTTCACCGCGCCGTTTACCAGCTATATCTCCATGGCGGAGCGGGCAGCTGGGGCCTCCTCGGCGGTCCGCCGGGCGGCGGAGCGGATGGGGAGCGCCGACTTCTCCGGCCTGCCGTCGGGAATGACGGAAACCTCCAGCGCGGCGCGGGAAGCCGCCGCCGCCATGCGCCAGGCATCCCAGGCGGCGGAAGCCGCGCGGGCCCATACGGCGGGCGCCTTTTCTGGAAATTCCGAGCAGGTCCGCGCCTACGCGCGGGAGCTTCTTTCTGTAAAAGCCCAGCTTCAGCGGGCCCATGTGGAATTGAACGTCCACCAGCGGATGCTCGCGGCCGTCTCGACGGCCCAGGGGGCCGCTTCCTCCAGCGCGGCGGAGCTGTCCGGGACGCTCTCGGGGCTTGCGTCGGAGGCGATAACCCTAAAGGACCGTCAGTCCGCCCTCCGCTCCGCGCTGGAACAAGCGGCGGGCGGAAGCCGGAAGGCGGATGCGGCAATCCGGCAGTACCAGCGTACCGCAGGCAGCGCTGCGTCTTCTACCAACGCGCTGGTAGGTGCGGTGAAGCGTCTGGCAGGGGCTTACCTTGGCATTCAGGGTACAAAAGCCCTGATTGGACAGGCGGATACCATGAGCCAGATCACTGCCCGGCTGAACATGATGAACGACGGAAATCAGAGCACCGAAGATTTAAGCGGCATGATTTTTGAATCTGCCCAGCGGTCCCGGGGCTCCTATGCGGACACCGCTTCCTTCGTAGCCAAACTGGGCACGCTGGCGGGGGAGGCTTTTCACTCCAACAAAGAGCTGATTGCCTTCTCGGAACAAATCAACAAGCAGATGAGGCTCTCCGGCACCTCCTCCGCCGAGGCCCAAGGCGCGATGCTCCAGCTGACCCAGGCCATGGCCTCCGGCGTACTCCGGGGCGAGGAGCTAAACTCCGTTATGGAGCAGACGCCTATGATTGCCCAGACCATCGCGAAGTACCTGGGCGTCAATACCGGAGAGATGCGGGAGCTGGCCTCCCAGGGGGCCATTACGGCCCAGGTAGTCAAAAGCGCTATGCTCGGCGCGGCGGAGGAAACCAACGCCGCGTTTGCGGAGATGCCCATCACATGGACGAATCTGGCAACCGCCGCGCAGAATATCCTCCTGGATGGATTCCGGCCGCTTTTGGATTTCGTTTCCTCCATTCCCCAGGCCGTCATTGACAACTCGGACCTGGCAATCGCCGCGCTTCTGGGCGTTGGGGCGGTCCTGGCGGCTGTCGGAGCCATGGCAATGGTTTCCGGGGTCAAAACGGCGGCGGCTTTTCTGCTTCCGCATTGGCCGCTTCTGCTGTTGGGGCTGGCGGTGAGCGCCTTTACCTATGGGATGCTGTCGTCGGGGGCCACAGCGTCCGATGTTCTCGGGATGATTGGGGCGGGCTTTGGCTGGCTCTATGCGTTCGTTGGAAATATCGTCATAAATCTTTATAATCTCTGGGCTTCCTTTGCGGAGTTCTTTGCCAACGTGTTTGACCATCCTCTCCAAGCCGCCGGAAACCTGTTCTTTGATTTTATCGACAGCATCCTCGGGCTCCTGCAAACTGCGGCCGGAGCGATCGACGCCGTGTTTGGGTCAAACCTTGCGGGTACGGTCTCCGGCTGGCGTTCCGCGCTGAACAAGTGGGTCAACGACACCATTGGCCCCAATCAAATTCAGATTCAGCGGATGGAACAGATAGAATACGCCGGCGCAATGGCGAATTTCCAGAATGTTGGGAAAACCCTCGGCCAGTCTATTTCCGATTTTGGGAACTCCATGAGCGGCAATGCCGGCCTTGGGAACTTTCTCCCTGCGGATGGCATTGAGGACAAGCTCTCCGGCATTTCCAAAGACGTAGGCAAAATTTCGAAAAGCGTTTCCCTGTCCAGCGAGGACATCAAATCCTTGGTGGATATGGCGGAACGGCGCTATGTCAGCCACATCAACCTCACCGCCCAAAGCCCGGTCATCAACGTCAGCGGGCAAAACACCGGGAACTCCCGGCAGGACCGGAAGGCCCTGGCGGATACCATCCGAGACATCCTCATTGAGCAGACAGCGGCGGGCTCTTCCCGCGCTACCGCAAGAGTGTAAGGAGGCCCATGATGTCTAATGACTTCGGCCTGTTTTTCACGCGGGACTCTACGGTTATCCGCCTCCCGCAGAACCCGGAGAAACTTCCGGTGGCCCGACCAAGCGGGAATACAGACTATAACGTTTTGGGCCTGGGACAGATCATGATTCCCAGGACCCCGAATCTCAAGGAGGTAACGATTTCCAGCTATTTCCCAGGCAGGCCCTTCTCTGGCGTACTGACCTCCAATGGCTTTGAGCCGCCGGAATTCTATATCAACTTCTTCCAGTCCGCCCTGGACGATTTGGCCCCCATCCTCTACACACCGGTACGCTATTACGAAAACGGAGAGCCCTTCATGACGGGGGAGACGGGCTTGATGGTTCTGGTATCCCAGTTCGACACAGAGGAGCGCGGCGGGGAAACCGGCGATTTCTACTATGACCTCACCCTCACCGAATATCGGGACTACACTCCAGGCACGGTACAGGTGACGAAGACCGCCCAGCGGGGGGGCCTTACCGCCTCTCAGGAGCCCTCCCGGGCCCTGCCTCGAGACCAGATTGCCGTGGGTTCCCTCTGCCAGATGAACGGACCCTACTTCGCCTCCAGCTATGGAGACGGCCCGTCAGGGAACAGCAGCGGGCGGCGGGTCCAGGTCACTCGTATCGTGGACCTGGCCCGCCCCTATCCCGTCCACGTCGCGGCGGAAGACGGCGGAACATTGGGCTGGACGAGAAAGGAATCCCTCCAGGTGGCGGCACAGTGAAGACGGAATTGCTGATCGCCAACAAGCGTAGCGGCCAAATCTGGGAAGTCTCCCCCTGTGCCCAGACCATCACTTACACCACAAACCGCACCGGCAGTCCCGGCACGCTGAAATTCACCCTTATCAAGGCCGGGAATATTGCGTTCCTGGAGGGGGATACCGTCCGCTTCACCGTAGACGGCAAGCTGATTTTCTTCGGCTGGGTCTTTACCAAAAGCAAGGACCGCTGGGACGTCATCGAGGTCACCTGCTATGACCGCCTCCGTTACCTGAAAGCAAGCGCCTCCTACGCCTTTTACGATCAGAAGGCCGGGGACATCATCCGGCAGATTGCAGAAGATTTTCAGCTCACTCTGGGCCAGGTAGCCGACACCGGCTACGCCATCCCCTCCCTGGTCGAGCAGGAGCAATCCTGCCTGGATATCATCGGCACCGCTGTACAGCAGACGCTTTTGAATACCGGGAAAATCTATGTGTTCTATGACGACGGGGACGGGCTGGCCCTCACGGAGGCGGCGGACATGAAGTCCGGCGTCATGATCGGGGAGAAATCTTATCTTGGGGAATACACCTACAAAACCGATATCGACGAACAGACCTACAACTCCGTCAAGCTGGCCCGCCCAAATGAGCGGACGGGCCGGGCGGACGTGTTCATTGCGCAGGATTCCGGGAACATCGAACAGTGGGGCCTCCTCCAGCTTTATCAGACCGTAGACAGCAGCGCCAACGACGCCCAGGTCAAGGCCCAGGCGGAGGCATCCCTGGAGTTCTATAACCGCCGGACGCGGACGCTGAAGGTGTCCTCCCTGGGGGTTCCCGGCCTTCGGGCGGGGCAGATGCTTTACATGAGGGTCCCTGGCCTGGGGGACATCAACCTGGACCAGTATGTGCTTTTGGAGAAGGTCACCCATACGTTTGAAAATGAACTCCATACCATGGAGTTCGAGACTCTGGAGATTTGATTATGGAGCTTCGTGACGTTTTAAACCAAATGATGCAGGAAAATCTGCGGGCCTCCCAGCCCGCCAATCTCTGCATCGGCACCGTCACTGCGGCGGACCCGCTGGAGATCACCATCAGCACCGGCATGGGGCCGCTGAAAAAGCCGATTCTCTATCTTACCTCCGCCGTCATTGAGAAGAAAATCCCCGTCCTGAAGCATAAGCACACAACCAAAGGCTTCCGGCACAGCCACACGGTGGACGGCCTCTCCCACACACACAGCGGGGAGGAGGGGGAAACCGGCCCCGCCCTGGACGGGGCCTATCCCACCGGCGAGGGCTTGGAGCAGGACGCCTTTATTTCCGATGAGCAGCTGAAGGAAATCATCTGCTATGAAGACGGGAAGCCGCTTCCGGTCAAGGACGGCTACATCATCTTGAACCGGGCGCTGGAAAAGGGGGACACCGTACTGCTGCTCCGGGTCCAGAACGGACAGAAATTCGTGATTCTCTCCCGCGTGTTTGGAAAGGAGGCGTCCAATGGCAACTCTTCCAGCCAGCACAATTGACATCTCCGGAGGGCTGCGCACGGAGCGGCAGCCCTCCCGGACGTGGCGGATCACAGACAACCGCATATGCGGCGAAACCGACGGTTGGGAATCCGTCCGCCAGGCGGTGGAAATCATTCTGAATGTGGAGCGCTTCCGCTGGCAGATCTACCGGCCCTATTCCGGGATGCAGTGGCGGGGCCTGATTGGACAGGACCCCGGCTATGTGACCGCCGAGCTCCAGCGGCGGCTCCGGGAGGCGCTGACTATGGATGACCGGGTAAAGGGGATTTCCCAATTTGACTACATTTTGGACGGGGATGCGCTGGCCTGCTCCGTGACGGTGGATACCGTTTACGGAGACGTGGAGGCCGCAGTGGAGGTAAACATCGCGTGATCGACTTAACAGGAAAAAACTACACGGCCCTTCTGGCGGCCATGCTGGACCGGGTTCCCAACACCTATGACAAGCGGGATACCTCCCCCATCCAAACGGCGCTGGGCCCCGCCGCCTGGGCATTGGAGGGCTATTATTTAATCCTGGATCAGGTACAGCGCTCCGCCTTCATCCAGACAGCCGCCGGACAGCCCCTGGACTACCTGGCGGTTATCGGCGGGCTGACCCGCTATCCGGCCTCGGCGGCGGTGCGCCTGGGTGTTTTTGACGCCCCTGTCCCTGCCGGCGCACGCTTTTCCACGATCGGGGGCGCGGACAGCATCAATTTTGTGGTCACCGCCGCCACGGAGACGGCGGGAGAGTACCATTTGACTGCCGAAACCCCCGGGGCCATCGGCAATGAATACACCGGGCCCATCCTGCCCATCACCACCATACCGGGCCTGACCTCCGCCGTCCTCGCCGGCATCCTGATTCCCGGCGACGAGGAGGAGGACGATGAAGCCCTCCGGGCCCGGCTGATTGAGGCCCTGAACGAAAAGCCCTTCGGCGGCAATATCGCTTCCTACCGGACGTTTATCAACGGGCTGGACGGCGTGGGCGGGGTTCAAATCTATCCCACCTGGAACGGCGGCGGCACGGTCAAATGCTCCGTGCTGGGAGCGGACCTTCTTCCCGCCTCCCCCACGCTGGTGGAAAAGGTCCAGCTGGCCGTGGACCCGCCGCCAAACCAGGGCCTTGGGCTGGGCACCGCCCCCATCGGGGCCCGCGTCACCGTTACGGCCCCCACAGCCGTCACCGTGGATGTCTCTGCGGAGCTGGCCCTGGCCCCCGGGATCTCCATTACCCAGGTGCAGCCGCTGGTGGAGGGGGCCGTGGAGCGGTATCTGCTGGAGATCCGCCGGGCCTGGGCCACACCGGTGAACGCTACTACGAATCAGTACGCCTCGGACGTCTATCTCTCCCGCATCCTGGCGGCCATCGTGGGGACAACCGGGGTAATCAACGCCAGGGGGGCCGTTCTGAACGGAGCGGCGGAGGACCTGGCGCTTCAGGAGAACGGGACGGCCCAGGAGGTACCGGTGCTGGGGACGGTGACGCTCCATGTATAGGGATCTGGATGTCGCGTTGCTGGAACAGCTCTGCCCTTGGTACCGGAAGGTCCTGGACTACCAGGAAATCTGCCGGACGGAGCAGGCGTGTTTCGACGCCCTGGCGGAGCTCATCAACCAAGTGGCGGATAACTTTTTCTTCCAGACGATGGACGAGGCCACCGTCGCCCAGTGGGAGAGCGTGTTCCGCATTATCCCGGATCCCGTTCGGGAGACGCTGGAGTTCCGACGGAAACGAGTGCTGAACCGCATCTCCCTGAAGACGCCGTTCACACTGGGGTTTCTGTACCAGAAGCTGGACGAGCTCATTGGGCCGGGGCTCTGGAAGGTAACGGCGGACTACCCCAACTACACCCTTTACATTGAGAGCTCCGGCAAGGACCAGGCCTACGCCTCGGAGGTTGCCTTTACCGTCGGGAAAATCAAGCCCGCCCACATTGTTTACGTGAATACCCCGGTTGTTGAGACCGGGGTGCTGCTGAGCGAGACAGTAGACCGGATGGACGGCTTTACCTGGAACTACCGCCTGGGCTCCTGGGCGCTGGGAAAGCTGCCCTTCGCCACTGAGGGGAACAAGGAGATGATGAAGATGCCGGAGACCCATTCCATCCAGCCGGTCCTGCTTGCCGGAACGGCAAAATTTGTCGCCGGGGACGTGGCCGCCGCCCGGGTAAACGGGAATATACCTGTTGCGGCAATCAGCAAATCCGTCGCGGACTCTACGCTGTCGGTGGTGTATCCGGCCCCTGCCGGGGTTGGGGAGGCCATAACACGGGTGGAGCTGCTGGGCAGGGACGGAACCGTCCTGACGGACAGCACGGTGTATATTCCCATTCTGTCGGATACATGGATCAAGCATACGATTCCCGTTAAGGAAGGAGTGAGCGGCAATGGCGGACAAGAAAATACCTGAAATTCTGGCGGACCTTCCGGAGGACTGGGGCTACGGCCAGACAGTGGCCCCCGAGGGGCCGGAAGTGGGCCTGTCGGAACAGCACGGCTATAATTACCTGATGAAAAAGGTCAATGCGTGCGCCAGGACCATCAATGAGATATACCGGGAGATGGGCCAGCTGGCCCCGGAGGATATGGTGACTGCCCATGGGGGTGGAACGTTGATTCTTCCGGCGATTTTGGGTATTGGCCCTTATGAAATTGAGTTTACGGAGGAGGAAACAGCGGAGTATGTCCTTAAAGAGGATATGAGGGCGTACGCTCTTTTGGAAAACCCCATCTTCACCAAAAACATTGTCGTTGGCCGGCTTGCGGCGGGAGCGGCGGGACAGGGCATCGATGAACTCCTGTCTGGGGCAATTATTGCGGGTTACAACAATACTGTAAATGGCCGCAACTCCATGACATTTGGAAACGACAATCAAAATAAAAGTACTTTTAGCCTGGTAGTCGGACAAAAAAATTCGGCCTATAACGCGGCTGCCAGTTGTATTGGAATGAACATAGAGTCTAAGGGCAACTACTCTTTTGGAGTGGGCTATGGTGTAATCGCCAGCTACCTTGAACTGGTTGCGGGAAAATATAATGTGGCAAGTGCCCAAGCAGGGATGACAGAGGGGAATATCTTTATCATCGGTATCGGGGATTCCGATACGAGCCGGAGCAATGCTTTCCGAATCTCCAAAAACGGTGAAATTTATGGAGCGGGCCCCTTTCATTCCTCCGGCGCGGACTACGCTGAAATCTACGAATGGCTGGACGGGAACCCGGATGCCGCGGACCGGGCGGGTCGCTTTGTTGTTCTGGACGGCGAGCGCATCCGCTTGGCGGGCCCAAAAGACGATATTCAGGATGTCTTAGGCATCGTCTCTGGGAACCCCTCCATCGTGGGAGATTCCCACGACGACCAATGGCGAAACATGTACCTGCGGGATGTATTTGACCGTCTTCTCTATGAGGAGGCGGAGGCGGAAGACCCGGAGCATCCCGGTGAAAAAATCATAGAACGGCGGCGGAAGCTAAATCCCGCTTATGATCCCGCCCAAGCATACATTCCCCAGTCCCTGCGCCCGGAGAAATCCGCCGTGGGCCTCCTAGGGAAATTGGTACTCATCGACGACGGAAGCTGTGAGGTGAATGGCTGGTGCGCCCCCGGGAAGGATGGCATTGCTGTGAAATCAGAGAAACGGACTCGTTTCCGGGTGATGTCCCGGCTGGACGGCGTCCATATCCGGGTCAACATCATGATTCAGTAAAGGAGACCGCCATGTCAGTTTTTGTAAGAAAACGCGGCTCTGAGGAGCGTATCTTTGTAGCGGGATTAGGACGGCCCGGGCCTCCTGGCCCGGAAGGACCGCCGGGCCCGAAGGGAGACCCCGGGGAACCGGGGCCCCAAGGCCCACAGGGAGACCCCGGCCCAGCTGGGCCGCCCGGAGCGGAGGGGCCTCCTGGCCCAAGAGGGGAACAAGGCCCCCCCGGCCCACAGGGAGAGCCGGGCCCGCCGGGACCCGCCGGGGAAGGCCCTGCCTACACCCCCGGGGACGGCATTGAGATCACGGAAACGGAGAATGGGCGGAGCATCGGCGTGGCCACGCCTGTGCGCGGGATTCTCACCCAGGAAGAGTTTGACGCCCTTCCGGAGGACCAGAAAAGCAAGGGGATGTATGTCATTGCCGGCGGCGGGGACGGAGGCTCCGGCGGAGCGGCGGAGGAGGCGTATCCCTCAATCATCATAGACGGCAAAGCGGTTGAGATATCTGGCGGCGGGGGGACTGGCGGAGCTGAATGGGAAGTGTATTCCTCTGAGGAAACCAGGATTGGCACGTGGTTCGGAAAGCCCTTTTACCGGAAAGTGATAGAGCTTGACGGACCAAAAGAGGTCAAAAAAGACGAAGTGATCTATACGCTGCCAGATAATGTAGATCTGAAAATAGTGAACGCTTCCGCAACGTACTTGAATGGCAATGGCCGTGCGGTCCTCCCCTATTTTTACTCTACCACCACGTACTACACTTTCTGGATTTTCAGTCATCAAATTTTTGCAAGTTGCAGCAACAATACCCAGGTTGGGGGGAAAATTACGTTTGTCCTCAAATACACAAAAACCACTGATTGAAAAGGAGACCGCCATGTCAGTTTTTGTAAGAAAGCGCGGCTCTGAGGAGCGTATCTTTGTAGCGGGATTAGGACGGCCCGGGCCTCCTGGCCCGGGCGGTGGAGAAACTACCGCTCCCCTCCCCACGGGTGGCGAAGCGGGGCAGCTTCTGGCGAAAAGGTCTGCGGAGGACTACGACACCCATTGGGTTGATCCACCGGAAGTAGGCGGAGAAGGAAACGGCGGAACAGGCGAAAGCCCCGGCGTTACTAGCTTCAGGGGGCGAAGCGGAGACGTCCAGCCGCTGGCTGGAGACTACACGGCGGAGATGGTAGGCGCACTGCCCTCCGGCACCTTAATCCCCTCTAAAACCTCCGACCTGACCAATGACAGTGGCTTTGTCACTTCTGAGGCCATCAACGCCGCAATCCAGGACGCAATTCTGGACAGTTGGGAGGGTTCGTATTGAGCACCCAAGGTATCCATCTGAGGGCCATTGCTGACGCTATCCGGGAGAAGGAGGGAACCATAGGCCTAATCCCAGCGCGGACGTTTGCCGACCGGATTCTGGCTCTTCCCGTTGGCATAGAAAGCCCTGGCGTTACCCTCCCGGCGGCCTCCACCCAGGAAGAACAGCTTGCCCGTATCGCCGCCGCTATTAGGGCAAAAGAGGGGGCCGAAGGGCCAATTCCGGCGGGGGAGTTTGCCGACAGAATCGCGGCGTTGGAAGCTGCCGAAAGTTTAGGCATAGACTGGCGTGAGACTGAACTTCCATCATCGCGGAGTTGGTACGACATTGCCTATGGGAACGGAAGATTTGTTGTGGTGGCCTCAAGCGCGGCGGTTGCGGCCTATAGCGATGATGGAATCCATTGGACGGAAACACCTCTCCCATCCTCTTTGCGCAGTCCATGTATTGCGTACGGCAACGGAAAGTTTGTAATTATAGCGCCGAAATACCAAGTGACGATGGTTAGTTCTGATGGGATTCACTGGGAAAATGGGGGGCCTCTTTCGGGCGCCGCTATAGCTTGGACCCCTTTGGGGTTTGGGGGAAGCAACAGATTTGTAGCGCCTGGACAAATTGCCAGCAGCAGCGGAGCAACAAGGTTCCCTGTGGAATACAGTGATGACGGCGGGATCAGTTGGAAAAGTCAATCATCAAGAGAAATCGGTGTTTGGCGCGATATTGTTTATGGCGGCGACAAGTTTGTAATGGTTGGAGATTCCGGAGCGTACGCCCGCAGCACATATGGGAACTCGTGGACTGTGTACGCTCTACCCGTGAAATCTAACTTTTACGGTATTGATTACGGCGCGCTTGATGGAGAAAACCTTTTTGTCGCTGTCGCGAACAACTCCAATCAAATCGTATATAGCGCGACAGGCTCTGGCTGGACGAAGGCGGAGTTACCTCTGACAAATAATTGGCGGAGCATTGCCTATGGAGCGGGGAAGTTTATAATTATCGCCTATAACTCCGATGCCGCGCTTTGTGGCCAGTCCATTCTTGAATGGGTTCCGGTAACGCTGCCTTCTGTGGCAAATTGGAGAAAGGTAATCTATGGCGGCGGAAAATTTGTGGTCATCGCCTATAACAGCAACAAAGCCGCTTACGCTCTAGCTTAGACACGAGACAAAACCGCCCTATGGGAAACATGACAAGAAAGGAACATCAACATGACTAACGAAAATTTTGCGGTGCAGATCAAACTCTGCCTCGCCGCCGTTCTGGGCACGCTGACGGCCTTGTGGGGCTGGTTCGGCTGGCTGGTGCTGGTATGGGCCGTCCTGATGCTGGCAGACTGGCTGATCGGCTCCGCCGTGGCGGCGAAAGACGGGAAGTGGAGCAGTGCCAAGATGCGGGCCGGGGCCTGGCACAAGGGCGGCATGATCGTGATTGTCTGCGTGGCCCTGACGGCGGACTGGCTGATCGGGACGCTGCTGCATAATCTTCCGGCGGTGAATCTGCCCTTTACCTACGGCGTGCTGCTGGGGCCCCTGGTAATTGTCTGGTACGTTGTCGGGGAGCTGGGGAGCCTGGCCGAGCACGCCATCACCATGGGAGCCCCCTACCCCGCCTGGCTCCCCAAAATCCTGGAGGCCGGGAAGGACGCGGTGGACAAGGTGGGCGGGGAGCTGACGGACTTCCGGGAAGGAGAGCAGCGCCATGACCGCTGAAAAGGTGCTATCCATTGCCCGGGGAGAGCTGGGCAATACGGAGAACCCCGCCGGAAGCAACCGGACCAAGTACGGCAAGTGGTTTGGCCTGGACGGGAACCCCTGGTGCATGATGTTCGTCATGTGGTGCTTCAGCCAGGCGGGGGCCCTCGGGCTCCTGCCCAAGCGGACGGCCTCCTGCGGGGACCTGATGCGCTCGGCGAAGGCAGCGGACTGCTGGGTGACGGAGGACTACCGCCCCGGGGACGTGGTGATCTACGATTTCCCCGGCGGCGCAGCCACGGACCATACGGGCATCATCGAAAGCGTGACGTCCGACCGGGTGGTGGCCATTGAGGGCAATACCTCCCAGGCCGGAAGCCAGTCCAACGGCGGGCAGGTCTGCCGGAAGAGCAGGAAGTATAATTTGATCGTGGGGGCGGTGCGCCCGAAATTTGAGGAGGATGATGATTTGAACATCGACAAGCTGACCGACGCCGATCTGGTGAAGCTGGCGGGACGGATGCAGGCGGCCCTGGCGAAGCAGCCGGTGAGCGCTACGTTGGCGCCGGAGCTTCAGGAGGCCAGGGACCGGGGCATTACCGACGGGAGCAGTCCCGGCGCGTTCTGTACCAGGGCCCAGGCCGCCGTCATGACGCTGCGGGCAACGAGGGAGTGAGCAGGAGGCCCCGGATGTATGTCCGGGGTCTTTTCCTGTTTTCAGAAGAGAATGACGGCAATGGGCCCCGCTCGGCTTCATCCGGCCCGATACTGCGGCGTGGCCTCCCCCGGCGTCATTTCATGCTCTGCGTACAGATTCCCTGTTTTTAAGAGTGCCTGAATATAGAATCCCGCCAGGGCTCTGGAGAATCCTGCGTAAACCGTATGGAGTCATATTCCTTTGTCGAGGTCCGATTTATATAAACGTGGCGGCGATCTCCCACGGTGCCGAGGTATACCCATGAGCGCCCGCCCCACTACGGGGGCGGCTGGACTTGCACCAGCGGCGGCCTGGGGCCGTCGGCCTTGCGGGTTACTGTACTTTGAAGGTGACTTCTCTGCCCTGCCATCATCAGGCCGGGTGGGGCGGTTCCCGGCGACGGGCCAGCGGCCCGTTTCGGCTTACATTTTGGGGAGGTTCTCCAATGCGGCCTCTCTGGTCGCTCCGAACCATGGCTTCTGAATCACGCCGGGGGCCGGGATGAACGCCCAGGTCTCAGGGGCGTAGTCGGCATATTCGAGGATTCCCTCCTGGAGGAGATCACCAACGGTTCCCACGACACCAAAGCATACTTCCTTGTCATCGCTCCACACCTTGCGGATACTTCCGTTGTCGTCGCGCCTTTTCATGAATTTCATGTTCAAACCTCCATTTCTGCGATAATCGCAACGTAGTCGAATCGTTCTTCCAAACTCGCGGCCTCCAACTCGGCGCTCTCCCTATCTTCAAATGGCCGCTGCTGCAGGATGCCCTCGTGACCTCCGGGGCGGGTTGTGTGTGTTAGTTCCAGAAGGGGCGAATCTGGCCGTTCCAGGCTTCCCACTGCCACTGGCCGCGCCCGACGTTGAAACGGATGTAGTGGTAATCCGTGGCGCAGTAGATGGGGCGGCGGTCGATCTTCTTCCCGGTTCGGCGGAGCTGGTTGTGCCGGTTGATTTCGTACTCATCGACCTCATGCAGGATGGTGATCTTGCTGCGTTCAAAGCCGAACTCATCGCAGATCCAATCCAGGGCCTCGTCATCGGTCATGTAGTGCGCTGCGCCGCTGGGGATGCTCTCGGCAAGCTCGGTGTATTGAACCTGGGTGATGTTGTGGGTGTCCTCGTAGGGCTTCCACTCCTGCTCCCGTTCCAGCTCCTTCTTCAGACGCTCGATTTCGGCATCGCGGCGGGTAAGCTCGGCGGCCTGGTCGCGTTCCTGCTTGAAGGTGGCCAGGTTGACCTCTCGCTGGATGCGCTCGGCGATCCCGTCGGCGTTCTTCTTGTAAGCTTTGCAGAAGGCATCCTTGTCGCCATTGAAGTCCATGTAGGCCCGCTCAATGGCCTCGTACTGTACCTGCGTGGGGTAGAAGCCGGTGCGCTTCTCAAATTCCTCGATCATCATAATCGATTGCCTCCTTGATTTTTCTGCCTTACTCTGCTATCATGGAGGCGGCCGGGGTAAGGCTCCCGGTCGCCCCCGTTGGGGTTTGGGTAGCGGGTTTACTTGTCAGGTGGCCCCGCTGCCCTTTTTACTTGGTTTCGTCAAGTACGGCCTTGACTGCCTCCCGGAGTTCGTCCAGCGTCTTGCACTTGTCAATCAGCTCAAGCACCATCCGCAGGATGTACTCCGTGTTGGTGGCCATCTCGTCCATGTCCTCCCTCCTTCCGTAAGGGGTTGGCCGCCCCTGCCTTACGAGTGTCATTATAGCACGGTTAAACAGTGTAGACAAGTGGCGAAATAAACAAAAGTTAAACCGTGTATTTGTCGAGATTATACATTGTTAAACCGTGCAATTTGAGCTATAATAAGGGCGAGGTGATTTTATGGGATTGTCTGAATCAAAGCGCCGGGCAAACAATAAATGGGATGCCGCCAATATGACCGTATTGGGCTGCAAAGTCCGCAGGGACAGGGCCGAACAGTTTAAGGCCGCCTGTAAAAAGAATGGCACATCACCGAATGCGATCTTTCTAGCGGCTATGGAGAAATTCATGGAGGAGTATGGAGAGGCCGGGGAGGATACCAAGCCTTGAAATTCGCAACCGGTTACGAATTTGAAAAGGGTATAAAAAATCCCCGGACGCTTTCACGTCCGGGGTCAAGAAGCAAGGTCAATCCTTGCCCTTGGAGCGGGGGGCGCCGGTTCGAGTCTTCACCCGTGGCTCACTGTTCGGCACCAGCATAATCAGGTCAGTAAGGTCACAGCCCAGGGCCTCGCAGATCAAGTCTATGTGATCCAGGCTTATCCGGGTAGCAACCTCATTGTAGAGCTCGCTGATTGTGTTGGGGCGTATCCCCGTCATCCGGGCAAGGTCTGCTTGTGTCAACCGTCGTTCGCCAAGTCGGGTTGACAGTAAAATCCTAACCATAGCCACGCTCCTTTGCGATACAGTATAGCGACATTCATGCTGCCTTGCTTGATTTTGGTACAGAATATCGAAAACCGATACACAAATTCGCAGGGCTACCAGGGCATAAAAAAAGCGCCCCCATGTGGGCGGCGGTGCTGGGCGAGGGCTTGGGGTGAATTTGGGGTGAAATCCTGCGAAAAGTCACCCCGGGCGGCGGAGAGATACAAAGGTGACGAAACAGAAACCCAGTGATTGCAACGGTTTGCGGACGCCGCGAAAAGCTACAACAAGTAAAAGGCTTTATTGGTAAGGATGAGGTCGGCGGTTCGAATCCGCCCAGCAGCTCCAGAAAGTCCAGCTTTTCCTGCGGGAAAGGCTGGATTTTTCTTATGTTTCAGAACTTTTTCTGCTGGTTTGAATTTCTGGATTTGGATTTGACCACACAACCAGCCACAGACAGAGAAAAACGGCTCACCGGGGGGATATCCCACTCGTTGAGCCGTAGATTTTTGTCAGCCTGCTTTCAGACGCTCCCTTTCAGCGGCGATTTCCGTTTTCATTTCTGCTATCATCTTTGCCAGCAACTTTTCACACTCTTCCTCACTGTGAGCGTAGATGTTCCGGGGGTGCTTTTTGCCGTCCGGCCAGATAGGAGAGTAGCGTCCTTCCCAAAGCTTCTCGTTGATCTGGGTGACGCATCCGGTTCCCGCCTTACGCCGCTGGCCTTTATGGGCTTGGAATGTACTGGGAGCGGGTTTTCGTGGGACTGACTGATTCTCCGGTTGAATCTCCACTTTGCCGATCCCCTGGTCAATTTTTACTGCCGCTGTTCTGCGCATCTCATCAGTGACATGGGCGTAGATGTTCAGTGTGGTGCTGCTGGAGACGTGGCCGATGATGGTAGACAGGGTTTTAACATCCATCCCATGCTCCAAAGCACTGGTAGAAAATGTGTGTCTGAGGTCATGAAATCTGATTTTCTTACATTCTGCCCGTTCCAGAACAGTCTGTAATCTTTTGCGAACTGCAGTTGGATCTCTGGGAGAGTCCTCACTGACCGGGGAAGGAAATATCCACCGGGAGTTCACGGTTTTTTTGTAGGCCTTGAGGACACCCAGAACAGGCACAGGGAGGATTACGCTGCGGTTGCCAGCCTTGGTTTTGGGTGGAGAGGCCACCAGCTTGCTCTTTATCCGATGAACCTGTCGCTGTACTCGGAGTTCCCCAGTGCGGAGGTTGATGTCATCCCATTGGAGGGCGCATATCTCGCCCCGCCGCAGTCCAGTGGAGAGCTCCAACAGGAGAAGCTCAAAGCAGTTGTCCTCCTTGGCTTGGATTAGCAACCGCTGGATTTCTTCCGGGGTCAGCACCTGCATCTCTCTGGCTTTGGCGGAGGGAAGGCGGCAGCCATCAGCTGGATTGCGGAATAGGAGCTTTTCAGAGACGGCTTTGTCTAGCGCGGCATGGAGGGTGGTGTGGACACCTCGAACAGTCTGGTCGGACAGTCCCTCCCCGTATAACTCTGTGCGGAGGAGTCTGCCGCCCTGCTGGAGTTTAGCGTAGAACTGCTGGATGTCGTTGGTGGTCAGCTTATCTATCTGCATATTTCCCAGTGCCGGAATGATGTGCTGGTAAATGCGGCGCTCGTAAGACATTTGGGTGTTGGGCCGAAGATTGGATTTCTTATAGGTCTGATACCAGAGATCCAGCCAGTCCCCCAGGAGGATTCCAGGTTTAGGC
>CAPOAR010000004.1:0-74683 GCA_948670295.1 uncultured Oscillospiraceae bacterium | reverse complement strand
TGGGATGAAAGTGCCCGTCCATACAGGCGCGTCAGGTTCGTATTGACGCCGCTCTCGTCCAAAAACACCAAATGTTCCACCATATCAGGTCGTATCATCTTTTTCCATTCTCTGCGCTTCTCCTGCACATCGAATACGGTCACGCTCACTTGCATAGAGTGATTTCTTTTTCAGAGTATAGCCCATTGCATTGATCGCCCGCTCGACAGTACTATAGCTTGCGGAAAGGCTCAGCTTCTCCCGGATTTCTTCGATTGTGATGTCCGGTTTTTCATCAATGCACTGACGGACATTTTCTTTATCCTCTGCCGTCAGGACCGGCTTCCGGCCTCGCTGGCTGGTTCGCAAGGCCACACTGCCTGTTTTCCGCTTCTGTCCGGCCAGCCGGTATACTGTCCATTTGCTCACTGAATACGCCTTCGCTATCCCCTCGGCATCATGGGTTGCTTCATAGCCTCGTACCAGTAGTTCCCGCGCTTCATTGTGTAGCATACCATCATCTCCTGCCTCTGTTATACCACTGCTGTCAACTCTTGGCTTTATTTTTGATCGTTGCTATAAAAATCGCTTCATAAACTGACCTCCTAAAAATTTTTCTAATAAGTAACAAATCCTACTACGCTAACCGTATACGAAGAATTATTCCTAACCGCCACCGCATAGCTCCCGCTCTGGCTTACCCTTATTGATTGATTGATACTGCCCCCTTCCACATTTAAGAAATAGAAGTAACCATCCGGAGCTATTACGCCAAAGTCCATATTTGCGGACGCTGGCGAGTAGGAACAATTTATTGTGATGACCTGCCTTGCCGCTAAAGAAATTTTATCATCTGAAATATGAACCGCCTGACCCGCAACCTGATCGCTGATGGAATACGTGATTCGGGGCTGCGGGCTCCCCTCAAAACGCGCGGCCTGCGACACGTCAATTATTTCGCGGCGCATGTTTTCCATCTGTATGGCGGATTCGCCGGACAGATTCTTTGCATCCGCCGTTGTTCCAAGCCATCCCATAGCCGCAATGCACACCATGAACAATACAAGTCCTCTCTTCATTTGTAAAAACTCCTTTCAGTCTACCGGCTCCAGCGGCAGAACGCCTATTTTAGAATTATCCTGGTTTATCATATCCTTCTCCAGTTCATCCATATCAATGGGGCCCGGCGGCTGTGCGGGCACGTATTGTTCCCGGCTCAAACCAATAAAAACAATGAGCGCCACAATTACCACGGCCAAGACCGTCACGGCAATTTTTAAAATTCCACGCTTATCATGCCTTTCAACCGCTTTCTTTTCTTCTGCCCCGGCCACCGGCACGGCCAACACGGTCTGAAGCTGCGCGTTCTCATTCACCAGCGTGTCTATAGACACATCAAGCAGCTCCCCTATCCTGACCATGTTTTCTGTGGAAGGGTTTGAGATTCCCTGCTCCCACCTGGACACGGCCTGCCGTGATACGTTCAGCTCCTCCGCCAGTTCCAGCTGGGTCATGCCGCGCCGTTTCCGCAGAAGCGATAGCTTTTCTCCGAACCTCATAGTATCAGTCCCCCGTGTTTTTATAAACCATATCCGCTTTACATTTGCGCAATTTCCGGTTTCCCTGCCCGCATAAACGGCCGCAGGCTGCCCAGCGCTCTTGCTTCCGCGCTGGGCAGCCTGCCTTCCAGGCTATGGAGGATTTCTCCACATAGCCGGCTATACCGCTGTTAAATGTATCTGAATTGTGCTTTTCTGTGTTATTTCTTCCCCGGATCGTAAGCTACCACCGTGCGGCGGTTGGGCTCGGTGCCGGTGGAGAAGGTAGATACGCCGGGGTAGTCCTGGAGGGCGGTGTGGATCACGTGCCGCTCATAGGCGTTCATGGCCTCCAGGGTGATGTTCCGGCGGTATTTGACCACCTTGCCCGCCGTTTTGCGGGCCAGGCGGTTGAGGGATTCCTCCCGGCGGGCGCGGTAGCCCTCGGCGTCCACGTGGATGCGCACCCGATGGCTGCGGCCCTTGTTTACCGCGTAGCCGGTGAGCTGCTGGATGGCGTCCAGGGTCTCCCCCCGGTGGCCGATGAGGGCGCCCATATTCTCCCCCTCCAGCACCACCTGGTACGTATCCCCCTCCCGGGTGACCACGGGGACAGCCTCCACCCCCATGTGCTGGAACAGCCCGGTCTGGAAGCTGACGATGGCGGCGGACACATCGCTGTCTGCCTCCCCGCCCCGCTGGACGGGGGCGGGCTGGGCGGCGGGAGCGGGCTTTTCCACACGGGGCGCGGGCTGGGGCCTGGGCTGAGGCTTGGGCGCGGGCTGGGAAACCTTGGGGGTCTGGGGCTTTTCGGGTTTGGGGGCGGGCGGCGGCTCGTCCGGCGCCTCGTAGGTGAGCTTCACCTTGGCGGGCACGGAACCGATGCCCAGAAAGCCGGTCTTGCCCCGCTCCAGGATCTCCACGGACACGTCGTCCCGGTCCAGGCCCAAATAGGCCAGGCCCTTGGCAATGGCCTCGTCCTCGGTCTTGGCGGTGAATTCCATATACTTCAGCACGAAACTGCACTCCTTTTGTCAAGTGTTGAATGAATTCCTCTGTGCTGCGTCAATTTTCCCCGTCGTCCCCGGCATAGGGCTCCTCGTAGTCCCCGCTGTCGCCGGCGGGCTTCTCCTCGGTGGATTGGCCGGCGGACGGCACAGCCTCGATGGGGACCTTCTCCCCCAAAGAGACGATCTTCACCTCGTCCTCGGCCTTCTCCGGGGCGGGCTCCTCCGGCTCCTCCTGGGCGGGCTTGGCCGGGCCGTTGGGATCATAGTAGGGGGTGACGGGATAGCGGTTGGGGTCGTAGGCCCGGCCCCGGGCATAGGCCCGCAGGCCCTCCCGGCTGGCGCTGAGGTCCATCCCCGGCTCCTTGGCCTTCTTCTGGTGGGCCTTCTTGGGGTCCTTGCCTGCGGCGATGGCGGCGGCCTTCTTCTCCGCGGCGATGCGGCGGCGCTCCTTCTCGGCCTCCTTGGCCTTGGCAGCCTGGATTTCCATCTCCTTCTGGGCGGCCTCGTAGTCCTTGCGGAGCATGGCGCCGCAGATCACCTCCTGCACCATCATCAGCAGGGAGTTGGCGATCCAGTACACGCACATTCCGGCGGGCATGCCGAAGCCGATAAACAACGACATGCCGGGCCCCAGCAGGAGCAGGGACAGGTTCATCTTAGGGGCGGCCTGGTCCTTGTTCATCTGGTTGGTCTTTTGGGTGACGATCATGGACACCAGGGACAGCGCGGCGGAGATAACGGGCAGCAGGAACAGCCCAACGGATCCCCAGGACAGCCCGCCCTCCCAGAACTTCAGCTGGGGGATCTTAGACAGGTCAATGCCGAAGAAGTCGAAATTGATGACGAACATGCCGGCGGCGGATACGCCGGCGGCCGCAGCGGCGGTCTTGGCCGTCTCCAGATTCCCGGCGTTCATCATGGCGCCCAAGGTCAGCTCATTGTAGCCCACAGGGGCGAAGTCGGCCCAGCCCAGGGCCTGTCCCACGGCGGTGGTGGCCTGATCGGTGAGGCTCATCAGGTACTTCAGCGGGCGGCGGATGATGGCGTACAGCGGCCACAGAATAAGCATGGGGATCATCAGCCAGCCGCAGCCCCCCATGGGGTTGACGTTGTTCTCTGTGTAGAACTTCTGGACTTCCTGGTTATACTTTTCCCTGTCGTTGCCGCAGCGCTTCTGGATCTCCTGAATCTGGGCGTTCACCACATTCATCTTAATCGTGCTCTTTTTCCCCTTGAGCTGCAAGGGGAAGAGGATGATCTTGACCACCACGGTGAACAGCAGCAGGGCGATGCCGTAGCTGTCAAACACCTGGCAGAACAGCTCCAGCAGCAGGCTGAACGGGGTCATGAGGATTTGCCAAATATCCATGCTTGGCCTCCTAAACTTGTTTGTTTCGTTTGTCTTTCCTGGGGGGTACGGGGTCATAGATGAAGTTTTTCTCCCGGTGGAAGGGGTGGCAGCGGGCAATCCGCCACAGGGCCAGCAGCCCGCCCTTCACCGCCCCGTGGACCTCCACCGCCTCCAGGGCGTAGGCGGAACAGGTGGGGACGAACCGGCAGCTGGGCGGGGTATAGGGGGAGATGTCCCGCCGGTACCGGCGGATGAGGGCCAGCAGCAGCTTTTTCACGCTTTTCCTTCCTTTTTCAGCAGCTCCAGCCTGTCCGCCAGCTTTAAAAAGGACTTTTCAAGCTGGTGGTAATCACTGGATGCCGCCCGGGTCCGGGCCACCACCACCACGTCCCGGCCGCCCAGCACCTGACCCTCGTGGAGGCGGTAGATCTCCCGCAGGCGGCGGCGGACCCGGTTGCGCACCACGGCATGTCCCACCTTGGTGGACACGGTGAAGCCCAGCCGGTTGCCCTTTTGCCCATTGCCCCGGACGTAGAGCACCAGCCGCCCGTCGGCGGCGGACTTCCCCCGGTTGTAGGCCCGGCGGAACAGGTGGTTTTCCTTGAGGGATACGGTCTTCTTCATGTTACCTCCCGTTGCAAAGGGGATCTTCGGGCAAACGGACACAGGGGCGAGGGAAAATTCCCGCGCCCCGAGTCGTATCGTTATCCCGATGTGTGCGCCATCAGTAGCTCAGGCGGGCGCGGCCCTTGGCGCGGCGGCGGGCCAGAACCTTGCGGCCGTTGGCGGTGGCCATGCGCTTGCGGAAGCCGTGGACCTTGGAACGCTGGCGCTTCTTGGGCTGATAGGTACGAACCATGCGGGAACACCTCCTGTACAGTTTCACGCGCCCCCGTGAAGAGGAGCGCTCCACAACGCCCCGGCGGGGCGCGGTTGGCATTTGCTGTGCGCAAATCACGCTTCTGCTGATTATACCTTGATTTTTTCCGCCTGTCAACAATAAATCGGCAATATTCTTTTTTCCTCCGGGGGGCACAACATATTGTATTCCCCCGCCGTCCGCCCGCTTTTCTCACATTATAAAAAAGAATTCCGCAAAAACCCTTGCCGGTCTCCCCCTTTTTTGGTATAATCTTTAAGTTGCGATATTTCTGTTTAGGAGGCTTCCGCCCATGAGATCGGCTGGCGACGTATGGGAAAAAGTAAAAAGCCTGATGGAGGCCGGCATGACCGCCGTATCCATCGAAACCTGGTTTGGCGACGTGGAGGCGGTCGCCCTGGAGGACACCCGGCTGGTGCTGTGCGTCCCCACCGACTTCAAGCGGAACATCATCCGCACCCGGTTCCAGGCCGTGGTGGAGCAGGCGCTGAAGGAGCTGTTCTCCTTTGACGTGGACGTGGCCCTTCTGCTGCCGGAGGAGAGGGACGCCTATGCCCGCCAGGCCGCGGAGCCCTTCCCCGCGGGGGGCGATGTGAACAAATATACCTTTGAGCGCTTTGTGGTGGGCTCCACCAACGAATTTGCCTATACCGCCGCCGTCAAGATCTCGGACGAGCCGGGGACAAAGTATAACCCCTTGTTTATCCACGGCCAGTCCGGCCTGGGAAAAACCCATCTCCTCCATGCCATCGCCGGCCGGACGCGGCAAAACCACCCCGGCTGCCGTATCATGTACGTGCAGAGCGAGGACTTTGTCAACGAGCTGATCGGCAACCTGCGCCGGGGCATCGACATGCAGAACTTCCGGGACAAATACCGCCAGGTGGACCTGTTCCTCATGGACGACGTACAGTTTATCGCCGGAAAGGACTCCAGCGAGGAGGAGCTGTTCCACACGTTCAATACCCTGTACGAGCAGAAAAAGCAAATCGTCTTTACCTCCGACCGCCCGCCCCAGGAAATGCTCCGGCTGGAGCAGCGGCTCAAAACCCGCTTTGAGCAGGGCCTGACCGCCGATATACAGCCCCCGGACTACGAGATGCGGGAGGCCCTGCTGAAAAACAAGGCGGCGGAGCGGGGGATCTCCCTCCCCAAGCCGGTGCTCTCCTACGTGGCGGACAATATCACCTCCAACGTGCGGCAGATCGAGGGCGTGGTTAACAAGATTATGGCCTTCCAGGAGCTGATGGGCGCCCAGGTGGACGTGGACACCACCATCCGGGCGGTGCGGGACATCCTGCGGGCCAAGGAGAACTTCCTGCCCTCCGCCGACACCATCATCCAGGAGGTGGCCCGGTTCTACGAGCTGGACACCGCCGCCATCACCGGCCAGAGCCAGAACAAGGAGATCAGCACCGCCCGCAACGTATCCATGTACATCATCCGGGAGATGACCCAGCTCTCCCTGGCGGAGATTGGCCAGCTGTTCGGCGGGCGCCACCACTCCACCGTGCTCAACTCCATCAACCGGGTGGAGAAGATGATGAAGACCCAGCCGGAGCTGATGGAGATCATTCGGGACATCACCAACGCGGTCAACTCGGCCTATTGATGGAGCACCGTCCCCGCTTCCGTTTCTGCGCCGCGGCAGGCGTGATTTTTAACGGGCTGAACTTCCACAATCCTGCGGACTGTGGTGTGGATGCCTGTGGAAGAAAAAACGGGCCCCTCAAAGCCCACAAGGCATGTGCAGGTTTTGTGGACGGGCTGTGGACGGCAAAAGCGCTGCCCCCGCACCGCTTTTCCAGTTTTCCACATGTTCCACACCCCCTACGGACTACTACGAATTTTTAACCCTTCCTCTCCTTGCGGAGGAGGGAGAAAGGAACCAGACTATGAAATTCTCCTGTGAAAAGGCCATTCTCCAAGCCGCCGTCACCACCGCCGGCCGGGTGGTCAACCCCAAAAGCCCCATCCAGGCGCTGGAGGGCGTGCTGATCGAAGCCGGGGGGGACAGCCTGAGCGTCAGCGGTTACAATCTGGAGACCGGCATTATCACCTGCGTCCCCGCCGGCGTGCCGGAGGGCGGCGCCATTGTGCTCTCCGCCCGGCTGCTGGGGGAAATACTGCGCCGGATGCCGGACGACATGGTTTCCATCTCCGCCCAGGGCTGCGCCGTCCACATCCAATGCGGCCCCACCTCCTTTGACATTATGGGCAGCAGCGACGAGGACTTCCCCGAGCTGCCCCAGGTGGACGAGGGCCGGGGGCTTAAAATGGCCCAGGGCGCCCTGCGCGCCATGATCGGGCAGACCGCCTTTGCCGTCAGCGACAACGAGAGCCGCCCCATTCATACCGGCGTGCTCTTTGAGGCGGAGAGGGGGGAGCTCACCATGGTGGCGGTGGACGGCTACCGCCTGGCCCTGCGGCGGGAAAAGCTGCTGGAGCAGGACGGGGAGGGGCGCATGTCCTTTGTGGTGCCCGGCGCGGCCCTCCGGGAGGTGGAAAAGATCTGCGCCGACAGCGACGAGCCGGTGTCCATTGTCCAGGGGGACCGGCACGTCACCTTTGAGACCGGGGGCACCCTTCTGGTGGCCCGGCGGCTGGAGGGGGAGTTCCTCAACTACCGCCAGACCATTCCCCAGAGCAATTCCATCGTGCTGGAGGCGGAGGCCGCCGACCTCCAGCGGTCCATTGACCGGGCCTCCCTCATCATCAACGAGAAGCTGAAAAGCCCCCTGCGCTGCAGGTTTGAGGACGGGGCGCTGTCCATCACCTCCAAAACCGCCATGGGCTTCGCCTTTGATGTCTGCCCCATCTCCGGCGACGGAAAGGGGCTGGAGATCGGCTTCAATAACCGTTTCCTCATGGAGGCGGTGAAGGCCGCCCCCGCCTCCCGGGTGCGGCTGGAGTTGAATACCGCCACCTCCCCCTGCCTGATTCTGCCCAGGGAAGGGGAGCCGGACAACTTCCTGTATATGGTCCTGCCGGTGCGGCTGCGGGCGGCGGAATAAGGTAGCCGGGGTGGCTGTTATGGAAAAGCGTATTAAAATCGAGACGGAATTTATCCGGCTGGACGCGTTGCTGAAATTCGCCGGGGCGGTGGACACCGGCGGCGAGGCCAAGCTGGCCGTGCAGCAGGGGGAGGTAAAGGTCAACGGGGAGACCTGCACCATGCGGGGCAGAAAGCTGCGCCCCGGCGACCGGGCGGAGCTGCCCGGCCTGGCGCTGGTGGTGGAATGACCGTCGACCAGATCTCCCTGGACTTCTTCCGCAATTACGTCCACGGGGAGGCCCGGTTCCACCCCGGCGTCAACGTCATTGCGGGGGAGAACGCCCAGGGCAAGACCAATTTGCTGGAGGCGGTGGCCTATCTCTCGTCCGCCTCCTCCCACCGGGCCCGGTATGACCGGGAGCTGATCCGGCATGGGGTGGACAGCGCCTTTATTAAGGCGGAGCTCACCAGCCGGGGGAGGAAAATGGTGCTTGAGGCGGATCTGCACCGGGGGACGCGGCGCAGGCTGCGCTCCAACGGGGTGGGGCTGAAAACGGCGGGGGAGCTGTCCGGCATTCTCAATACGGTTTTGTTTTGTCCCGAGGACCTGTACCTGATCCGGGAGGGGGCGGAGGCCCGGCGGCGGTTTTTGGACGGCTGCATCTGCCAGCTGCGGCCCCGGTACGCCCGGGCGCTGGCGGAATACAAGCGCCTCTACCAGCACAAGACCCGGATTTTGAAGGACGGGGAGCAGCACCCCTCCCTGCTGGACGCGCTGGATGATTTTTCCCTGCGCATGGCCCAGTGCGGGGCGGTGATCGTCCACTACCGGGCCCACTTTGTCAAGCGGCTGTCGGAGGCCGCCCCCCCCATCCACGCCGACTGCTCCGGGGGGCGGGAGAGGCTGGGGCTGCGCTATGATACGGTGTCCGCCGTCACTGACCCGGAGGCCCCGCCCCGGGAGCTGCTGCCCCAGCTGCTGGCCCATCAGGAGGCCCACCGGGAGGCGGAGCTTCGGGCGAAAAGCTGCCTGTCCGGCCCCCATAAGGACGAGCTGGCGGTGGAGATCAACGGGGAATGCGCCAAGGCGTACGCCTCCCAGGGCCAGACCCGGACGGCGGCGCTGGCTCTGAAGCTGGCGGCCCGGGACATTTTCCGCCAAGAGACGGGGGAGTGGCCGGTGCTGCTGCTGGACGACGTGCTCAGCGAGCTGGATCTGCGGCGGCAGGAATTCGTCCTCAACCGCATCACCTCGGGGCAGGTGTTCATCACCTGCTGCGAGGAGGAGAAGCTGGCCCGCCTGCGGGAGGGCCGGGCCTTTCACGTCAGGGACGGCGTGTTATACGAGGCATAGCCGGCGGCGGTCCCTGTGCGGGCCCCGTCCCGTGGAGGGGAAGCAATGTATCTGCATTTAGGCCAAGGCGTCATGGTCCGGGACCGGGACATGATCGGCATTTTTGATCTGGACAACACCACCTGGTCCTTCCGCACCCGCCGCTTCCTGGAGCGGGCGGAGCGTGAGGGGCGGGTGGCCGCCCTGGGGGACGACCTGCCCTGCTCCTTTGTGCTGGCGGAGGGGCGGGACGGGGGGCCTGTGGTCTACCTGACGCCCCTCTCCCCGGCGGCGCTGGCCGCCCGGGCGGGACGAAACGGCTTTGAATAGATAATTTAGGAGGATAAAGCATGGAATCCATCGAATATCTGTGGAAGGACCGCAAGCGCCGCTTAGGGATGCCCCTTTCCTTTACCCGGTACGCCCTCAGCGAGGACCGGCTGTTTTGTGAAAAGGGCTTTTTGAACCTGAAATCCGACGAGGTGCTGCTCTACCGGGTCCAGGACCTGGAGCTCACCATGACCCTGGGCCAGCGGCTCTTCGGGGTGGGGACGGTATGCGTCCACTCCTCGGACAAGAGCATCCCCCACCTGGACCTGAAAAACGTGAAAAACCCCCGGGAGGTCAAGGAACTCATCCACCAGAACGTGGAGGAGGCCAAGGACCGCCGCCGGATGCGGGCCACCGAACTGCTGGACGGGGACGGTCTGGACGGGGACGACGGGTGCGGGATTGACTAAGAACCTGTATTCACAACCTTAATTCCCCGTCTGGCCGGGTGTTTTCCCGGCATGCGGCATTAAATTTTCTTGGAATAAACCCAAGTATTCCTGCGAAAATTTGCCTTGCCTGTCGGGAAAATCCCTCGGCCATCCGGCGGTTTCGGCTGTGAATGCAGATTCTAAATTTGAAGAACGTAGCGGAGGAACATCATGGCAGAAGAACGCAGCGAATTGAATGAGATGAACACAACCCAGACCGCCCACGAGTACGGCGCGTCGGAGATCCAGGTGCTGGAGGGGCTGGAAGCCGTGCGTAAGCGCCCGGGCATGTATATCGGCTCCACGTCGGCCTCGGGCCTGCACCATCTGGTGTACGAGATTGTGGACAACGCCATCGACGAGGCCCTGGCGGGCTACTGCGACCACATCACCGTGGAGATTTTGGAGGACGACGCCATCCGGGTTACGGACAACGGCCGGGGCGTCCCGGTGGATATACAGGCCCAGACGGGGAAGCCCGCCCTGGAGGTGGTGTATACCGTCCTGCACGCCGGCGGCAAGTTCGGCGGCGGCGGATATAAGGTGTCCGGCGGCCTCCACGGCGTCGGCGGCAGCGTGGTCAACGCCCTGAGCCAGTGGATGGAGGTTCGGGTATATAAGAACGGGCAGATCTATGAGGTGAAGTTCTCCCGGGGGAATATCACCCAGGAAATGACCGTCGTGGGGACCACCGACAAGACGGGTACGGAGGTGCTGTTCAAGCCGGACCCGGAGATGTTTGAAACCACCGTCTACGACTATGAGACCCTCCACCGCCGGATGCGGGAGCAGGCGTTTTTGAACGCCGGGGTGCGCATCCTGATGGCCGACCGCCGCCCGGGCCGGGAGGCGGAGGAGTTCATGCACTACGAGGGGGGCATCCGGGAGTTTGTCACCTTCATCAACAAGAATAAGACGCCCCTCCACGACAGCGTGATCTACATGGCGGGCGCCAAGGACGATTCCATGGCGGAGATCGCCATGCAGTACAGCGAGGACAGCTTTAATGAGATCATCGTGTCCTTCGCCAACAACGTCCACACCCCCGAGGGCGGTATGCACGAGGAGGGGTTGAAGCGGGCGCTCACCAATGTGCTCAACGCCTACGGCAAGAAGGCGGGCATATTCAAGGGGGAGGAGAAGGTGTCCGGCGACGACTGCCGGGAGGGCCTGACCTGCGTGATCTCCGTCAAGCTCACCGAGGCCCAGTTCGAGGGCCAGACTAAGGCCAAGCTGGGCAACAGCGAGATGCGCACCCTGGTGAACGCGGTTGTGAGCGACAAGCTGGAGCAGTTCCTGGACGAGAACCCCGGCGTGGGAAAGTCCATTCTGGAAAAGGCGCTGATGGCCAACCGGGCCCGGGAGGCCGCCCGCAAGGCCCGGGAGAGCATCCGCCGAAAGAACGCCCTGGAGGGCTCCACCCTCCCCGGCAAGCTGTCCGACTGCAATGAGCGCGACCCGGCGCTGACGGAAATTTATATCGTGGAGGGCGACTCCGCAGGGGGCTCCGCCAAGCAGGGGAGGGACTCCCGTTTCCAGGCCATTCTGCCGCTCTGGGGTAAGATGCTCAATGTGGAGAAGGCCCGGGCGGACAAGATCTACGGCAACGACAAGCTCCAGCCGGTGATCACCGCCCTGGGCGCCGGCCTGGGGGAGGATTTTGACGAGTCCAAGCTGCGCTACCACAAGGTCATCATCATGGCGGACGCCGATGTGGACGGCTCCCACATCCGCACCCTGCTGCTCACCTTTTTCTTCCGCTTTATGCGCCCGCTCATCGAGCGCGGCTACGTCTACGCGGCGGTGCCCCCCCTGTTCAAGCTGGTGCGGGGCAAGACCACCCGGGTGGCCTTCTCCGTCGAGGAACGGGACGCCATCTCCGCCGAGATGCGCGGCGGCAACCCGAACGTGAAGGTGGATATCAGCCGCTTCAAGGGCCTGGGCGAGATGGACTATGAGGAGCTGTGGGAGACCACCATGGACCCGGAGCGGCGCACCCTCAAGCGGATCACCATGGAGGACGCGGTCAAGGCGGACGCCATCTTCAACCTGCTCATGGGGGAGAAGGTGGAGCCGCGGCGGGAGTATATCGAGCAAAACGCGCTGAAGGCGGTCAATCTCGATTATTAAGGGCCGCGCCGCGAACAGGTGCAGCGTGACAGCGAAGAAGCGCGGAGCCGTCGTGAGCAGCGGTCTAAGGCCGAAGCGGAGCAAAATGGCCAAATCCGCCAAAGGCGGAGTAGGACAATTTGCATAGTCGGAGGGCTTAGAACCGCGTTGCGAACAGGCGCAGCGTGACAGGAGGATTCCTATTAAATGGCTAAAAACGACGATTATATGACCCGGGATATCAGCTTTCCCAATCAGAAAATTGTAAATATCAACCTGGAGCACGAGATGGAGGAGGCGTATATCGAGTACGCCATGTCCGTCATCAAGGGCCGGGCCCTGCCCGATGTGCGGGACGGGCTGAAGCCTGTCCACCGCCGCATCCTGTACTCAATGTACGACACGGGGCTCACCACGGACAAGCCCTTTAAGAAGTCGGCCACCTGCGTGGGCGAGGTGCTGGGCAAGTACCATCCCCACGGGGATCAGTCGGTGTATGACGCCCTGGTCCGGCTGGCCCAGGACTTTTCCATGCGCTATATGCTGGTGGACGGCCACGGAAACTTCGGCAGCGTGGACGGCGACCCCCCGGCGGCCTACCGTTATACCGAGGCCCGCATGTCCAAGCTGGCCAACGAGATGCTCCGGGATATCGACAAGGACACCGTGGACTGGGACCCCAACTTTGACGAGTCCACCCAGGAGCCCCGGGTGCTGCCCTCCCGCTTCCCAAACCTGCTGGTGAACGGCTCCAGCGGCATCGCCGTGGGCATGACCACCAACATCCCGCCCCACAACCTGCGGGAGGTCATTGACGCGGTGATCTGCGTGCTGGACAACGAAAATGCCACCCTGGACGACCTGATGGAGCACATCAAGGGCCCCGACTTCCCCACCCGGGGCATCATCCTGGGCCGGTCGGGCATCCGGGCGGCCTACGCCACGGGGCGGGGGCGCATCCAGGTCCGGGCCCGCACCGAGATGGAGGAGTTCGGCCAGGGCCGCACCCGCATCATCGTCACCGAGCTGCCCTACCAGGTGAATAAGTCCCGCCTGGTGGAGAACATTGCCGACCAAGTGAAGGACAAGCGCTTGGAGGGCGTGTCCGGCCTGCGGGACGAGTCCGACGGCAAGAAGGGTATGCGCATCGTCATCGAGCTCAAAAAGGACGCAAACCCCCAGGTCACCTTGAACCGGCTGTTCAGCCAGACCCAGATGCAGGTCACCTTCGGCGTGATCCTGCTGGCCCTGGTGGACAACCAGATGCAGCCGCGCATTCTCACCCTGCGGCAGATCCTGGACGAGTATATCGCCTTCCAGGAGGAGGTTTTGACCCGGCGCACCCGCTTCGACCTGAAAAAGGCCCAGGAGCGCGCCCACCTGCTGGAGGGCCTGCTCATCGCCCAGGACAACATCGACGAGGTCATCCGCATCATCCGCAGCAGCTACGACAACGCCAAGGAGCGCCTGATGGAGCGCTTCGGGCTGGACGACGTGCAGGCCCAGGCCATCTGCGATATGCGCCTGATCGCCCTGCAGGGCCTCAACCGGGAGAAGCTGGAGGCGGAGTATCGGGAGCTGGAGGAGCGCATCGCCTACTTCCAGAGCCTGCTGTCCGACGCGGGCAAGCTGCGGGGCGTGCTGAAGGACGAGCTCACCGAGATCCGGGACAAGTACGGCGACGAGCGCAAAACCGAGATCGGCTTTGCGGAAAACGACATCGACATTGAGGACCTGATCGAGGAGGAGCAGTCCGTCTTCACCATGACGGCCAACGGCTACATCAAGCGCACCTCGGCCAGCGAGTACGCCGCCCAGAGCAAGGGTGGCATGGGCCGCAAGGGGATGGCCACCCGGGAGGAGGACTATGTGAACACCGTGTTCACCGCCTCCACCCACGACCATATCCTGTTCTTCACCGACAAGGGGCGGGTGTTCCGCAAGAAGGGCTACCAGATCCCCGAGGCGGGCAGGACGGCCAAGGGAACCAGCATCGTCAACGTCCTCCAGGTGGAGCCGGGGGAGAGGGTGGCGGTGATGATCCACACCCGGGATATCTCCGAGGGGGAGAACCCCCGCTACCTCACCATGTTCACCCGGAAGGGCACGGTCAAGCGGCTGGACGCGGCGGCGCTGCGCAACCTGCGCAGCAACGGCCTGCGGGTGATCACCCTGGAGGAGGGGGACGAGCTCATTGAGGTCCGAGAGACCGACGGGGAGCAGAACCTCCTCATCGCCACCCACGGCGGCATGGCCGTCTGCTTCCCGGAGGGCGAGGTGCGCACCACGGGACGCACCTCCATGGGCGTACGGGGCATCAGGCTGCGGGACGGCGATTATGTGGTGGCCGCCGCCCGGGCCAAGCCGGGCAAGGCGGTGCTCACCATCACGGAGAACGGCTATGGCAAGCGCTCCCCGGTGGAGGACTACCGTGTTACCGCCCGGGGCGCCTACGGTGTGAAGAACTATGGCCTAACCGACAAGACCGGGGCCGTGGTGGGGGTGAAGGTGGTGGACGGCAGCGAGGATCTGCTGCTGGTCACCCAGTCGGGCACCATCATCCGCACCGATGTGGACGCCATCCGCAGCGTGGGCCGGGCCAGCCAGGGCGTCATCGTCATGCGCTTCAAGGATGAGGGCGACCGGGTGATCGCCCTGTCCCTGGCGGAGAAGGAGCCGGAGGAGGACACGGCGGCGCAGGATCAGGAGTCTGCCGCCCCTGTGGAAGTTCCTGAAGAGGACCTGCCGGCGCAGGAGTGATGGACGGCCATGGGCATGGACTGGAATAGGTTCCAGCGTCCCCCCATTGCGGAGCGGAGAGGCAGAAAAGTATTTGTCCTGTCGGCGCTGGGCGGAATTGCGTTCATGGTCATGGCGCTGGGCCTCCTGTCCCTGATCCGGCTCATTTTGAAAAAAGGAACGCATAAGTGATGAAAACCGTAACCTTATACACCGACGGCGCGTGTTCCGGCAATCCCGGCCCTGGGGGCTGGGGGGCTATCCTGATCTTTGGGGGGCACAAAAAGGAACTGAGCGGCGGCGAAAAAAGCACCACCAACAACCGCATGGAGCTCACCGCCGTGATCCGGGGGCTGGAGGCGCTGAAGGAGCCCTGCGTGGTGGAGCTTTACTCCGATTCCAAGTACGTCATCGACGCCCTGGAGAAGGGCTGGGCCAGGGGCTGGCGGGCCAGGGGCTGGGTGAAGGCCGACAAAAAACCTGCCCTCAACCCCGATCTGTGGGGGCGGCTGCTGGAGCTGTGCGACACCCACACCGTCAAGCTCCACTGGGTCAAGGGGCACGCCGACAATCCGTACAACAACCGCTGCGACGAGCTGGCGGTGGGGGAGTGGCAGAGGCTGAAGTGCCGGGCCCCTTGACCCAGAGCGCCGCGAGTGCGGCGTACAAGCGTTTTGCGCAGCAAAACCTTGTCATGGGGGCGAATTCATTTCGCCCCCATGTGGAAAATCAAAAGGGGCCCCCGCGGGCAAAGCCCGTGGGGAGAACAAGGGGCACGCCGACAATCCGTATAACAACCGCTGCGACGAGCTGGCGGTGGGGGAGTGGCAGAGGCTGAAGTGCCAGGCCCCTTGACCCAGAGCGCCGCGAGTAATGAAACGCGCCGGAGGCAGTGCCTCCGGCGCGCTTTTTACTCCGCCTCCTCCCGTTCCAGCTGCTCCAGATGGTCCCGCAAGGCGAGGTTGATATAGCTGGAAACCGACCGGTCGTCATACTCGGCCAGCCCCTTGATCTTTTGATAGATAGGGTCGTCAAGCGTAATACTGATTCTGACTTTCAATGGCTTCATAACATCACCTGTTCAAATAATAGCATTTCGGTCAATATAATATTGACAACTCATATTAGATAATATAAGATATGACAGGGTGATACTATGAATGAGCTAGAATTTGACCAAGCTTTTTCCAATTTTTTGGATGATGCCCAGTATGAGCGGGCCACCGGGATGGTATTCGAGTTGGTCAGTACCGCCTTTGCTGCCGGCTGGAAGGCGGCTATGGACTCTGATTTGAAGCATGTGATGGATGCCGCCGAGCGGTGAGAAGCAGCCCCTCCCAATTGGGAGGGGGCTTTTGTCATTCCTCTTCTTTTTTGGTGCAGACGATGTTCAGCTCGTCCAGCTGCTTTTGATCCACTGTGGAGGGTGCGCCCTCGTCGCCGCAAGCACCATATCCCTCGTTTTCGCCTGCGGCGAAAGCTCGCTCATTATGCTGCGGCTCCTCTCCCCACAAAGCCTGGAGTACGGCTTTGCGGGGGCCCGGATGATGGGCGCTTGGTCAGTTTTCCTCTTTCGCGGTGCAGACGATGTTCAGTTCGTCCAATTGCTTTTGCTCCACAAAGGATGGCGCGCCCATCATCACGTCCTGGGCGTTCTTGTTCATGGGGAAGGGGATGATCTCCCGGATGGAGTCCTCCCCGGCCAGCAGCATCACCATGCGGTCCACCCCCGGGGCGATGCCCGCGTGGGGGGGCGCGCCGTAGGTGAAGGCGTGGTACATGGCGGGGAACTTGGCCTTCACGTCGTCCTCGCCCAGGCCCACCATCCAGAACGCCTTCACCATGATCTCCGGGTCGTGGTTCCGCACCGCGCCGGAGGACAGCTCCACCCCGTTGCACACCAGGTCGTATTGGTCGGCGGTGATGCTCAGCGGGTCGATCTCGCCCTTGATGGCCTTCTCGATGGTGTCCAGCCCGCCGGAGGGCATGGAGAAGGGGTTGTGGCAGAACTCCAGCTCCCCGGATTCCTCCCCGATCTCGTACATGGGGAAGTCCACAATCCAGCAGAACTCGTACCGCTCCACGTCCATGTGGTTGGGGCAGAAGGCCCCCAGCTTGTTGCGCAGCACGCCCGCCGTCTTTTGCGCGTTAAGCAGCGGCCCCGCCGTCAGCCCCACGAAGCAGCCGGGGGTGAGGCCCAGGGCCTCCACCGCCTGCTCCTTGATGGGCTGGACAAACTTGGCGATGCCGCCCACGATCTCCCGGTTCTCGTCATAGCGGAACCAGTACGCCTTTTCGCCGGACTGCACCTCCACCTCATTGCAAATCCCGTCGATCTGCTTGCGGGTGCCCTGGAAACCGGTGACCACGATGGCCTTCACCGTCTGGTGCTCAAAGGGCGGGAAGCCGCACCCGGCCAGCAGATCGGTGGCGTCGGTGAGGGTCAGGTCGATGCGCAGGTCGGGCTTGTCGGAGCCGTACTTGTCCATGGCCTCCAAGTAGGGAATGCGGGTAAAGGGGGCCTGGGATGCGGTGTGGTACTTGCCGTACTTGGCAAAGATGGGGGGGAGCACCCGCTCCAGCACGGCGAACACGTCCTCCTGGGTAGCGAAGGCCATCTCCATGTCCAGCTGGTAGAACTCGCCGGGGGAGCGGTCGCCCCGGGCGTCCTCGTCCCGGAAGCAGGGGGCGATCTGGAAATACCTGTCGAAGCCGGAGGCCATCAGCAGCTGCTTGAACTGCTGGGGGGCCTGGGGCAGGGCGTAGAACTTGCCCGGGTGCTTGCGGGAGGGCACCAGGTAATCCCGGGCCCCCTCGGGGGAGGAGGCGGTGAGGATGGGGGTGGTGATCTCCAAAAAGCCCTCGCCGGTCATGGCGGCGCGCAGGGCGGCCACCACGTTGCAGCGCAGGATGATGTTATTTTTCACCTCCGGGTTACGCAGGTCCAGGTAGCGGTATTTCAGCCGCTGGGTCTCGTCCGCCTCCCGGGAGCGGTTGATGGGGAAGGGCAGCTCATTGTGGCGGCACCGGCCCAGCACCTGGATTTTGGAGGGGACCACCTCAATGTCGCCGGTGGGCAAGTGGGGGTTTTTGCTGTCCCGCTCCCGGACCACGCCCTCTATGGAGAGGGTGGATTCCTTGTTGAGCCCTTTGACGGTGCCCATCATCTCCTCCGTCTCGATGACCACCTGGGTGGTGCCGTAGAAGTCCCGGAGCACCAGGAAGGCCAGGTTCTGCCCCACCTCCCGGACGTTCTCCATCCAGCCGGCAATTTTCACATGCTGTCCCACATGCTCCATCCGCAGGTCATTGCAGGTGTGGGTGCGCGATTGAACCATGATAATCAACTCCAATTCGTAATATAAGAACCTGTATTCACAGCCGAAACCGCCGGTTGGCCGAGGGATTTTCCCGACAGGCAAGACAAATTTTCGCAGGAATAATTGGGTTTATTTCAAGAAAATTTAACGCCGCATGCCGGGAAAACACCCGCCCAGACGGTGAATTGAGGTTGTGAATGCAGGTTCTAAAGATAAAAAACAGCTTATTGTAGTTTATCCGTCCTCTTTTTCCCGGACCGGCGGCGCGCTGCGCCCCGCCTCCAGCGCCGCCAGCACGGCCTGGGCGGCCTCGTCCGCGTCCAGCAGGCGCTGTTCGCCGGAGGCCATGTCCTTCAGGGACACCTTGCCCTGGGCAATCTCATCTTCCCCCAAAAAGGCGGCAAAGGGGATGCCCAGCTTGTCGGCGTAGCCCATCTTCTGCTTGAACTTCTTCTGCTCGGTGTACAGCTGGGCCCGGACCCCCAGCCCGCGCAGCTGGGTGGCGAAGGCGATGGCGGGGGAGAGGTCGTCCGTCATGGGCAGCACCAGCACATCGGCGGGGGCGGTGTTGAGTTGGTTGTTGAGATAGCCCTGCTCCTCCAGCACGTAGAACAGCCGGGTGAGGCCGATGGAGATGCCGACGCCGGGAAGTTGTTTATCCGTGTAATATTCCGCCAAGTTGTCATACCGTCCCCCGGAGCAGATAGAGCCGATCTCCGGGTGCTGGGTCATGAAGGTTTCGTACACGGTGCCGGTGTAGTAGTCCAGCCCCCGGGCGATGGTCAGGTCCACCGCGAATTTCTCCTGGGGCACCCCGAAGGCCCCCAGGTACTTCACCACTGTGGCCAGCTCGTCCAGTCCCTGGTCGAACAGCTCATGCCGTCCCCGGTACGCCTCCAGGGAATTTAGGACTTCATTATTACTGCCCGTAATAGAGATGAACTTCAAAATCTCGTCCGCCTGCTCCCCGGTGAGGGAAATCCCCTCCCCAAGGAGCATGTCCCGCACCTTGTCCGGGCCGATCTTGGGCAGCTTGTCCACGGTGCGCATCACGTCCCCGGACTTTTCGGTGAGGCCCAGCATGGCGTAAAATCCGCCCAGCACCTTCCGATTATTCACCCGGATCTGGAACTGCTTCAGCCCCAGGGCGGTGAAGGTCTGGCAGATGATGGCGGGGATCTCCGCCTCGTTGACAATGTCCAGCCTGCCGTCGCCGATCACGTCGATATCCGCCTGATAGAACTCCCGGAACCGGCCCCGCTGGGCCCGTTCCCCCCGGTAGACCTTGCCGATCTGGAACCGGCGGAAGGGGAAGGACAGCTCGGCGTAGTGGAGGGCCACGTACTTGGCCAGGGGGACGGTGAGGTCAAAGCGCAGGGACAGGTCGCTGTCCCCCTTGGAGAAGCGGTAAATCTGCTTTTCCGTCTCGCCGCCGGCCTTGGCCAGCAGCACCTCGCTGGCCTCGATGACGGGGGTATCCAGGGGGGTGAAGCCGTAGCGGGAGTAGGATTGCCGGAGCAGCTCCACCATGCGGTCAAACTGGGCCTGTTTGGGGGGGAGCAGCTCCATAAACCCGGACAGGGTGCGGGGCTTCTGCTTTGCCATGTATGATTCTCCTTTCAGGTAGCGGGGTGAAAAAAGTATGCTCCCGCCCCACAGCTATGGGACGAGAGCGTTTTTCAGCAAACACTTCGTGGTGCCACCCACATTCAGCGGACAGGCGTCCGCCCTCAGCCCCTCAGGTGCGGGAGGGGGGACCGGCCCGTCTCCGGGCCCGCTCAGCCGGCGTCTTTCCCGTCCCCCTGCCGTAAACGCTTCCAGCCATGGCGTTTTTCTCTGTCCGGCGGCGTGGGCGGTACTCATCCGGCCTCAACGCGGCGTATTCAATTGGGGATTTGATTACACTTTCAGCGGCGAGGTGGGCTTGAGGATGAGCCGCCAGTCCAGATCGCCCCGGGCCAGGCCGTGGATGAGCATTTCGGCGGAGGCGGCGTTGGTGGCGATGGGGACGTTGTGCTGGTCGCACAGGTTGATGATATAGCTCATGTCCTTGTCCAGCTCGTCGCTGGTGGGGTCGTTGAAGAAGAGGACCATGTCGATCTCGTCGTAGGCGATGCGGGCGCCGATCTGCTGGGAGCCGCCCTGGGCGTGGGCCAGGAAGAGCTGGACGGGCAGGCCGGTGGCCTCGGCCACCTGTCTGCCGGTGTTGCTGGTGGCGCACACGGTATGCTTGGACAGAATGCCGCAGTAGGCGATACAGAATTGGACCATCAGTTCTTTTTTGTTGTCGTGGCTCATGAGGGCAATATTCATGCGGATCGTCCTTTCTATGGTGTCGCTCAGGTCAGCGGATGCGCAGCAGGGGGACCCGCTGTCCCAAAAGGCGTTTGGAGATGTTGAGGTAGGCGGGGGCCGCTCCTTTGTAGGTGGTGAGCACCAGGGGCACGCCGGAGGCGGCGGATATGGTGACGGCGGCATCCTCGGGCACCACCCCCAGCAGGGGCAGGCCGGCGGTGTCCATGGCGCTGTCGATGGAGGTGCGCAGCTTGCGGATGAGCTTGGGCTGCACCCGGTTCATCACCAGATGGAGCTGGGGCAGGTCGTGGAGCTCGGCCACCGCCCGCTGGGCGTCCCGCAGGGCGGCGGGGTCCACGGCGGACACCACGACGGCCCGGTCGGCGGCGGCGCGGGCCAGCTGGAAGCCGTCCCCCAGCCCGGCGGGGGAGTCCATGAGCACGAAGTCAAAGTAATCCTTGGCCTCGGCCACCACGGCGCAAAACCGCTCCAGGTCCAGGGGGCCGGGGGAGAGGGGGGCGGTGAGCAGAAACAGCCCACGGATCTCCGGCTGCTCCGTCGCGGCCCCCAGCAGGGAGCAGCGGTAGTCCATCACGTCGGAGAAATCCATCACCGCCCGGTCGGACAGGCCCAGCACAAGATCCAGGTTGCGCAGCCCAATATCTACATCCACGCACAGCACCCGGCGGCCCAGGGCGGCCAGACAGGAGCCCACCCCGGCGGTGAGGGAGGTTTTGCCGGTGCCGCCCTTTCCAGATGTGACCATGACGGCGGTTCCCATGGGACGCCTCCTTCCGATTCACTCCAAAATCATAACATGAATTTGTGAAAATGGCAACAAAAAATCTGAAAATGGTGAAAAATATCTTCACAAATTTTCAATTGCCGGGAGCTGGCCCCGGCTGGAGGGGCGACTTCTGCATTTTCGCCCACCGTCTGGGATATTTTTCCGGGGAATGGGTGACTTTATGCACCACAATGACCCGATGTGTGACCTGGGTGTGGGGGATGGCGTAGTCCAGCTGCCCGGCGATCTCCCCGCCCAGCAGATGGATGGCGTGCAGGGCGTCCTGGATTTCGCCGCCGCAGTCGGGCCCCTTCATGGCCAGGAAGCGCCCGCCCACCTTGACGAAGGGCAGGCACAGCTCGCACAGCAGGCGCAGGTCGGCCACCGCCCGGGCGGCGGCGAAATCGAACCGCTCCCGGAGGGCGGGGTGGCGGCCCGCCTCCTCGGCCCGGGCGTGGATGGTCTCCAGCCCCTCCAGGCCCAGGGCCTGTCCCACCTGGTTCAGCCAGTCCAGGCGCTTGTTCAGGCTGTCCAGCAGGGTGACCTCCAGGGAGGGGACGAGGATTTTCAGCACCACCCCGGGGAAGCCCGCCCCGGTGCCCACGTCGATGAGGGTTTTGCCAGCGAAATCCGCGCAGCCCAGCAGGGCGGCGCAGTCCAGCATGTGGAGGGTGGCCACATCCTGGGGCTGGGTAATGGCGGTGAGGTTCATCACCTGGTTTTTCTCCAGCAGCATTTCCCCGTACCGGGCCAGCAGGGCGGGGGCGTTTGGGGGGACGTGTCCGGCCTGGCCAAGCTGGGCCAGGCCGGTGCGGATCAGTGCCTCCATGGCTCACACCCCCAGGGCGGCCAGCAGGGCGGGCACGCCCAGCGCCAGGCCCAGGAGGAGCCCGGCGGCGCACGCGGCCAGCACCGCCGCCCCGCCTGCGGTCCCTCCGGCGGCGGTCCCGTTTTTCATGCGGCGGGCCACCACCACCGCCAGGGCCACGGACACGGGCGCCAGGAACAGGGGGAAGGTGCCGGGCAGCTGCCGCCCCCCGGTGAACAGGGTGAAGTTTAAAATGAACAGCAGCATGAGCATGTACGCCACGCCCATCCAGGCGGCGGTGCGCTTTTCAAAGGAGGCGGGGGCGTCGTCGGGACAAGCTCCACATGGCTCGCTTCCGCTGTCCCTCCTCTCCCCGCGCGACCCGCCTGGCGGCTGGGCACGGGTGGGGCCCCCGGTATGCTTCTGCTGGTTGGTCTCGTCAGCCATTGCCCTTCTCCTTTAAGAGGTCACGGATTTCCATGAGCAGCTTTTCCTCATTGGAGGGCCCGGGCGGGGGAGGGGGGGCCTCCTCCTTTTTGCGGTGGAGCTTATTCAGCCCCTTCACCAGGCAGAACACCACAAAGGCCATCACAAGGAAATTGAGCACGGAGGTGAGGAAGCTGCCCAGCAGCAACTCGCCCCCGCCGGGCAGGCGGAAGGACAGCGAGGCGGCCAGGGCGGTACCGTCCCCGGCGAACATGCCCAGCACAGGGTTAATGATGCAGTCGATGAGGGAGGTGATGATGCCGTTGAACGCCCCGCCGATGATGACGCCCACGGCCATGTCCATCACGTTCCCCCTGGCGATGAACTGCTTGAACTCGTTGAAGAATTTTTTCATTGGTGCGGCCTTCCCTTACAGCTCGGGATCGAAATCGGCCTCGCCGGCCTCCTCCTGGGCGGTGGCCTCCTCTTCCGCGGCGATGGCGGCCTCATGTTCGGCAATGGCCGCTTCCTCCGCGGCGATGGCGGCGGCATCCGGGTCGTCGTCGGCAAAGAGCACGGCCTCCTCCGGGTTTTCGGTGAACAGGCTGTCCTCCTCGTCGGGGCCGAAGGACAGGAATTTGAGGGTGATATCCTTTTGGCCGTCTGCACCGGTTTTTTTGGTAAACTTCCAGAACAGGGCCTTCACGGTCACGGAGCCGGTCTCCTTGTCCTCGTCGACGTAGTAGGGGATGAGCGTGGCGGCCAGAGCGGTGAGGCCCAGGGCTTTCCAGAACTTTTTCATAGTGATTTCTCCTTAATCAATAAGATGGGGTGGAGCCAGCTTTGCCGCGTTTCACGTGAAACATTCAGTGCTTGGGGGTCAGCGCCGCCAGGCCGCCCATGTAGGGGCGGAGCACCTGGGGCACCTTCACCGACCCGTCGGCCTGGAGGTTGTTCTCCAGCAGGGCGATGAGCATCCGGGGCGGGGCGGCCACGGTGTTGTTCAGGGTGTGGGGCAGATAGGCGCCGCCCTCCCCCTTCACCCGCATTTTCAGGCGGCGGGCCTGGGCGTCCCCCAGGTTGGAGCAGGAGCACACCTCAAAATACTTCTTCTGCCGGGGGGACCAGGCTTCGATGTCGCAGGACTTGACCTTCAAATCGGCCAGGTCGCCGGAGCAGCACTCCAGCTGGCGTACCGGGATATCCATGGAGCGGAACAGCTCCACGCTGTACCGCCACATCTTCTCGTACCAGTCCATGGAGTCCTCGGGCTTGCACACCACGATCATCTCCTGCTTCTCAAACTGGTGGATGCGGTACACGCCCCGCTCCTCGATGCCGTGGGAGCCCTTTTCCTTGCGGAAGCAGGGGGAGTAGGAGGTGAGGGTCTGGGGCAGCTTATCCTCGGGGATGATCTGGTCGATGAACTTGCCGATCATGGAGTGCTCGGAGGTGCCGATGAGGTACAGGTCCTCCCCCTCGATCTTGTACATCATGGCGTCCATGTCGGTCTGGGACATGACCCCCTCCACCACATTGCCGTGGATCATGAAGGGGGGGACGCAGAAGGTGAAGCCCTTGCCGATCATGAAGTCCCGGGCGTAGGCCAGCACCGCCTCGTGGAGCCGGGCGATATCTCCCATCAGGTAGTAGAAGCCCGCGCCGGACACCCGGCCCGCCGCGTCCATGTCCACCCCGTCGAAGCGCTCCATAATATCGGTGTGGTAGGGGATGTCAAACTCCGGGACGATGGGCTCGCCGAACTTCTCCACCTCCACGTTCTCGCTGTCGTCCTTTCCGATGGGCACGGAGGGGTCGATGATGTTGGGGATCTGGAGCATGATCCTGCGGATCTCCGCGGCCAGCTCGGTTTCCTGCTGCTCCAGCTGGGCCAGCCGGTCGGCGTTGGCCTTCACCTGGGCCTTGGCGGCCTCGGCCTCCTCCAGCTTGGAGGGGTCCTTCTTGGCCTGGCCCATGAGCATCCCCACCTGCTTGGACAGCTTGTTGCGCTCGGAGCGCAGGTTATTGGCCTCCGTCATGGCGTCCCGGTTGCGGCGGTCCAGCTCGATGACCTCATCCACCAGGGGGAGCTTTTCCTCCTGGAACTTCTTCTTGATGTTTTCCTTGACGATTTCCGGGTTGTCCCGGACAAATTTGATGTCTAACATACTATCACCTTTTCTGTTGATATCATGGGGCCCCCGCGAAAACGGCCTCCAGTGCTTGCACCGACGCGTTTCACGTGAAACGCGTCGTCGCAAGCTTCATATCCCTCGCTTCCGCCTTTAGGCGAAAGCTCACTCATTCCGCTGCTCCTCCTCTCCCCACGAAACCCGCCCGCTGCGCGGGCTGGGCTTTCGCGGGGGCCCCGTCAGGGGGCCTGCTCCTGTCCGGCCCAGCCCTCATCCAGTGCGCCGCGCCGGGTGAGCTCCTCCACCAGGGCGTCAAAGCGGGGCCGCAGGAACAGCCCCTCCGGGTTGTAGTGCTCCATCTCCGCATCGTAGTCCCCTATGGTGTCCACAAAGTACGAGTAGACGATTTGGGTGAGCTCCGCGGCCGCGCCGTCGTAGTCCCGCGCCTCCAGCCTGACTTCGGCGGCGTACAGCACCTGTAGAATGGAGGTGTAGCCCACATATTTTTCATAGGCGCCGTTGATAAATTCATACTGCTTATTGGCCGATTCCAGCTGCGTGTTCAGCTCATCCATCTGGGCCTGGAGCGCCTCCTTTTCGGTAAGCAGCCCCTGCTTTTCCTCCTCCAGCCCCTGGATCTCCTCCATCAGCTCCTCCCGGGAGAGATCCATGGTGGAGCGCAGGGCGCTGATGGCGGTTTCATTGTTGCGCCGCTGGACGAAGTAGGCCAGCAGCAGCATCAAAAACGCCGCCCCGAACAGCACCGCCAGATAGACATAGAAGGAGGAGCGCTTGCCATTGGGGGGATGCGGTGATGTTTCACGTGAAACATGCCGGTCCAGGTTCTGCTCCGGTCCGGGATTTCCATCCGGGCGTCCCTCAGCCTGCTTTCCCGGCGCGCCCTCCCCGGCCGGGCCGGACGGCGGGCTTGCGGGGGCTCCGGGGCCGTGCCCGTCCGACCCGCCGCCCCCGGCGGGGACGCCCAAGGGTTCCTTCTCGTTCATGCCTCGACCTCCTTTTCAGCCGCCGGACGCAGCTGCTCCAGCAGGTCCAACAGGTCGTTCAGGTCGTCCACGTCGTAGAATTCCAGCTCCAGCCGCCCCTTTTTGGCCCCGCTCTTGATGGTCACCTTCCGGCCCAGCCGCTGGGACAGGCTCTGCTCCACCGCCTTGGTGTAAATCTCGTGGGGGTCGGGGGTGTTCTCCGGGGGCAGGTCCCACTTGGAGGGGAGGGCAAAGTTCTTGGCCTTGGCCTCCGCCTGCCGGACGCTCCAGCCCTCGTCCACGATGCTTTGGGCGAAGGCGGCCTGGGCCTGCTCCCCCTCCACCATGAGCACCGCCCGGCCGTGGCCTGCGGACAGCCTGCCCTCGATCATCAGCTGCCGCACGGAGGGGGGCAGGGCGGTGAGCCGCAGGGCGTTGGAGATGGCGGGGCGGGACTTGCCCATCCGGGCGGCCAGCTCCTCCTGGGTCAGCCCGAAGTCGGTGAGCAGGGCCAGGTAACCCTCCGCCTCCTCTACCGGGTTGAGGTTTTCCCGCTGGAGGTTTTCGATCAGGCCCAGCTCCAGCACCTTCCGGTCGTCCGCCTCGATGATGACCACCGGCACCTCCCGGCGGCCGGCCAGCTTGGCGGCCCGCCAGCGGCGCTCCCCGGCGATGATCTGATAGTACCCGGTGGACAGCCGCCGGACTGTGAGGGGCTGGATAATGCCGTGTTCCCGGATGGAGGCGGCCAGATCGGCCAGGGCGTCTTCGTCGAACCACTTTCGGGGCTGGTTCAGCCCGGGCTCTACCTGGGAGATGGGCAGGGTTACCGATCCGGCCTCCTGGTTCTGCATGGTGGCGGAGTCGCCCATCAGGGCGTCCAGGCCCTTTCCCAAACCCTTGGCCATAGCCATCTGCTTCATTCCTTTCTATTTGTTTATGACAGGGGGTTTTTCTGTAAAAATTCCCTGGCCAGCGCCTCATAGGCCTCCGCCCCCCGGGAGAGGGGGTCGTAGACGGACACGGGGACGCCGTGGCTGGGGGCCTCGGACAGCCGGACGTTCCGGGGGATTACCGAGGCGTACACCTTGCCGGGGAAGTGGCGCTTGACCTCCTCCGCCACCTGGAGGGACAGGTTTGTCCGCCCGTCGTACATGGTGAGGACCACGCCCTCCAGCTCCAGGGAGGGGTTCAGGCGCTGCTTGGCCAGGCGGACGGTGTACAGCAGGTCGGAAAGGCCCTCCAGGGCGTAGTACTCGCACTGGACGGGGACCAGCAGGGTGTCGGCGGCGCACAGCCCGTCCAGGGTGAGCAGCTCCAGGGAGGGGGGGCAGTCGATGAAGATCACGTCATAGCTGCCCTTGACCTCCTCGATGGCGTCTTTCAGCCGGAACTCCCGCCGCTCCAGGGCGATGAGCTCCACCGTGGCCCCGGACAGCGCCTTGTTGGCGGGCACCACGTCCCCCCACTTGGTATGGATCACCGCCTTGGACATGGGGGCGTCCCCCAGGATCACATCATAGACGCTGGGGGAGCGGCCCTTATCCAGGCCAAAGCCGGAGGTGGCGTTGCCCTGTGGGTCGAAGTCGCACACCAGCACCCGGGCCCCCAGGGCGGTGAGGGCGGCGGCCAGGTTGACGCAGGACGTGGTTTTGCCCACGCCCCCCTTTTGATTGACAATGGCGATGGTCTTGCCCATGGGGCATCCCTCTTCTCTCTTTGTGAAGTCCCGGCACTGGGGCAGTAAAATTCATTATATCCTGTTCGGGGCGTGATTTCAACCGTTTTGCAAAATAAAAAAGGCAGGGGGGCCTGCCTTTCTGAGAATCATTCAAAAATGTTTCACGTGAAACGGCCCCGGCTGCGGCGGGGCTCGGGATCGGCTTCTGGGGGCGTCGGATGTTTCACGTGAAACGGAGAAGGGGAGGGCGGGCCGCTGGCCTGTGCCTGGGGGGCTGGTGTGCGCCACGGTTTCCCCCTCCCGCAGGGCCGAATGTTTCACGTGAAATGGGCCGTGGGCCTGGGCCTGGGGCTCATTTGGGGATGTGGATGGTGAGGGTGATCTCCCGGTCCGTCTCCTCCTTGCCGCAGCGGGCGTTTACCCCGGCGGACTGCATCACCGCCAGGCTCCTCTTTACCGTGTTGAGAAACAGCCGCACGTCCCGGATGCGGTAGACCGGCGCGGCCTTGCGGGGGGCCGTGCCGCTCTGGAGCAGACGGTCTATGTACGCCTCGGTCTGGGCCACGTTGAGCCCCCGCTTCAATATCTCCTCCAGGGCGGCGCGCTGGGCCTCCGGGCTGCCCAGCCGGAGCAGGGCCCGGGCGTGGCGCTCGGTGAGGCGGTGGGAGCGCAGGGTGGCGATCACGTCCTCGGGCAGCTTGAGCAGCCGCAGCTTGTTGGCCACGGCGGACTGGCTCTTGCCCACCCGCTGGGCGGCCTCCTCCTGGGAGAGGTGGTGGCGGTCAATGAGCTGCCGCAGGGCGGCGGCCTCCTCCCAAACGGTGAGGTCCTGCCGCTGGAGGTTCTCCACCAGGGCCAGCAGGGCGGAGGCGTCGCTGTCCGCCTCCATGGGGAGGCAGGGCACCCGGAGGAGGCCCGCCAGCTGGGCGGCGCGGAGGCGGCGCTCCCCCGCGATGAGCTCCCAGCCCCCGGGGGTGCGCCGGACGGTCAGGGGCTGGAGCACCCCCACCTGGGAGATGGACAGGGCCAGCTCAGCCAGCTCCCCGGGGGGGAAGTCCCGCCGGGGCTGGCGGGGGTTGGGGCGGATTTCGGCCACAGGCAGATCCAGTACCTGCCGCTTGGCTGCTTTTGTGAAGAGGGACATAAAAACGCCTCCCTGCTTTTGTATAGGTGGCTTTATGATACCACCGGCAGGGAGGCGAAATCCATCGAAGGGAAGAGGGGGAGGGCCCGAAGGGGCGCAGGGCATGGAGCCCGCCCGGCACGTTTCACGTGAAACGGAGAAGCACGGCTATCCTCGCGCTTCTTGTCACGCTTGGATTGGCCGCGCGGCGGGTCGCTTTCCCTCCGACTTGGACAAAACCCGCCACCGCTGTGCGGCGGCTGGGCTTTTGCCCTCGCTTTGGTCCAAGCGCCCCTGCGCGGCTATCCTCGCGCTCATGCCCGCATAAACCCCTTTCCAAAGATCTCGCTGGAGTTGGTCACCAGGATAAAGGCGTGGGGATCGGCGGACTTGAGGTGCAGACGCAGCGCCACCGCCTGGGACCGGGACAGGGCGGTGAGCACGATCCACTTGGGCTCGTGGGTGTAGGCGCCCTCCGCCTTCCAGCAGGTGGCGGAGCGGTTGAGGGTGTGGGTGATATAGTCGCACACCTGCTGGGGACAGGAGGTGACCGCCAGGAAGCTCTTGCGGCGGTTCAGCGACTCAATCACCGTGTCCACCACCACGGATTTCAGCACCAAACCCAAGATAGAGTAGAGGCCAACCTCAATGCCCACAAAATACAGGGTGGAGGTGGCGATGAGCACGTCCACACACAGAAGGGCGTTGCCGATGTCCATGCTGGAAAACCGTTTGAGGATCATGGCCAGGATGTCGGTGCCGCCGGTGGAGCTCTGCATATTGAACAGGATGGCCGAGCCCAGGGAGGGGAGGATGACGGCAAAGAACAGCTCCAGGGTCTTCTGGTCCGTCAGGGGGGCGGACAGGGGGACGAGCCACTCGAGGGCGGACAGCATGGCGGAAAACAGGATGGAGCAATAAATTGTGTTCAGCCCGAAGCTCTTGTCCAAAAACAGGAAGCCGATGGCCAGAAAGAGAATATTGATGACCGAGGTGAAGGTGGACGGGCTCACCGCCGGGACAATGGCGTTGAGGATGACCGCCAGGCCGGTGACGCCGCCGGTGCTGAAGTGGTTGGGGAACTTGAAAAAGTAGACCCCCGCAGCCACCAGAAAGGTGCCCAGGGTGAGCAGGGGGAGTTGGCGCAAGGTCTGCTTGACGCGCTGCATGGCAAAAGCCTTCTTTCGGAGCGTTTTTGAGGGGACGGGCAGGGCCGCCGCAGAAGCGGGGGCGTTTCACGTGAAACGCTGCCCGGCGGGGCGTGCGACCGGAGGCGGGAGCGTCCCAGCCGCCGCCCCATTGTAGCAGAAAATATTGGGAAGGGCAAGAGGATTTTGCGGGAAAACGGTGGAAAAACGGCGGCGGTTTTGGTAGAATAGGGGCACAAACAGAAAGGGGAGAGGACTGTGCGGGAGCTGGAGGAGCGCATATGCCGGGACGGCATTGTGGAGGACGCAGAGGTGCTCAAGGTGGACAGCTTTCTCAACCACCAGATGGACGTGGAGCTGTTTGCGGCCATGGGGCGGGAGTGGGCGCGGCTGTTCGCCGGAGCGGGGGTCAACAAGATTTTGACCATTGAGGCGTCGGGCATCGGCATCGCCTGCGTCGCCGCGCAACAGTTCGGCGTGCCGGTGGTGTTCGCCAAAAAGAGCCGCACCAAAAACATCGCCGGGGAGGTGTACCACACCGATGTGCCCTCCTTCACCCACGGGGGGAGCAGCACCGTCATTGTGTCCAAGCGGTTTTTGGGCCCGGCGGACCGGCTGCTGCTCATCGACGACTTTTTGGCCAACGGCGCGGCGCTGGAGGGGCTGATCGACCTGGCCCGCCAGGCCGGGGCGGCTGTGGCGGGGGCCGGGGTCGCCGTGGAGAAGGCCTTCCAGCCCGGCGGGGCGCGCATCCGCGCCGGCGGGGTCCGGGTGGAGGCCCTGGCCCGGATCAAGTCCATGTCGCCGGGCAGGATTGAATTTTGCTGAAGCGCCCCATGCAGGGAAAAAGAAAATCGGAGCCTTTGGGCTCCGATTTTCTTGAGGATGGAGGATAGAATGAAAAAGAAAGGATTATCTCTTGCAAGTATTAAGATACCGCAGAGATATTTCAGAAGTTTGCGCTAAAGTGTTACAGCTTTGTTAAATCTTCCGCAGATTTTGGAAAAATTCCGTCAGCAGGGCCCGGCACTCCCCCTCCAGCAGGGGGCCGTATACCCGGGGATGGTGGTTGAAGGGCTCGCAGAAGAGGTTCAAAATGGACCCGCAGCAGCCGGATTTCTCCTCCCTTGCCCCGAAATACAGCTGGGAAATTCGGGAATTGATGATGGCCCCGGCGCACATGGGGCAGGGCTCCAGGGTGACGTACAGGGTGCAGCCCGTGAGCCGCCAGCTGCCCAGGGCGGCGCAGGCGTCGTTGATGGCCTCGATCTCCGCGTGGGCGGTGGCGCGGCTGTCCGCCTCCCGGCGGTTGCGGCCCCGGCCGATGACGGCCCCGCCGGGGGACACGACCACGCAGCCTACCGGGATATCGCCATCGGAAATACAGCCGCGGGCCAGGTCGATGGCCTGGCGCATATAGTCTTGATCCGTCATTGGATCACCTTCCTTCCTCTGTGGCCCCCTTGGGGGCGCGCCTCCGGCGGGGGTTACTTTCTCTCACGCGAGAGAAAGTAACCAAAGAGCGCGCATAGGGGGGAACCCCCTATGTACCCCCGTCTCCCTTGGGAAACGTTGTGCCGGGGTTCCGGCGCGTGGGGGCGGGACTGGCTTCTCCCCGATTGGTGCTGCCGCTTGTGTGTGGTTATGATTGCTGGTGGTTCCCACGGTTCGCGCCTGCGTGGTGCGGCATAATTGCGGGGCGCGGGGGGCGTGCACCCCTGCCGGTCCAAAATGTTTCACGTGAAACGCGCCAGCCCCGCTTCGCTGGGGGGCCATAAGAATGGACTCCCCCGGCAGGGGAGTCCATTTTATCACAGGCCCAAAGAAAAGTCATCTATTACGGGCAAAAACTTGAGCCTCTTGTTCGCCCTTTTCGCACCAAGGTTGCCAAACGATCTTGACATCCTCCCAGTCATTGCTTTTGGAGAGAAGGGATTCATCGAGATTGTCACCGTACGGCCACTCATACGCCACACCATCGTAGACGAAGTGAGTTACGCGGTGGTTATACCCATACGCGCTGTATCCGCCTTGGTTGGGGAGCTGCTGCCAAAGACACCAGCCGAAATCCTCCGAGGTGCCGCCGAGAATGAGAGAACTACTCAAGCCGGTCTCCGGGTCAGTGTGTTCGACGATATAGGGTGTTTCCATATCGATGCGGTCAGTGATATCGGTGCGCTCCCCGTTGAGCACCAGCCAGAGGCGGCCATCCTCCAGCACAAGGGGGTCCTCTGGGAAAGCGTTCCTCAAATCGAAATAGATATGTCGGTTTGGCCCGCTCATCTCCACATCGGCCACCATGGTCCCGCCGGTGAAGAGCTGATAGGTCATCATGGGTAGGCCCGCCGCAACGCACAGCACCCCCACCGCCGCCAGTGCGGCCGCAATCAAAACTGTTTTCAGGTGCGGCCTGGGCCTCTTTTTCGCCGGTTCGGCCCTTGCCAGCACCCGCGCCTTCACCGCCTCCCGGTGGGCGGTTCCGCCCCCCTCGGGGAAAAACTCGGTATCCACATACTCATCCATCAGCTTGGAAATCTCCAGCCGCTTCATATCCATAGCCCTCCTGTTCCAAAATGGTTTTCAGCGTCTCCCGCCCCCGGCGCAGCCAGGTCTTGGCGGTGGACAGGTTCAGCCCCATGGCCAGCGCCGCCTCCCGCACCGTCTGGCCGTAGTAGTAGTGCCGGACAAAGAGCTCCCGCTGGGGCTTGTCCAGCCGGGACAGCGCCTGGTTGATAATGCGGACGGTCTCCTTTTTGTCCAGCGCCCGGTCGGGGCCGTCTGTCTCCAAAAGCAGCGCGTCCTCCTCCAGGGGCAGGGACTCCCGGCGTGCCCGGAGGAGGTTGAACGCCCGGTTGCGGGCCACCGCCCCCAGCCAGCCCTTCACCTGGCCGGGGCGCAGCTTGTTCCGGTTGTCCCAGGCGGCCAGGAATACGTCCGCCGTCAGCTCCTCCGCGTCCGCCGGGCGGCCCGGCAGAATGCGGGACGCGATGGAGGACACGTAGGGCGTGTATCGGTCCATCAGCGCCTCCAGGGCGGACAGCTCCCCCCGGCGCAGGGCCTTCACCAGCTGTTCTTCCGTCAATGGATCACCTCCCAATGTTTCACGTGAAACGCGTCGGCGCAAGCTCAGCCGCTCTGCGGGGGGGTCCGCGGCCCCGTTGAAGAAGCTGTGCGCCGCCGTGCAGTTTGAAAAACGTTTTTCACCTATCATAACACGGAAGGGGGGAAAATGGTTTCAGCTTCTCAGCCGCCGCTCTCATATTTTGGCGCAAAAAAGAGAGGACAAGGGCGGGGGGACGGAGTATACTATACCCAGTTGCGCAACAGAAAAGGAGCGAGGCATATGGAATGGATAGAGCGTCTGAACCGGGCCGTGGAGTACCTGGAGGAGCATTTGGAGGAGCCTGATCCGCGGGAGGCGGCGAAAATCGCCTGCTGCTCCCCCTACCACTTTCAGCGGATGTTCGGGCTGCTGGCGGGGGTCCCGCTGTCGGAGTACCTCCGCCGCCGGAAAATGTCCCGGGCGGCGGCGGACCTCCAGGGCGGGGAGCGGATTGTGGACGCGGCGGTGAAATACGGCTACAGCTCGCCCACCGCCTTCAACAGGGCCTTTCAGGCTGTCCACGGCCTGCCGCCCTCGGCGGCCAAAACGCCGGGAGCGGTGCTGAAAAGCTATCCGCCCCTGCGCTTCGCCATCACGGTACAAGGAGTGGAAAAAATGGAATATCGGATTGAAAAACGGGACGCATTCCGCATTGTGGGGGTGTCCGCGCCCCTGGGAAAGGACATGGAGGAGAGCTTCCAGTATGTGCCCCAGCTTTGGGGCCGGGCGGCGGCGGACGGCACCATCCCCCGGCTGGCGGCGCTGATGGACGGGGAGCCCCGGGGTATGCTGGGGGTGTGCGACGGGCTGGACAGCTCCAAGTATTATATCGCGGTGGCCTCCTCCGCCCCGGCGGGGGAGGGGCTGGAGGAGTATACCGTCCCCGCCTTCACCTGGGCGGTATTCCCCGGGAAGGGGGACACCGCCGCCGCCATCCAGGAGCTGGAGCGGCGGGTGGTGACGGAGTGGCTGCCCACCTCCGGCTACGAGTACGCCGAGGGGCCGGATGTGGAGGTCTATCTGGACCCGGAGTGCACGCGCTTTGAGGTGTGGATTCCCGTGGCCAAGGCAAAAGGGTGAGAGAAAGCCCGCACGGCATAAGCCGTGCGGGCTTTTTGCTGCTGGGTATGTATCAGCGCTTGCTGCTCCTGCGCCAGATGCCCATTTTTTCGGCGCTGGCGATGAGCTCCTCCCGGAAGTCCGGGTGGGCGATGCTGATGATGCCCGCCGCCCGCTCCCAGGTGGACAGGCCCTTCAGGTTCACCATGCCGTACTCGGTGACCAGGTACTGCACGCAGGACCGGGGATCGGTGGCGATGGAGCCCTGGGTCAGGGTGGGGACGATGCGGCTCTTCACCGTGCCGTCCTTGCCGGTGACGGTGGAGGACAGGCAGATGAAGCTCTTGCCGCCGTTGGACAGGTACGCGCCCATCACGAAATCCAGCTGGCCGCCGGTGCCGGAAATCTGCCGCAGGCCGGCGGACTCGGCGTTGACCTGCCCGAACAGGTCCAGGTCGATGGCGTTGTTGATGGAGATGAAGTTGTCCAGCTGGGCCAGCACCCGCACGTCGTTGGTGTAGTCCACCGGGGCGGCCATCACCTCCGGGTTACGGTTGACGTAGTCGTACAGCTTCTGGGTGCCCGCCGCAAAGGCGTATACCTGGCGGCCCTTGTCCAGGTTCTTGCGCTTACCTGTGATTTTGCCCGCCAGGGCGATATCCACAAAGCCGTCCACATACATCTCGGTGTGCACGCCCAGGTCCTTTAAATCGGACTGGGCGATCATGGAGCCCACCGCGTTGGGCATCCCGCCGATCCCCAGCTGGAGGCAGGCCCCGTTGGGGATATGGGGGACGATGAGGTTGGCCACCGCCTTGTCTACCTCCGAGGGCTCGCCGCCGCCGCCCAGCTGGGCGATGGGGGGATTGCCGCCCTCCACCACGAAATCCACGTCCTTGATGTTGATCTCGCTGCCGGTGAGGCCGTACACCCAGGGCATGTTCCGGTTGACCTCCACAATAATGGTCTTGGCCTTGTCCATCATGTCCGCCAGGTGGGAGGCCGCCAGGGCAAAGCTGAAGTTGCCGTGGGCGTCCATGGGGGTGGTCTGCACCATCACCACATCCACGTCCACGTTCTCCCGGTAAAACCGGGGCAGCTCGGAATAGCGGATGGGGGAGAAATAGCCCATGCCCTTGGAGATGATCTTGCGGTCCACCCCGGAGCAGTGCCAGGCGTTCCACGTGAAATGCTCCCCGGCGTCGTCCGCCTTGCAGATCTCGGGCATCCACATGGTAACGCCGCCCCGGACCTTCACGTCATACAGCTCGTCCTTGCGCGCCGCCAGGGCGGCGTCCAGGGCGACGGGGTGGTTGGTGCACCAGGTATAGTCCACCCAGTCGCCGGATTTGACTGCCTTCACCGCCTCCTCGGCGGTGGTGAGTTTCTCTTTGTAAAGCGCCTGCCAGTCCATGTCAGGCCCCTTTTAGCACTTCTCGAAGATGGTGGCGACGCCCATGCCGCCGCCGATGCACAGGGTGGCCAGGCCCTTCTTGGCCTCGGGCCGCTTGGCCATCTCGTGGAGCAGGGTGACGATGATGCGCGCGCCGGAAGCGCCCACGGGGTGGCCGATGGAGATGGCGCCGCCGTTGACGTTGACCTTGTCCATGTCGAAGTCCAGCTCCCGGGCCACGGCGATGGACTGGGCGGCGAACGCCTCGTTGGCCTCCACCAGGTCGATGTCCTTGATGGTCAGGTTGGCCTTGGCCATGGCGTCCCGGGAGGCGGGCACGGGGCCCACGCCCATGATCTTGGGGTCCACGCCGCCGTGGCCCCAGCTGACCAGCTTGGCCATGGGCTTCAGGCCGTACTTCTCCACCGCCTCGCCGGAGGCCAGCACGATGGCGGCCGCGCCGTCGTTGATGCCGGAGGCGTTGGCGGCGGTGACCCGCTGGACGTGCTTCTTGGCGTCGGCCTCGTGGACGCCGGTGAGCTCGAAGGTGTGCACCACCTCGTCCTCAACGCCCTCGGGGCCCACGGGGAACGCGCCGCGCAGCTTGGCGATGCCCTCGGCGGTGACGCCCGCCTTGGGGAACTCGTCCACCTTGAACTCCACCATTTCCTTCTTCTTCTTGATCATCACGGGGACGATCTCGTCCTCAAACTTACCGGCCTTCTGGGCGGCCTCGGTCTTCTGCTGGGAGGAGGCGGCGAAGGCGTCCAGCTCCTCGCGGGTGATGCCCCAGATATCGCAGATATTCTCGGCGGTGGTGCCCATGTGATAGTTGTTGTAGGCGTCCCACAGGCCGTCCTTGATCATGGTGTCCACCAGCTTCTTGTCGCCCATGCGGGCGCCCCAGCGGGCGTCCATGGAGGCAAAGGGGGCGGCGCTCATGTTCTCGGTGCCGCCGCACACCACGATCTCCGCGTCGCCAGAGCGGATGGCGCGGCCCGCCTCGATGACGGACTTCATGCCGGAGCCGCACACCATGCCCACGGTGTAGGCGGGGACGGAGAAGGGCACGCCGGCCTTGATGGCCACCTGGCGGGCGGGGTTCTGGCCTTGGGCGGCGGTCAGGATGCAGCCGAACATCACCTCGTCCACCTGCTCGGGCTTCACGTTGGCCCGCGCCAACGCCTCCTTGACCACGATGGCGCCCAGATCGGTGGCGGGGGTGTCCTTCAGGCTTCCGCCAAAGGAGCCCACCGCGGTGCGGCAGCAGCTGACCACATATAAATCTTTCATGGGAATCGACCTCCAAATTCAATTTATTTGTTGAATCCCGTTTGTTAAGATTCTGACTAACATTATAAACTGACAGGGGGAAAATTGCAACAGGGAAATGAAAAAGAAGCGTGGAGCCGCCCGGGCGCTTGGGTTCAGCGCTTGTTGCGCCTAACCGCCTTCTCGATTTCGCACACCGCCAGCGGGATGAGGGACAGCCCCAGCACCACCAGCCACTCGGTGAGGGTCAGGGCGCACACCCGGAATACCGACATCAGCGGCGGTATGAGCAGCACGGACAATTGCAGGGCCATGCCCACCAGGAACGCCTTGTTCATGGCCGGGTTAGAGGTGAGGCCGATGTGGGCGATGGACTGGGTTTCGCTGCGCACGTCAAAGGCGTGGAAGAGCTGGCAGAAGGTGAGGGTGGCGAAGGCCATGGTGTTGGCGGTGGCGTCCGCCAGGGTGGGGTCGCTGAGCACATACTCCCCCAGCCAGTAGGCCGCCAGGGTGAGCAGCCCAACCATCAGCCCCTGCCAGGCCAGGCGGATGGAAAAACGCCGGGTGAACAGCGGCTCAGACGCGGAGCGGGGCTTCTCCTCCATCACCGAGGGCTCCACCGGCTCCATGCCCAGGGCCAGGGCGGGGAGGGAGTCGGTGACCAGGTTGAGCCACAAAAGCTGCACCGCCACCAAGGGGGGCTGGTGGAAGTTGAAGAGGGTGGCCAAAAACAGCGTCACAATCTCGCCGATATTGCAGGAGAGCAGGTAGTGGATGGCCTTTTTGATGTTGGAATAGATGCCCCGGCCCTGCTCTACCGCCTTGACGATGGTGGCGAAGTTGTCGTCGGTGAGGATCATGTCCGCCGCGCCCTTGGCCACATCGGTGCCCGTGATCCCCATGGCGCAGCCGATGTCCGCCACCTTCAGCGCCGGGGCGTCGTTTACCCCGTCGCCGGTCATGGCAACCACCATGCCCTTCTTCTGCCACGCCTTCACAATGCGCATTTTGTGCTCCGGCGACACCCGGGCGTAGACGGCGAATTTGTCCACGTCCTGCTCCAACAGCTCCTGGGGCATGAAGTCCAGGTCCTCCCCGGTGATGGCCAGGTCGCCGCTGCGGAAAATGTCCAGCTCCCGGGCGATGGCCACGGCGGTGAGCTTGTGGTCGCCGGTGATCATCACCGGGCGGATGCCCGCGGCGTAGCACTGCCCCACCGCGTCCCGTACCTCCAGCCGGGGCGGGTCGATCATGCCCACCAGCCCCACAAAGGTGAGGCCCGTCTCCAGCTGGGCGCTGCCGGAGGGCTCGGGCAGGGATTCGATATCCTGATACCCGCAGGCCAGCACCCGCAGCGCCTGCTCCGCCATGGAGGCGTTGGCGGCCTCCACGTCCCGGCCCAGGGCGGCGGTGAGGGGGGCGGCGGCCCCGGCCAGGATGTGGGTGCACCGGGAAAGGAGCACGTCGGGAGCGCCCTTGACCATGACGCGGTACCGGCCGGGCTGGCCGGGCAGGGGGTGGACGGTGCTCATCAGCTTGCGCTCGGAGTCGAAGGGCAGCTCAAACACCCGGGGCATCTCCTGCTCCAAAATGTTCTTGTCCAGGCCGTCGGCCAGCGCGGCGTCCACAAAGGCGGTCTCGGTGGGGTCGCCGGTGGTTTTGCCGCTGGGGGAGAGCACCGTGTCGTTACACAGCGCGCCGATGGTCAGCGCCTCCCGGCGGTGGCGGTCCCCAGGGGTCCACACCTGCTTCACCGTCATGCGGTTCTGGGTGAGGGTGCCGGTTTTGTCCGAGCAGATCACCCCGGCGCAGCCCAGGGTCTCCACCGCGGGCAGCTTTTTCACAATGGCGTTGTGCTTTACCATCCGCTGCACCCCCAGGGCCAGCACAATGGTGACGATGGCGGGCAGGCCCTCCGGGATGGCGGCCACCGCCAGGGAGACGGCGGCCATGAGCATTTCCAGCAGGGGGCGGTGGTAGAGCATGCCCACCCCGAACATCACCGCGCACACCGCCAGGCACACAAAGGACAGGGTTTTGGAGATCTCCGCCAGCTTGCGCTGAAGGGGGGTGGAGGTGTCCTCCTCCCCCATGAGCATCCCGGCGATGCGGCCCACCTCGGTGTCCATGCCGGTGGCCGTCACCACGCAGAGCGCCCGGCCGTTGGTGATGACGGTGGACGAGATCACCATATTGCTGCGGTCCCCCAGCACCGTGCCCTCGGGCAGCACCGCGTCCGCCTGTTTGTCCACCGGGACGGATTCGCCGGTCATGGCGGATTCGTCCGCCTTCAGGTTGGCGCACTCCAGGATGCGGGCGTCGGCGGGCACCAGGTCCCCCGCTTCCAGCACGATGACGTCGCCGGGCACCAGAAAGGCCGTCTCCAGCCGGACCTGCTCCCCGCCCCGGACCACCTTGGCCAGGGGGGCGGACATTTTCTGCAATGCCTCCAGGGCCTTTTCCGCGCTGTCCTCCTGGGAGATGGAGATGCAGGCGTTCACCCCCACAATGACCAGGATGATGACGGCCTCCACCCAGTCCTCCCCGCCGGAGGACGCCAGGGACAGGGCCGCCGCGGCCAGCAGCACCAGGATCATGGGGTCGCGCATCTGGTCCAGGAACCGGGCCCAGAGGGGCTTTTTGGGGGCCCCGGCCAGCTGGTTGGGGCCGTATTTATCCAGCCGCGCCTGGGCCTCCTGGGGGGAGAGGCCGGAGCGGCCGGATTCCAGCCCAGCCAGGGTTTGGGCGGCGGTCTTGTCGTACCATTGGCTCATAGTCCAACACTCCTTTTCTTTCCTTCTGAATATAGCGTTTTTTGGGGGTCGAATGGTAGGGAAAGGGGACAAGCGGGAAACAAAAAAGACCTATCCGCAGTCTCAGACTGCGGATAGGTCTTACCGTTTCAGACTAAGCCAGAGGGAATTCCTCTTGCTGTTGGCCTTAGCCGCGGGACAGAACCCCGCCGGTTACTCCCCTATCACTTGAGGTAGATGATACCAGAAATGGGGGTGGCTGTCAAGGGGAAAGAAGCGCGACGATAGCCGCGCAGGGGGGCTTGGAGCGGAGCGAGGACGAGCGCAGGCCCGCCTGTGCGGGCCGGAGACCAGTCCGAGCCGGAGCGAAAGCGACCCGGCCGCGCGGCCAATCGGAGCGTGACAATGGCGGCTGGGGGAACGCTCAGCCCACCCCGCCGCTCTCCACGGGGCCGCTCTGCGCCGGGGCGTCCTTCTCCGCCAGCGCCTGGTGGTAGGCGCTGAGCCGGCGGTAAAAGTCGATGGCGTTCAGGCTGTCCAGCGCCCCGGCGCGGGTGATCTGGGCCTCCGCGATCCACTGGTCGGCCAGATCCTCCATGGCGTCCACCTGGAAGCTGTCCCGGTACTGGGTTTTCGTCTCGTCGGTGAGGGGCAGGCGCAGAATGATGTGATAGCCGAACTCGCTCTCCACGATGCCGGAGATCTCCCCCTCCTTCAGCGCCAGGGACGCCTCCTCAAAGGGGGCCACCATCTGGCCGGAGGAGGTGGTGTAGCCGTCGGGGTTGTTCTGGGGATTGTCCTCGCTGTGGGCCATCATCAGCTCGTCGAACTTGGCCTCCAGGGCGCCGGCGTCCGTCCCCTGGAGCTGGGAGAGGAGATCCTCCGCCTGGGCCCGCTTCTGGGCAGCCTGGTCGTCGGGGAGGGGCTGCTTGCTGTCGTCCACCGTTTTGAGCAGGATGTGCTTCACCCGGTAGACCTTCTGGGCGTCCAGGTACTCATTCAGCTCCTGCTCGTCGGGCGCGTGGGTGACGGCGTTCTTCACGTTCTCGTAATAGGTGGTCATTTCAAAAATGAATTGGGCGCTCTCCTCGGTCAGCCCCCAGTAGGGGCCGGCGGTGTCCAGGTCGGACTGCTCCATGGCCTGGCGCACCTCCTCCATCTGGGCGTCGGTGGGCAGGCAGCCCAGCTCGGCCGCCTTCTGGCGCACCAGGGTGTGATAGGCGGACAGGCGGACACCCTGCTCCAGCAGGTCGCCCGCCGCGTCGGGCATGTCCGCCAGGTTCAGGCCGAAGTAGGAGAAATACTGCTGGGTGTTCATGCAGGCCTGGCCCAGCAGGTAGAAAAAGAGGTCGGCCGGGACATCCACCCCGTCGACGTTGAGCATCACGTCGTCCGGGTTGGCGCCGGCGGCGAACATCAGGGGGGGCTGGGTCAGGTCGGCCACGATTTCGGGGGCGGCGCTGGGGGAGGCGGACGGGTCCGCGCTGGGAGAGACGGGGGGGGTTTCGCCGGGGGAGGCGGAGGGATCGCCGCCGGTGGGGTTGGCGGCGGTGCAGGCGAACAGGGACAGGGCCAGGGCCCCGGACAACAGCAGGGCCGGCAGTCGTTTCCAATTTTTCATGGTATTCTCCAATCTGTGCGGCAGAATGATTCCGGCGCGTGCGCCGTTGGGAAGTATTATACATCAAGCGGGCGGGAAATGCAAATCAAGGTTGCGGAGCCGTCGCGAGCAGCGCGGATGGACCGAAGCGAGGGCAAAAGCCCAGCCGCCGCGCAGCGGGGGCGGGTTTTACCTGAGACGGAGGGAAGCCGCGCGTTGCGAGCAGGCGCAGCACGACTTCAGGTTGCGGAGCCGTCGCGAGCAGCGCGGATGGACCGAAGCGAAGGCAAAAGCCCAGCCGCCGCGCAGCGGGGGCGGGTTTTGCGTGAGACGGAGGGAAGCCGCGCGTTGCGAGCAGGCACAGCACGACTTCAGGTTGCGGAGAAGCCGGGAGCAGGCAGATAAGACCCGAAGCGGAGTGGACGGCTTGCCGGGCCCAAAAGGCCCGGCAAACGGCGCGCGCAGTCGGAGGGGCTTAGCTGCCGTCGCGGAGGCTTCGCAGCACAGCTCCAGGCTGCCGCGCGCCGCCCTAGGGGGCTTTCTCCAGGTTCAGCAGCGCCCCATACCGCTCCACCGCCTGGGCGGCGGTGCGCAGGGGGTCGTCGGTGCGGCGCAGCTTGAGGGTGAAGGCGGGGGTGTCGCCGGGGGAGAACAGCAGGCGGCCGGGGTACTGCCCGGCCAGGGAGGCGATGGCCTCCAGCTGGAAGGCGGACAGGGTGAACGACAGCGCCGCCCCCTTCTGGGAGATATCCGTGATGGCGCACTGCGCCCCGCGCCCCCGCAGCAGGGCCACCGCCAACAGGTTATTCACCTGCCGGGGCGGGTCGCCAAAGCGGTCGATGAGCTCGTCGGTGATATCGTCGGCGTCCTCCTGGGCGCGCACCCGGGCGATGCGGCGGTACAGGTCCATGCGCTGGCCCGGGTCGGCCACATACCGCTCCGGGATGGAGGCGGACACGGTGAGATCCACCGTGCACTCGCTCAGACGCTGGGGCTTTTCCCCCTTTTCCTCCAAAACGGCCTCCTCCAGCAGCTTCAAATACAGGTCGTAGCCCACGCTCATCAGGAAGCCGGACTGCTCCGGCCCCAGCAGGTTGCCGGCGCCCCGGATCTCCAGGTCCCGCATGGCGATCTTGAAGCCGGAGCCGAACTCGGCGTACTCCCGGATGGCGCTCAGGCGCTTGGCGGCAATTTCCGTGAGCACCTTGCCCTGCCGGTAGGTCATGTAGGCGTAGGCCCGCCGGGCGGACCGGCCCACCCGGCCGCGAATCTGGTGGAGCTGGGACAGGCCCATCTTGTCCGCGTCCTCAATGATCAGGGTGTTCACGTTGGCGATGTCAATGCCCGTCTCGATGATGGTGGTGCACACCAGCACGTCCACCTCCCCGTCGGACACCCGGGTCATCACGCCGCCCAGCTCCTCCTGGCTCATCTTGCCGTGGCCCACCGCCACCTCCGCCCCGTCCCCCAGCAGCTCCTTAATGCGGGCGGCGGTGCGCTCTATGGTGTCCACCCGGTTGTGGAGGTAGTACACCTGGCCCCCACGCTCCAGCTCCCGGCGCATGGCGTCCGCCAGCACCGACCAGTCGTGCTCCAGCACATAGGTCTGCACCGGCTGGCGGTTGGAGGGGGGCTCCTCGATGGCGGACATGTCCCGGATGCCGGACAGCGCCATATTCAGCGTGCGGGGGATGGGGGTGGCGGACAGGGTGAGCACGTCCACCTGCTTGGACAGCTCCTTGAGCCGTTCCTTGTGGGTGACGCCGAAGCGCTGCTCCTCGTCCACCACCAGAAGCCCCAGGTCCTTGAAGCGCACGTCCTTTTGCAGCAGCCGGTGGGTGCCGATGAGCAGATCCACCGAGCCGTCCGCCACCCCGGACAGCGCCTTTTTCATCTGGGCGGGGGTGCGGAAGCGGCTGACCACCTCGATCTCCACCGGGTATTTGGCAAACCGGGAGCGCGCCGTCAGGTAGTGCTGCCGGGCCAGCACGGTGGTGGGCACCAGGATGGCGGCCTGCTTGCCGTCCAGCACGCACTTCATCACCGCCCGCAGGGCCACCTCCGTCTTCCCGTAGCCCACGTCGCCGCACAGCAGGCGGTCCATGGGCCGGGGGGCCTCCATATCCCGCTTGATCTCGGCGATGGAGCGCAGCTGGTCCTCCGTCTCGTCGTAGGGGAAGTCGTCCTCAAACTCCCGCTGCCAGGGGGAGTCGGGGGCGAAGGGGTAGCCCGGCTGGCGCTGGCGCTGGGCATAGAGCTGGATGAGGCCCTTTGCCAGGTCCTTCACCGCCTTGCGGGTGCGGGTCTTGGCCTTTTCCCAATCCGTGCCCCCCAGCTTGGACAGCTTTTTGGTCTCCGGGTCGTCCCCCGAGCCGATATATTTGGCGATGGCGTCCAGCTGGGTGGCGGGGAGGTAGAGCACGTCCGCCCCGGCGTAGGCCAGCTTGACGTAGTCCTTATCCACCCCGTCCACCGTCATCTTCACCATGCCCACAAAGCGGCCGATGCCGTGGTTCTCGTGGACAATGAGGTCCCCGGGGGACAGGTCGGTAAAGGAATCCACCTTGCGGCGGTCCGCGGCGTGCTTGAGCCGCTTCCCCTTTCGCCGGGGCTCGCCGGCGCCCTCCGTCAGCACCGCGTAGGGGCAGCCGATGTAGTCAAACCCCGCCGACAGCCCCCCCACGGCGATGGTGATGCCCCCCGGCTGGGGCAGGGCGTGGAGCTGGAAGTCCACGGCGGAGCGGATTTTCCGCTCCCGGAGCAGGGACTGGAGGTTGAGCGCCCGCTGCTCGCTGCCCACCAGCACCACCGCGGCGGCGCCGGCGCTTTGCAGCTGGGTGAGGTCGGCCGCCGCCGCGTCCAGGCTGGCCCCGAAGGAGGAGAGCTGGCGGCCCTGGGCGGTGAGGATATCCCGGGGGGGCAGGGGGGCGGCGGAGGTGGTGAAGGAGTCCAGAAAGCACAGGGCATGGTCGGACAGCACGGCCATCAGCTCGTCCATGCCGGCGGCGAAAACGGCGTGCCTGCCGTCCAGCGCCCCGTTTTCCAGCAGGGTCTTTACGTCCTCGTTCAGCTGCCACAGCCAGTTTTTGCCCCGCTCCGCCACCCGGCTGGACTCGGACAGGCACACCACCGCCTCCGGGGGCAGATGGTGTGCGGCGGTGGCCAGGGTATCGTATCGGGTGGGGAGCTGGCGGTCCCCAAGCCGCACCCAGTTCCCGTTTTCGTCCCTGACGGGGAGGAGCTCGCTCACCGGGAGGAACACGGCCCGCTCCAGCCGTCCCGCCCGGCGCTGGGAGGATACGTCGAAGGAGCCCATGGAGTCCACGTCCCGGTCCCAGAACTCTATGCGCACCGGGTCGTCCATGCCGGGGGAAAACACGTCCAGGATGCCGCCCCGCAGGGCGAACTGGCCCACCCCCTCCACCTGCTGGCACCGGGTATAGCCCAGGGCGGCCAGCCGGTCCGCCAGCTGGTCCGGGTCATAGCTGCCGGCGGCGTCCACCTCCACCACATGGGCGGCCAGCGCCCCGGGGGGAAGGGTGCGCTGGAGCAGCCCCTCCACCGTGGCGGCGATGAGCCTGGCCCTGCCCTGGGCCATGGCGTGGAAGGCGGCAAGGCGCTGGTGCTCCCACTGGCGGGAGGCCACCGCGCCGTCGTGGAACAAAAATTCCCGCGCCCCCACCATGACGGCGGATACGCCCGTCAGCGCCGTCACGTCGGCACACAGCCGGGCGCACTCCCCCTCGTCGGCGCACACCAGCGCCACGGGGCAGTCCAGCCGCTCCAGCAGGCCCGCGGCGAAGTGGGCCCGGTGGACGGGGGACAGCCCCGCCACCTCCACCGGGGAGCGGCCCGATTCCAGATCCGCCGCCAGCCGGGCGAACTCGGGCACCGTATTCAAGATGTTCAAAAGCTGTTTCATGGCAACCTCAATTGAATTGGTTCATGGCCTTCTGCGGCCCGTCCCGCAAAAAGCACTCCACCGCGTCGGCGGCGCGCTTGACGGCCTGGTCCATCACCTTTTTATCCTCGCCCTGCAATCTGCCCAGCACCCAGTCGGCCATGTCGTAGTCCGGGTGGGGCTTGCCCCCCACCCCCACCTTCAGCCGGGGGAACTGGCTGCCGCCCAGATGCTGTATGACGCTCTTCAAGCCGTTGTGGCCCCCGGCGGAGCCGGAGGTGCGCAGGCGCAGCCTGCCCAGGGGCAGGTCCACATCGTCGGAGATCACCAGCACCCGTTCCGGGGGGATTTTATAAAACCGGGCCGCCTCCCCCACCGCCTCGCCGGACAGGTTCATGTAGGTCACCGGCTTCATCACCAGCACGCCCTGGCCGCCGATGGCGGCGGTGCTGGTCAGCGCCTTGAACTTCAGGCGCTGGATGGGGAAGCCCCCCCGTTCGCCCAGCTCGTCCGCCACCAGGAAGCCCGCGTTGTGGCGGGTGTATTCGTATTTGTCCCCCGGGTTGCCCAGGCCCACCACGAGCCAGGAGACGGGGAGCTTATTTTGGAAAAACATGTCGATTCCTCCAAACGGAACAACCGCCCCGGGGCCTTGCCCCGGGGCGGGATATTGAGAAGCTGTACCAATAGCCTCAGACCCAGCTGTACGGCCAAAATTGCCGCCGGCTGCGTTGAAAATCTTGAAATACACTAAAGCATTCCCGCGGTTTTTCGCCTTGCCAGCGGCAATTTGGGCTCGCGATTCTGAATACTTCGGCTATTGATACGGCTTCTGAGACGGAGACGGCTTTGCCGCCGGTTGGCGTTGCGCTGCGCCTGTTCGCGACGGGCGGCTTCGCTGCGGCTCGGGCAAATCCGCCCTACTCACAACGGCTTTGCAGCCGGTTACTGCCAGAGCTTGGACACGGAGATCTCCTGGTAGATGCGCTCGATGGCGTCGGCAAACAGGTGGGCCACGGACAGGTATTTGATCTTGGGACAGATCTCGGCGATGTTATCCCGGGGCTGGATGGTGTCCAGAAATACGATTTCGTCCAGGGCGGATTCGTTGATGCGCTGGATGGCCGGGCCGGACAGCACGCCATGGCTGGCGCAGGCGGTGACCGACTTGGCGTGGCCCAGCTCCACCAGGGCCTTGGCCGCGTGGCACAGGGAGCCGCCGGTGTCCACCATATCGTCCAGCAGGATGACGTTCTTGCCGGTGACATCGCCGATGATGTTCATCACCTCGGAGGAGTTGGCCTTCTGGCGGCGCTTATCCACGATGGCCATGGGCATATCCAGCTTCTGGGCGAAGGCCCGGGCCCGGGCCACGCTGCCCACGTCGGGGGAGACCACCATGGTCTGGTCGTGTACCGGGGCGAAGCGGCGGAAGAAGTGGTCCACAAACACCGGGGAGCCCAGCAGATTGTCCACCGGGATGTCGAAGAAGCCCTGGATCTGGTTGGCGTGGAGGTCCATGGTGAGCACCCGGTCCGCGCCGGCCCGGGTGATGAGGTTGGCCACCAGCTTGGCGGAGATGGGGTCGCGGGGCTTGGTCTTGCGGTCCTGCCGGGCATAGCCGAAGTAGGGGATGACGGCGGTGATGCGCCCGGCGGAGGCCCGCTTCAGCGCGTCGATCATGATGAGCAGCTCCATCAGGTTGTCGTTTACCGGGGAGCAGGTGGACTGCACCACAAATACGTCGGAACCGCGGACGGTCTCAAAGATGGATACAAAATTTTCGCCGTCGGAAAAGGCGCCGGTCTCCGCATTGCCCAGGGGAATGCTCAATTCCTTGCAAATATCCCGGGCCAGGGCCTTACTGGAGCTGCCGGAGAAGATCTTCAGATCCTTGCCGTGTGATACCATGCTTCCCATCGTCCTCTCTTAATCATCGTAGTTATTCATTGCCGGCGTACTATTTCAACCTCCTGCGCAGGGCAGGAAGCAATTCGACATAAGAGCATTATATCAGAAACCAGGATTTTTTGAAGAGATTTTTCAAAGTTTGGGAAAATTGTCGAATTCTCACGAAAACCAGGGAGAAAAATGGGGGAAAGCCGTGATTGTGTCGAAGAAATCCCGCCCGCGCCTCAGGCCGCGGACAGGGGGAGCCAGCGCTGCACGCGCCGGGTCTGGTAGAGATGGACGACCTCCAGCGTGGCGCACACCTTGTCGGCGACGTTGACCACCAGGGCCTCCCGGCACCGGGGCAGGTGGAGCGCCAGGGGGAACATGTGGGAGACGATGGCGTTCTTCTCCCGCTCGGACAGGTCGGGGCACAGGGCGGAGGCGTTGCGCAGGGCGAACTCCGGGTGATCCAGACACTGGTTGCCGGGATGGGCGGAGCCGTCGGCGGGGTCGTACAGGTACAGGTCGTGGAGCAGCCCCGCCCGGGCGGCGGCCCGGTAGTCCCAGCCGAAGTAACGGGCCAGCCGGAAGGCCACATAGGACACGAACAGGGAGTGCTGGTAGCAGGTGATGGAGAAGTGGTGGCGCCAGCGCTTCATGGAGCTGACCTCGCTGGTGTCCAGCAGGGCGCCCACGCACTCCAGAAAGGCGGCGGCGTTTAAATCGTGGTTGGACATAGGAAAAGACCCCTTTCCAATATTCTGAGATGAAACGAGCCGGTTTTGGTGTTTTTTGACACTTTACCCCCCTGTGTAAGGGTGGACATCAACATTATAGCAGGTACACGGCCCGTTGTCAGCAGTCTTTCGCAAATTTTAAGCTGGAAAATTTGGAAAATTTTTCTTGCTTGACAGCCCTGCCACCCTGTGCTATGATAACCGTACTAGGACATATAGTACAATTAGTACAATCTTGTGAAAGGAGGCGGGGCCATGCTCAGCCTGAACCTGCGGGACAGCCGCCCCATCTACGAGCAGGTGCGGGACGGACTGCGCCGCTTGATCATCACGGGGGCCATCCCGCCGGGGGATAAGCTGCCCTCGGTGCGCACCCTGGCGGGGCAGCTGGCCATCAACCCCAACACCATCCAGCGCTCCTATGAAGCCCTGGAGCGGGAGGGCTACGCCTACTCGGTGCCGGGCAAGGGCAGCTTCGCCGCCCTGCCCCAGGACGTGACGGAAAAACGCCGCCGGGAGCTGTTTGGGCAGCTGGACGCCGTGGTACAGGAGCTGGTTTACTTGGGGATGGGCCGGGCGGAGATCGCCAAACGGTGCATGGACGAGGGGAAGGAGGAAACGCAATGATTGAAGTGAAAAACGTGGTCAAGAGCTTCGGCGGCTTCCACGCCCTGGACGGGCTGACCATGACGGTGCCCCGGGGGGCCATTTACGGGCTGGTGGGGCCCAACGGGGCGGGCAAATCCACCATCCTGCGCCACATCACCGGGGCCTATCGCCAGGACAGCGGCGAGATCCTGTTGGAGGGCGCGCCCATCTATGAAAACCCGGCGGTGAAAAAGCGCATGGCGGGCATACCCGACGAGCTGTACTACTTCACCTCCGCCTCCACCCGGGACATGATGAAGTTCTACAAAGGGATCTATCCCACCTTCGACATGGGGCGCTATGAGAAGCTGAAGGAGGCATTCCCCGCCGTGGACGAGAGGCGGCCCATCCGCCGGCTGTCCAAGGGGATGCAGAAGCAGTCCGCCTTCTGGCTGGCGCTGAGCTGCAGGCCGGATTACCTGCTGCTGGACGAGCCGGTGGACGGCCTGGATCCGGTGATGCGCCGCCAGGTGTGGTCGCTGCTCATGGGGGATGTGGCCGAGCGGGGGACCACGGTGCTGGTGTCCTCCCACAACCTGCGGGAGCTGGAGGACGTGTGCGACCACGTGGGCCTGCTCAGCCGGGGGAAGGTGGCGCTGGAGCGCTCCCTGTCCGACCTCCAGGGGGGCACGGTGAAGCTCCAGATTGCCTTTGCCGATGAAACGCCGCCGGAGCTGCCCCAGGGGGTGCGGGTGGTGCATACCGACCACGTGGGACGGGTGTATACCTACATCGTCCGGGGGAGCGCCGAAGAGGTGGAGGCCCAGTTCAAGCCGTTGGCGCCGCTGTTTATGGAGGCCCTGCCCCTGTCGCTGGAGGAGATCTTTATCTATGAAATGGGAGGTGAGGACTATGCGGTCCGGGACATCGCTCTTTAATTGGCCTGTGTTCAAGAAAACGGCGCTGCGCTACTGGCCCGTGTGGGGGGCGTACAGCGTGATCTGGCTGGTGACCATGCCCATCCAGGGGATGATGATGCTCCAGCTGGAGGCCCAGGCCCGCCCCGGCCTCACGGACGGGTATATGCGGCGGTTTGCCCAGAGTGTGCCGGAGATGGCGTACATGGCCATGGTCCTGGCGCTGGTATTCGGGGTGTTGGCCGCCATGGCGGTGTGCAGCCACCTGTATAACGCCCGCTCGGCCAATTTCTTCGGCTCCCTGCCCGTGCGGCGGGAGGGGCTGTTTGCCACCCACTACCTGGCGGGGCTGGCCTTCCTCGTCGTGCCCAACGCGGCCATTTTCCTGCTCACCCTGCTTATCGAGGCCATCGGCGGGACGGTGCTGCTGCCGGGGCTGGGGTTCTGGCTGGCCGTTGCCTGCGGGGAATGCTTCTTCTTCTATTCCCTGGCGGTGTTCTGCGGCATGTTCACCGGCCACATTTTGGCCCTGCCCGCCTTTTACGGCATTTTCAACGTGCTGACCTGGGCGCTGTGCGTGCTGGCCAGCGCGGTGTTCCACCGCTTCTACTACGGCTTCGACGGCTTTGGGCCCTGGATGCAGACCCTGGTTGAATGGCTCACGCCGGTGATGAAGCTAGGCTCCGGCGTGGGGGGATGGTATGCCGACGGGCTGTTCCAAACCCGCGGGCTGGACAGCGTGGCGGCGTATGCGGCGGCGGCGCTGCTGCTGGCCGGGGCCTCCTTCCTCCTCTACCGCGCCCGACGGCTGGAGAGCGCGGGGGATGTGGTTTCGGTCAGATGTATGCGTCCGGTGTTCCAGTACGGCGTGGCCTTCTGCGCCGGGCTGACCTTCGGCATAGCCACCACCAGCTTTTTGGGCGGGCAGGAGCCCACCCTGATGGCCTCCATCTTGGTGTGGGGCGTCGCCGGCTACTTCGCGGCCCGGATGCTGCTGGACAAATCCTTCCGGGTGCTGCGCTACTGGAAGGGGGCGGCGGCGGTGGCCGGGGTGTTTACCGCCCTGTTCCTGGTGGTGGGCTTCGACCTGACCGGGTTTGAGACCAGGGTGCCCGACCCGGACCAGGTGGACTATGTGGAGCTCGAGGGGGCCAACCTGTGCTCCCTTGCCGACGGCGGGGACTACCTCCGGGCGGAGGAGGGCGGGCCGGAATTTGTGAAGTACGCCGTCCTCCTCCACCAGGCGGCGGTGGACCAGCGGGGGACGCACCCGGGCGGAACCGCCAGCGAGACAAACCTGTGCCTGACCTACCATATGAAGGACGGTTCCACCCTGTCCCGGTGGTATTACCCCGTATACGTGGCCCCTGGGGAGGCGGACCGGGAGGGTACCGCCGCCTGGGCCATCCGGCAGATCTACGGCGACCGGGAGCTGTACTGGAGAGCCTACGGCTTTGAGGAGGCCGAGCGGCGGATGGCCGAGGAGGGCTGGCGCTTGCGGGAGGTGAGCTATGAGAACGACGGCCACGACCCGGGGACGGAGCAGACCGTGTACTACGGCGGGGCGGAGGCCATGGCGCTGTATGAGGCGGTGAAGGAGGACTTCCAGGCGGGCCGCATCGGCGTGCGCCGGGTGGAGGACTGGGACAAGTATGTGCAGGGCCGGCGCAACCTGAACTTCCAGTTCAGCAACGATGTGAACGCCAACTTCTGGATCGAAATCCGGGTGCAGGATACCGCGTCCAGCACGCTGGCGGTGCTGGCACAGCTGGGGGAGGGCAGCGCCCCGGCCCCGTGAAGACGCCGGGCATGGAGCCCAGCCCATAAAATTTCAACGAACCGCCGCCCCGCAGGGTATTTGCAGGGCGGCGGTTTTGTGGTACAATGGGGAAAATATGCTTAGGAGGGCCCGCCATGCCAGGGAAAGAGGAGTTTATCGAAATCTATACCCAGCACATCCACCGGGAGGGCAGCGCCGAGCTGCTGGACTACCTGGAGAATAAGTGCGACTTTTTCACCGCCCCCGCCTCCGCGCGCTACCACGGGTCCTACGCCGGGGGGTTGTGCGAGCACAGCGTCAACGTGTTCCGCTGCCTGGAGTCCTACCTGGCCCGGGAGCGGGTGAGGGAGCTGTACCAGGTGGAGTACCCCATGGAGTCGGCGGCCATCGCCGCGCTGCTCCACGACCTTTGCAAGATCGGGTGCTATAAGGCGGGCACCCGCAACGTGAAGGACGACGCCACCGGCAAGTGGGAGAAGGTGCCCACCTTCTACTACGAGGACAAGCTGCCCTACGGCCACGGGGAAAAGTCGGTGTACATCATCTCGGGCTTCATGCGCCTTACCCGGGAGGAGGCCATGGCCATCCGCTGGCACATGGGCTTTTCCGGCCCGGAGGACAATAAGCTGGTGGGCCAGGCCCTCCAGCAGTACCCGCTGGCCTTTGCCCTGGCCACCGCCGACATGGAGGCGTCGTATTTTTTAGAAAAGACATGAGAGAATCCCGTCCCCCGCGAAGCGGGGGACGGGATTCCGCATGGCTTGGCGGACATGGAGGCGTCTTGCTTCCCCGGAGGGAAAGCAGGGCGGGCCCGGCGGGCTGGGGGCGCCCTGCCCCGGAAAAAAACGCGGCCCCCGCCTGGCTTGGGCGGGGGCCGCTGTATGGAATAGGATTACTTCTGGAGCTTGGCGAAGGCGTTGGTGTTCATGACCACGGCGAACTCGCCCGGCTCGTCCTGGCCGGTGTAGCCCTTCTGGAACTTCAGGGTGCCCTGGGCTGCCTCCAGCTCGTAGATGGGGGAATACTCGCTGGAGCGCTCGGTGGGCTTGGCCCCCCACGCCTCCACGTCCTCCCAGGTGAGGCTGTGGTAGTCCGCGCCGTTGTAGGTGAACTTGATGTTCTCGCCGGCGTCCTTGCGCAGGCTGACCCGGTATACCACGCCCTCGGTGAGGGACTGCTTCTCCTCGGCGGAGAAATCCACATAGTCGCCCTTGATGTTCTTCTGGAAGGGGACATAGACGGAGACCCAGAACTCGTGGCCGGAGCCCTCCTCCGTCTTGATGCGGAAGTGGCAGGCCACGTACTTGGCGTCCTCGTAGATCTCGTTCTGGGAGCCGGTGAAGTCCACCTGCCAGCCCCAGCCGGCCATATCGCCCGTGGTGGTCTGGCCCAGGGCGATGGTGTGGTCGTTCACGGTGACCTCCATGGGCATGTCGGGCCCGGAGGCGCAGGAGGCCAGGCTCAGCGCCAGGGCCAGCGCCAAGGCCAGCATGGAAACTCGCTTGAAGATGTTCATATCCTTTTCTCGCTCCTCATTTCTTGTTTTGGGCGCAAGCGCCCGCTCCTTGTTTCGGCGCAGAGAGGGGAAAAATAACCCCCGGCGGGACATTTCCCGCCGGGGATGGGCTGATTTAAGAAAGTCTTAATAAACGCCGTCCAGAATCTCAATGGCCTGGGCCACGGCGTGCTCGTCGCAGCTGCCCAGCACCCGGGCCCCCCAGTCCCTGACCTCCCGGGCGCAGTTGGCCGGGGCGAAGGGGATGGCGCTCAGCGCCAGCATGGGGATGTCGTTCTGGTTGTCCCCCATGCAGTAGAGGTTTTGGGGCGCTATGCCCAGCAGCCGGGCCACCCTGTCCACCATGGCCCCCTTATTGCAGCCCTTGGCGGTCATCTCCAGCAGATAGCGGTTGGAGAAGATGGCCTCGCACCGGTCCCCCCAGAGGGAGAGGAGGCGGGCCTGCACCCGGCGGAGATAGGGCTCGTCCTGCTGGAGGATCACCTTGCTCCAGGGGGTGGGCATCTCGCCGATGGGGGCGAGGATCTGCGCGCCCCCCACCCGGGACAGGTGCTCCCGGGTCACGGCGTTGGGATTGTGGACGTAGATATCCTCGCCGTGGTACGCCTCAAAGCCCAGGTCGGGGAACTCCCGGCACAGCTGGGCCAGCCAGGCCGGGGCGTCCCCATCCAGGCGGGTGTCCGCGAGGTAGCGGTCCTCGGCGTAGTCGTAGATGGCCGCGCCGTTGGACAGCACCACAGGGGCGTTGAGGGGGATATCCTCCTTTTCAATCTGGGGGGTGAAGGTGCGGTGGGCCCGGCCGGTGGCCACGGAGAACCGCCCGCCCCGCTCCATAAAGTAGCGGATGGCCGCCCGGTTCTCGGGGGAGACGGTGTGGCTGCTGTTATATAAGGTGTCGTCGTAGTCCGCGAAGAAGAGCACGCCGTCGAATTTGCCCACATGAATCAGTCCTTATTTCAAATCTTCCCCATCAAAGTACCGTTTGAGGGGTGTAGAATACAAAATCCAAGCTACCAAGCCGGTGAGCACGATCTCCGCCCCCATATAGCTGCCGTTGTAGAGGATGGAGTACACAGGGCCGGTCCAGCCGTATTCGTTGGGCCACAGGGCGTCCCAGATCCACCAGCCGGTGATGAAATGGCAGGCCAGCCGCAACAGAAAAGTGACCACGATGCCCAGCACCAGGCCCAGGCGGGGGCCCTTCGCTTTGCCCCTGAACATTCCGGCCAGGCCGATGAGGGTATAGGGTATGACGTAATCCAGCAGAACGATGCCCGCCGCCATGAGGGCGGAGGTAGCATACTGCACGTTATTCAGGCCCAGCACCAATTGAAGCAGGCTATAGGCCGCAGCGGCGATGAGCCCCCGGCCCACGCCGTACCGCCAGGAGATGAGCACCAAGGGCAGCATGGAGCAGATGGTCAGGCCGCCCCCCAGGGGAAAGTCGATTTTGGGGAATTCGCTGAGCATGGTGCCGATGGCGATCATGATGGCGCTCTCCATCAGCCAGCGCACCGTGTTGTGGGATTTACTGTTTGACATTGTCGTTTCCTCCTTAAAATAAGTATACCGCAATGCAAACGGTGCAATGCGGTAAGCGAGAGAAACGACAACGGCCCATCTTGTCGGATTCACTTCCTACGCCGGCATTACCCGGATCAGGTACGAGGGACCGGGAACTGCGATTCGTTCCACATCACAGCCGGGGATGACCCCCAGCGCCCCTGTGATATTCCATTCACTTTGCGGCATTGCTATTGTAAACTGCCGGGGCGGCGCTGTCAAGAGGGCTGGGCAAAAGGACGAAAAAAGCGGGTAAAATTTGGCGCTTTCGCCAGGGGCACCATAAAATGTGCCACAGCTCCAAAAATAGCGCCAAAAGACAACAAGATATGCCGCGGTAAAACGGGTGATTCAACCAGCGCTGGAAATTCAGGGCTTGACGGGAAGGGCAAAATAGTGTAGGATGTGCCTGTAACCGTTTTGTAACTCTTTTCGGATTATTTGTAACTTGCCGGAAAACCAAGGGAAGGGCCGGCCCGCCGGAAAAGCGCCGCAGGCGCGTGGGGCCGGGGCTTCCCGAAGCCAACAGGAGGGACATCCGTGAAGCAGACCGAGAGAGAGCATGAGAGTGTGGAGAAGGCAGTAACGGGGGCCGGACAGGCCGGCCCGGACAAAAGAGAAGAGGGCGGGGCCGCCAGGCCCCAGTCCTGGAGGCAATATATTGAGCAGGCCGAGGCCGCCGAGAAGCAGGCCGAGCGGGAGGCAGCCCGCGCCCGGGCCGCCCGGACCAAAAAGGAGAAGCGCTCCGCCGCCGCGCTGAAGCAGCGGGCAAAGGGCGCGCTGGACAGCGCCAGGACCGCCCTGAGCGGGGCGAAGGAGGCGTTGGACGGGGCAAAGGAGGCCCTGGACGGAGCTAAGGCGGCCCTGGACGGAGCTAAGGCGGCGATGGTCCGGGCCGGCGCGGCAGGCAAACGGGTGAGAAGAGGCGCCGCCCAGGGCAGGCCGGCGCGGGAGCAGGCCGCCCCGGCGGCCCAGGTCCCCGCCGTGATCCCGGAGGGAAGGTCCCGCGCGCAGGCTCCCGCCAAGCTGGGCAGGGTGGGCCGGGCCGCGGCCAGGGTCCGCAGCGTGGTGGACCGGCATCCGGTGTCCCCGCTGCTGTACGTGACGCTGCTGGCGGTGGTCATCGGCATCAGCTGCTTCAACGGCAGCTATATCCGGGCCTACGCCATGAACGTGAACGGCCAGGAGGTGGGCGTGGTCTCAAGCCCCGACGAGAAGGATGCCATCGTCAGCAACATCGAGTCCCGGGCCTCCGACATCCTGGGGGAGCAGTTCGACTATGACGCGGACATTTCCATAACCCCGGTGTACGTGGCCCCCGACGAGCTGAGCGACACGACCCAGATTGAGGACACCCTGTTCAACGACGTGGGGGCGCTGGTCACCGCCTACGGGATGCGGGTGGACGGCCAGGAGCTGGGCTACGCCCCCACCAAGGACGACCTGTACCAGCTGCTGGACGAGGTGGCCCAGCCCTACCTCACCCCGGACACCATCCGTTACCAGTTCGTGGAGGACGTGGAGGTCTACCCCATCGAGCTGCCGTCCAACACCCAGTATGATGTGGAGTCCATCCGCACCACCCTGAGCCAGCTGCGGGTGGAGCAGTCCACCTATGTGGTGAAGAAGGGCGACACCTTCAACGCCATCGCCTACTCCCTGGACATGTGGCCCAACGAGCTGTCCGTCCTCAATCCCGATGTGCTGGTGGATAAAATCTGGGTGGGCCAGGAGCTGGTCATCCAGCAGGCGGTGCCCTTCCTGTCGGTGGAGAACACCACCGAGGAGACCTACGAGCAGGAGATCCCCAGCCCGGTGGAGTATATTGAGACCGCCGAGCTCTATATAGGCGACAGCAAGGTGAAGGAGCAGGGCGAGGACGGCCTGGAGCGGGTCAACGCCCACGTCACCTATGTCAACGGCGTGGAGCAGGGCCGGGAGATTCTGGCCACCGAGACCCTGAAAGAGCCCACCATGACCTATGCCTACACCGGCACCACCCCGCGGCCCGTTACCGCCTCCAACGGCTACTTCATCTGGCCGGTGCGGGGCGCCATCACCTCCAACTTCGGCGGGCGCAACCTGTGGGGCAGCTATGACTTCCACCTGGGGCTGGACATCGCCTGCCGCACCGGCACCGCCATCAAGGCCGCCGACGGAGGCACCGTCATCAAGTCGGGCTGGAGCGGCAGCTATGGCAAGCTGGTGGCCATCCGCCACGACAACGGCTATGTCACCTACTATGCCCACAACTCCGAGCTTCTGGTGAGCGTGGGGCAGAAGGTATACCAGGGGCAGATCATCGCCCGTTCCGGCGCGACCGGCAACGTCAGCGGCCCCCACTGCCATTTCGAGGTGCGCATCAACGGCACCAGCGTCAATCCCCGCAACTACCTGCGGTAATCGAATGGAATTTCGCCCCCGGTGCAGGCCGGGGGCGAAATTTTTTGCCGAAATACCGAACAAATTTGCGAAAAGGGGTTGACAAGGTCGAACGAACATATTATTATAACGAATAGTAAAACAGACGGATGAAAAAACGCCTGTTCCAAGAGTGAAAAGAACCCGGTTTATGGGACCCAAGCCCTGTTATGCTGGGCCCACACCAGATTAGGGAGGCTTTGGCTATGAACACTGCTTATTACACACTGAGCACGTGGGGCTGCGGCGCCATGGCCGCCGGGTTCGACGGGACGGCGGACGCCGGGCGCCGGAGCGCCTTGGTGCGGCAGGGCGGGCGCGCCCGGGGCGGGGACAATGTGATCGACCTGAACGCGTGGCGGGCGGCCAACCTGGAGGCATGGGCGGACGGGGAGGCATATGCCGCCGCGGAGGGGGCAGAGGCGGAGGAGCCGGAGCTGAGCGTGCCCGCGCCCCGGCCCCGGAAGAGCCGCCGGGCGGCTCTGCTGGCGGAGGCGGCCTCCACGGTATGCGTGGCCGCCGCGGCGCTGGCCATTATCCTGCGGGTGGTGGCGTTCTGAGACGGGAAAGGGGACTGACGGGGTCAGTCCCCTTTTTTTGCCCGATTTGGGGCGTCCAGGCCGGTTTCCAGGGGATTAAGAAGCTGTACCAATAACCTCAGCACCCAGCTTTGCGGCCAAAGCTGCCGCCGGCCGCGTTGAAAAATCTTGAAATACACCAAGTATTCCCGCGATTTTTCGCCTTGCCACCGGCAATTTTGACGCGCGAATCTGAATACTTCGGCGATTGGTACAGCTTCTAAAATTGACGGGCGGGGCAGGTTGTGCTACAATGTTGAAAATCAGCCCATGGCGTACCGCGTTGCGGAGGCGCTGATATCCATAGGAAAGAGGAGAAGCTATGTATCGGATTGTGAAAAAACGGGTGCTCAATCCCACCGTGTCCCTGATGGAGATCAAGGCCCCCGCCGTGGCCCGCAAGGCTGAGCCCGGCCAGTTCATCATCCTCCGGGTGGACGAAGAGGGGGAGCGCATCCCCCTGACCATCGCCGATTTCAACCGGGAGCGGGGCACCGTCACCATCATCTATCAGGTGGTGGGCGCCACCACCGAAAAGCTCAACCACAGGTCGGAGGGGGACTTCCTCCAGGACTTTGTGGGCCCCCTGGGCCGCGCCACCGAGACCGAGGGCCTGAAGCGGGTGGCCGTGGTGGGGGGCGGCGTGGGCACCGCCATCGCCTATCCTGTGGCCAAGAAGCTCCATGACGTGGGCTGCTGCGTGGACCTCATCGTGGGCTTCCGAAGCAGGGATCTGGTGATTCTGGAGGACGAGTTCAAGGCCGCCTCCACCCAGCTCATCATCGGCACCGACGACGGGTCCTACGGGAAAAAGGCCCTGGTCACCGACCTGCTCCGGGAGCAGATCGAGGGCGGGGCCAAGTACGACCGGGTGATCGCCATCGGCCCGGTGGTTATGATGAAGTTCGTGTGCCAGCTCACCAGGGAATATAACATCCCCACCGTGGTGTCCATGAACCCCATCATGATCGACGGCACCGGCATGTGCGGCGGCTGCCGCCTGTCGGTGGGGGGGGAGACCAAGTTCGCCTGCGTGGACGGCCCGGAGTTTGACGGCCATAAGGTGGACTTCGACGAGGCCATGGCCCGGAGCGCCATGTACAAGGATTTTGAGCGCCACGCCCATGAGCAGGCGTGTAACCTGTTCAAACAGGAGGTGCGGTAACATGCCCAACATGAGACCCGATAAGAACCCCATGCCCCACCAGGACCCCCAGGTGCGGGCGGGCAACTTCAGCGAAGTGGCCCTGGGCTACACCCGGGAGCAGGCCATGGACGAGGCTGCCCGGTGCCTGAGCTGCAAAAATATGCCCTGTGTGGCCGGGTGCCCGGTGAAAATCCATATCCCCCAGTTCATCGCCAAGGTGGCGGAGGGGGATTTCGAGGGGGCGTACCAGATCATCGCCAGGGACAGCGCCCTGCCCGCCGTGTGCGGCCGCGTCTGCCCCCAGGAGAGCCAGTGCGAGGCCAAGTGCGTCCGCGGCATCAAGCACGAGCCGGTGGGCATCGGCCGGCTGGAACGGTTCGTGGCCGACTGGCACAACGCCAATGCCACCGAAAAGCCGGTGCGCCCCGCCCCCAACGGCCATAAGGTGGCGGTGATCGGCTCGGGCCCGGCGGGGCTGACCTGCGCCGGGGATCTGGCTAAGAAGGGCTATGACGTGACGGTCTTCGAGGCCCTGCACCTGGCGGGGGGCGTGCTGGTGTACGGCATCCCCGAGTTCCGCCTGCCCAAGTCCATCGTGCAGAAGGAGGTGGAGACCCTCAAGGAGCTGGGCGTGAAGATCGAGACCAACATGGTCGTGGGACGCTGCATCACCATCGACGAGCTGAAGGAGGAGATGGGCTTTGAGGCGGTGTTCATCGGCTCCGGCGCGGGATTGCCCAAATTCATGAACATCCCCGGCGAGAACCTGAAGGGCGTCTACTCCGCAAACGAGTTCCTCACCCGCATCAACCTGATGAAGGCGTATCAAGAGGGTTCCGACACCCCCATCCAGCGCTCCGCCAAGGTGGCGGTGGTGGGCGGCGGCAACGTGGCCATGGACGCCGCCCGGTGCGCCAAGCGGCTGGGGGCCGAGGTGTACATCGTCTACCGCCGCTCCGAGGCCGAGCTGCCCGCCCGGGCCGAGGAGGTGGAGCACGCCAAGGAGGAGGGCATCATCTTCAAGACCCTCACCAACCCCACCGAGATTTTGGGCTTCCACAACCCGGACGACCCCAGGGACCCCCGGAACGGCTCCGTGGCGGGCATCCGCTGCGTGGAGATGGAGCTGGGGGAGCCGGATTCCTCCGGCCGCCGCCGCCCCATCGTGAAAGCCGGGAGCGAGTTCGATATCGAGCTGGACTGCGTCATCATGGCCCTGGGCACCAGCCCCAACCCGCTGATCAAGTCCACCACCCAGGGGCTGGACACCGAGAAATGGGGCGGCATCATCGCCGATGAGAACGGCCTGACCAGCCGGGAGAACGTGTACGCCGGGGGCGACGCGGTGACGGGGGCCGCCACCGTCATCCTGGCCATGGGCGCGGGCAAGACCGCCGCCCGCGCCATTGACGAGGCCCTTTCCAAATAGGAAAAGCTGTGATATAATGACTGCCGGGGCGAAAGCCCTGGCAGTTTTTTTGAGGTGAGGCATCATGGCCAAGATGACCATAAGCCGCCAGCTGAGTGAGCTGGAGCCGGACAAGAAGTTGGTTCATTATGTCCAAAATGGGGCGGTGATTGGCTATGCCCGCCAAACCAACGGCTTTGCCATGGAGGATATTGAGGTTTTCCGGGACGGCGCGCCAAACCTCAGCCTGCGGGAGACAGACCGCTGGTTTTGGGTCTGCTGGCGATGGCTGCTGTGGTTTTCCCTGCTTGTGCAGATGTTCTTTTCCACGCGGTACAAGGTTTTTGAGGGAGAGGAGATGGTGGGCGGATCTTTGGAGCGTCGCACCAGGCCCGCCATGACCTTCCGCATCCACCAGGACGAGTACCGCTTGTTCTTTCACGCCGGAAATCGGTTCTCCCTGACCAAAAACGGCGTGCAGACGGCCCTGTACGCCAAGCGCCCGGAGGGCTCCGCGCACCGCGCCGCGCCTGACTGGCCGGCCCATACCTACGATGTCCTCTATGAGACGGGAGAACAGGCAGATGTGGTCCGGCTGTTCTGCCTGTTCATTGACAAAAGATTTTTCCTCCATTACAATTACGGCGGACGCTCCCACCAGAAGTACATTGTAATCCATGACCCGTATTCCCACCATGCGCTGTGGCAGCCCAAAGAATAGGAGGCGGAAGAATTCCGATGAACATACGAACCGCAGGGCCGGGCGACCTTCCCGCCCTTTCCCGCCTGGACCGCCACATCGCCCCCCAGGAGCTGGAAACCAGCGTCCGGCTGGGCCGGGTGTACGCGGCGGAGGAGCGGGGCAGGCTGGCGGGCTGGCTGCGCTGGAACCTGTTCTGGGACAACACCCCCTTTATGAACCTGCTCTTTGTGCTGGACGGGAGCCGGGGGCGCGGCCTGGGGCGGGCGCTGGCGGGACACTGGGAGGCGGAGATGCGGCAGGCGGGCTATGAGACCGTCATGACCTCCACCCAATCTCGCGAATGCGCCCAGCATTTTTATGAGAGGCTGGGCTATGAGGCCGTGGGCGGGTTTCTGCCCCCCGGCGAGGGGTATGAGCTGATGTTCGTTAAAAACCTGTGAGGGAAGGGCGGGCTTTATGATTATCTGGCTCAACGGCGCCTTCGGCGCGGGCAAAACCCAGACCGCCTATGAGCTCCGCCGCCGCCTGCCGGGCTCCTATGTCTACGACCCGGAGAACGCCGGGTTTTTCATCCGGGACAACCTGCCCCCCGGCCTGGGACTGGACGACTTCCAGGACTTCCCCATGTGGCGCGCCTTCAACCTGGAGATGCTGGATTATGCCGCGGCCCGCTATGAGGGCCACATCATCGTCCCCATGACCATCACCAGCCGGGCCTATTATCAGGAGCTTGTGGGCGCGCTGGCGAAAAAGCATGAGGTGCGGCACTTTATCCTCTGGGCGGGGGAGGATACCCTGAAAAAACGCCTGGCCTCCCGGCTGGAGTGGCCCGGCTCCTGGGGCCACCGGCAGATCGGGCGGTGCCTGCGGGCCTTTGAAACGCAGGTCACCGAGGAAAAGGTGGATACGGACGGCCTGGGCATCGGCCAGGCGGCGGAGAAGATCGGGGCGCTGTGCGGGCTGGCGCTGGCGGAGGACAGGCGGGGGCCTGTGCGCCGGGGACTGGGCCGTCTGGCCACCCAAATCAGGCACATTCGCTGAACGGAGGGGAAAGCCATGATCAAAGCGGTGATTTTCGATCTGGACGGCCTGCTGGTGGATACGGAGCCCATCTGCTACCAGATTTTAAAGGATATCCTGTGGGAATTTGGCCGCCTGTTCACCCTGGAGGAGTACGCCCAGGGGTTCAGCGGAAAGACGGAGCAGGCCAATGTGGCCCGCCTCATTGAGACCTACGGCATACCGTGGACGGAGGAGGAGGGGCTGGAGCGCATCACCGCCATGGAGCGGGCGCTTCACGGGCAGGGGGTGGCGCTGAAGCCCGGGGCCCGGGAGTTGCTGGCCTATCTGCGGCAGGGGGGCTATGGGGTGGCCGTGGCCTCGTCCAGCGTCCGGGAGCGGGCGGTGAACCTGCTGGACCGGCAGGGCGTCACGGATTACTTCCAACAGTCCGTTTTTGCCGGGGAGGTGGAGCGGGGCAAGCCCGCCCCGGACGTGTTTTTAAGGGCCTGCGAAAAGCTGGGAGAGGCCCCGGGGGACTGCCTGGTGCTGGAGGACAGCGGGGCGGGCATCCAGGCCGCCCACGCCGCAGGGGCGCCGGTGGTGTGCGTCCCCGACCTGAAAACGCCGCCCCCGGAGGTCCTGGCGCTGACGGCGGCGGTGTGCCCGTCTTTGTGGGAGGTGATCCCCTTTTTGGAGGAAAAGGCCGGGCGGGGATATTACAGGCCGTGCAGGGAGTACGACGAATGTAACCGCTTGATCGCGGACTGCTTCCAGACGGGACGGTATGAGGCGTGCTTTGCGGGCCATCTGGCCCTGGCCCAGGAGGGCTACCCGCTGGCGGAATGCCAGGTGGGCTACTTTTACTGCGATGGGCTGGGGGTGGAGAAGGATCCGGCCAAGGCCTTCGCGTGGACCCGGCGGGCCGCCGAGCACGGGGACCGGGACGGGCAGTATAATCTGGCGTGCTTTTATGAGCAGGGGACGGGGACCGTCCCCGACCCGGGGCGGGCGCGGTGCTGGTACGCCCGGGCGGCCGTGCAGGGCCACGACCTGGCGCTGGCAAAGTGCCGGGAGGCAGGCATCACACTTGATGAACAGAAAGGCTGATCCCATGTTTTACGCCATCCTGGCCGCCGTGATGACGGCCCTAGACCAAATCGTCAAATATCTGGTGCGCGCCCATATCCCTTTGGGCGGGTCCGTCCCCTTCCTCCCCCACCTGCTGGAGCTCACCTACGTGCAGAACACCGGGGCGGCCTTCTCCCTGATGCGCCGGCACACGTGGCTGCTCACCCTGATCTCCGCCGCAGTGGTGCTGGCGATGTGCGGGCTCATTTTGAAGGGCTTTTTTAAAAACCGCCTGGGGATGTTCTCCGCCGCCCTGGTGCTGGCGGGGGGGGTGGGCAACCTCATCGACCGGGCGGTGTTCGGCTTTGTCACCGACATGTTCAAGACCACCTTCATAGACTTTGCCGTGTTCAACGTGGCCGACTGCTGCATCACCGTGGGGGTGCCGCTGCTGTTTCTGTATGTGCTGCTGTACGTGGGCAAGGACGAGAAAAAGGAGGACGGGGCCGATGACGCTGCCCAGCTTCCCCCTGACGGTCACTGAGCCGGGGCGGGCGGACGCGGTGCTGTCCGCCGCGCTGGACGGCCTCACCCGGTCCGCCGCCCAGCGGTGGCTGGAGGAGGGGCGGGTCACCCTGGGGGGCAGGGCGCTGAAAAAGAACGCGCGCCTTCAGGCGGGGGACGCCCTGCTCATCACCCCACCCCAGCCCGAGCCCGTGGACCTGGTCCCCCAGGATATCCCCCTGGACGTGGCCTATGAGGACGGCGACGTGATCGTGGTGAACAAGCCGGTGGGAATGGTGGTCCACCCCGCGCCGGGCCATGCCGACGGCACGCTGGTCAACGCGCTGCTATATCACTGCAAAAACAGCCTTTCCGGCATCAACGGGGCGCTGCGCCCCGGCATCGTCCACCGCATCGACCGGGACACCTCCGGCCTGATTATCGCGGCGAAAAACGACCGGGCCCACCTGGCCCTGGCCGCCCAGCTCCAGGACCACTCCCTGTTCCGGCTGTACCACGCCGTGGCGGCGGGCGGCTTCAAGGAGGGGCGGGGCACGGTGTCCGCCCCCATCGGGCGGCATAGGGCAGACCGCAAGCGGATGGCCGTGACCCCCGACGGCCGGGAGGCGGTGACCCACTGGCAGGTGGTTGACGTGCAAAACGGCCATAGCCACATCACCTGCCGCCTGGAGACCGGCCGCACCCACCAGATCCGGGTGCACATGGCCCACATCGGCCACCCCCTGCTGGGGGACACGGTGTACGGGGCGAAGAAGCCCGTGCCGGGGCTGGCGGGGCAATGCCTCCACGCGGCGCAATTGACCTTCACCCACCCGGCCACCGGGGAGCGGGTGGAGGTGCAGGCCCCCCTGCCGGTGTGGTTTCAGGCGGCGCTGAAGCGGTACGGCCTGGAGTAGGGCAAAGCCCGGAGGGGCGGCTGGACGGGGGGAAATAGACGGGGCAGGTTTAAACTGCCGCAGCTGATGTGAGGGGGCGGGCTTGTGAAGCTCCAAAAGGCAAAGCGGGTGATGTGGGGGCTGCTGGGGGCCATGGCGCTGTCCATGGTGCTGGCCGGGCTGCTGGAGAGCATGCCCCTGGCCCTGCTGTCGGCCGGCCTTTTGCTGGCCTTTATCCGCTATAGCTTTTCCCACTGGCGCTGCCCCCACTGCGGGGAATACCTGGGCCGGGTGGGCAAGGGCATCCAGCTGTGTCCCTACTGCCACGAGCGGCTGGACAAATAGGCATAACCCCTCCCGTTTCGGGTACACTACCCAAAAACGGAAGGGGTTTTTCCTATGCTCAACCATCGTAAGGCCGCCGTCATCGGCTGCGGCTTTGTGGGCTCCTCCATCGCCTTCAGCCTGATCCAGCGGGGGCTGTTCAGCGAGCTGGTGCTCATCGACGCCAACCAGGACAAGGCCGTGGGCGAGGCCATGGATTTAAGCCACGGCCTGCCCTATATCGCCGCCATGGACGTGCACGCCGGGGGCTACGACGATCTCAGCGACTGCGCCCTCATCGTGGTCACAGCCGGGGCCAACCAGAAGCCCGGCCAGACCCGGCTGGAGCTCATCGGCCAGAACGTGTCCATTTTGAACTCCATCATCCCCCAGATCACCGCCCGGCCCTTCGAGGGCATCCTGCTCATCGTGTCAAACCCGGTGGACGTGCTCACCTATGCCGCCTTCCGCATCTCCGGCTACCCCGCCCACCGGGTTCTGGGCTCGGGGACGGTGCTGGACTCGGCGCGCCTGCGCTATCTGCTGGGGGAGCACCTGACCGTGGACAGCCGGTCCATCCACGCCGTCATCGTGGGCGAGCACGGGGACAGCGAGCTGGCGGTGTGGAGCGGGGCCAATGTGTCCGGGGTGCCGCTGGACGACTTCTGCGCCATGCGGGGGCACACCAACCACCGGGAGGCGGAGCAGCGCCTCTATGAGGATGTGCGGGACAGCGCCTATGAGATCATCAAGCGCAAAGGGGCCACCTATTACGGCATCGCCATGGCGGTGGCCCGGATCGCCGAGTGCATCATGAAGGACGAGCGGGCCATCCTGCCCGTGTCGGTGGTGCTGGGCGGGCAGTACGGCCTGCGGGACCTGGCGCTGTCCATCCCCTCCATTGTGGGACGGCGGGGGGTGGAGCAGATTTTGGAGATCCCCCTGGCCGACGGCGAGCGGGAGGCGCTGAATGCCTCCGCCGGGCAATTGCGGGACGTGATCAAGGAATTGAACCTGCCGTAAGGCGGAAAAACGGCCCCCGGCTCGCGCCGGGGGCCGGATTGTTTTGCGGGGCGGCGCGGAGGGCATACCAGCTGGGCTTGCTCCGTTAAGTTTGGTCCGAGGCGGGCTGCGGCGTTACGGAATAGGGATTAACGCAGCCGCTCTTTGTGCAGCCGGCGGGAGCGGTATACTCAGTGGTGCATTGACAGCTGCACCGGCGCGAAAAGGTTAGGTAATGCTGGCTGGGGTCTGCCGCAGTGTGGTTTGACCCGACATAAGCGCCTGCGCCAAAGCTGTGTAATTCTCTGGTTACTGTCCTTGAAGCGATATACAGCGTGGAACAATCGTTACAATACTGCCAAATATCGACAGTTACCGTATGCGTTGATCCATCCAGAGGAACTGTGCTAACAGTTTGCCCGCGAGGGGTTGTGTGGATATGGGGACAGGTAGACTGTACAGCAGGCAATGCCTCATGCCCGGAGGGGTCTTGGATCAGACTGATATGCTGCATTGTGATCTGATCTAGAATTGGATCCAACTGTTTTTGCTCTTCCTCGGTCAAATCGGACACAATGCTTTGCACGAACACGGCCTCAGCAGACCCAGGGTTGGGGACGGCGTTCTCCATTGGGCCGGCGGCAGACGCCGCGCCGATGCAGCACGCCAACAGGAGAGACAGGGCCAGAGACAAAAGGGTAGTTTTTTGGAATTTCATCATCTTCACATTCCTTTCCATCTATTTTTGAGCATAATAGGGCGGGAGCATTCCAGCAGTTTTCACCTCCTTTCATCTTCCTCATTGATTGCAGCCAGCGGTCAGGGGGCGGCGGTATCAAGGGCGGCAAGAGCCTGGAAGCAGTCCTCAATCATGCCGTCGATCTCATCCGTGCTCATCTTATGGAGGACAATATACGCTTCGGGGGCCTTGTCTACAAACTGGAGACCGTCGTGGGTGTGGGGGCCCTCTGCGCAGCAGCTGTCGCGGCCGCACAGCAGGCCGGGGTTCTCGTAGTACACTCGCACGATCTTACCGTCCAAATGGTAGTGGTCGTAGGGCACCAGGCAGCTCCGCGCTCCGCACAGCGCATATGTTCCGCTGGGGGTGCGCAGGGCATGAATGACTTCGGGTTCCGGCGTCACAGAGTTGAAATTCACACAGCCGCTCTTTGTGCAGTCAGCATTTACATTGTAATTGCAGTTGTAATTGCAGACAGAACAGGCGTGATTAAAGATGAGGTAATGTAGACTTGGATTCGCTGCAAGGTGGTTTGACCCCACATAGGTACCAGCAGTATATTTGTGGGGTTCTTTACGCACAAGTGACGTGGGGCCATAGGTAATGCGTGTACCGCAATCGGGGCATACGCGAATGCTTTGTTCATATCCAACCCGGCTCCCGCCGGGAGCATAGAGTGACTATTGCAGTAGTAACTAAAACAATACTACTATAATAGTCACTTCCTGTCAAGCGATTTTGCAGGTTTACAAACAGGGGGCGGGATGATATAATCTTTTCGTATATTTAGAGAGGAATGAGGGTGGAAAAATGGGCGCTTTGGTATTTCTGATAGGCTATTATGGAATCTGCTCCTGCGTGCTGTACGAGGGCGGCGTCATTGGACAGGCCAAGAAGCTGCATCGGGAGCTTTCGCCCGGGCAGCGGGCGGCCGCCGCGCTGGCGTTGATATTGGGCGCGGGCCTGACGGTCTATTGGATGGGCCGGAACCAGTTTGTCTACTATTGGGATTATGGCGAGTATTGGCGCATGTCCATCCAAAGGATGGACCATCTGTTCAGCCATAACATTTTGGATGCGCTGGTTTCGTTTTTTGCGTCGGTGAATGGGGATGACTATAACAATTTCCTGCCGTCGGTGGTGGCGCTGCCGCTGAAGATATTCGGCTGCGAGTTCTCCACGTATGTGCTGATCAACCATGTGATGTTTTTAGTGCCGGCGGTTTTGGTCCAGGCGCTGTGCGTGGAGAAGCTGGCCTCCGGCGGAGGGGGAAAAACGGGCTGGGCCTTCGCCGCCGCAGTGGCGCTGGGAACGATCTTCCCCGCGAACTATTATGCGATGTATCAAGGATACATCGACGTGGCGGTCCTTCTGCCGATCTCCATCGCGGTGTACCTGCTCATCGACTTCGACTTCCGAAAGGCCACGTTGACAAAGGATATCGCTGTAGCGGCAATCCTTTTGATTGCGTGGATTTCCCGGCGGTATGTGGTTTATTTTATCATCGGCTACGTGGCGGCGCTGGTGATAAAAGCGGCGGCCCTGCTCTGGAAGGAGCGGGACCGGGGCGCGTTTTTGTGTGTGGTAAAGCACATCTGCGTGATCGGGGGCGTCAGCATTGGGGCGCTGCTGGTCTATTTCAGGCCGTTCCTGCTCCGGGCCCTGGTGACGGACTACGGGGAGATGTACAGCGCGTATAACGCGCCGCTGCTGAGAAAGGTCCGGGATTTGGTCAACTCCTTTGGCGCCGTGACCCTTCTGGCCGCAGCGGCGGCAGGGGTGCTGTGCTTTGTAAAAAGGAAAAACAGGGTTAATTTTACCGCCCTGCTGGCGCTGGCGGCAGTGGAGACCGCCGCTTTCTGGCAGACGCAGAACATGGGCGTCCACCATCGGATGCTGATCAATGTGCCGCTGTTTTTGTGCTGTATGCTGGCGTTGGGGTTTGTGCCGGGGAAGGAGGCCGCCCCCAGGGACGGGAGGCGGCTGGGCCGGTATGGCGCCCTCTTATGCGCGCTGGCGCTGGCGGTGAATTTCTGCCAGGCGATGCTCCCTGTCCCCGCGGCCGTCCATGTCAGGGGGCTGTTCTCGGAAAAGTACCAGCCAATGCGGCGGGGGGACATGGAGCAGCTGGAGGCGCTGGCGGAGTACCTGAACGGGGAAACGCTGAATACGGATCAGAGGATTTATGTGGCGGCCAGCGGACCTGTGCTGAATTGCGATATCCTTCGGAAGCTGTATGCGCCGGATACGATGAACGGGGTTCCCAATATGTACAATACAAGCGACGTGGACCTGAGGGACGGTTTCCCCGCCGTCCTTCTGGAGGCGGACTATGTGGTGGCCACGCAGCCGGTCCAGCTCCATCTGAACTCAGGACAGGAGGTGGTCAGCTATCCGGCAGAGCTGATCCAGGACGGGTCGTCTTATATGGGCCGTCATTTTGAGGAGATCCAGCGCTTTGAACTGGATGGCGGCGTTATTGCGAAGGTGTACGTCAGGACCAGCGCATGGGAACCCGGCGACCTGGAACAGATGAGGGATCATTTCAACGCCCTGTATCCGGGGTACGAGGAGATGTTCGGCGGACGGATCGGGTGAGGCAGGCTCAAAAAAAGACGGACGAGGTTTTACCTCGTCCGTCTTTCTTGATTTAATGGGTGCTGAGGCTATTGGTACAGCTTCTTACTTTACGATCTCGCCCCGGGCCTTTTTCTCCTCGATCTCCCGCAGGGCGTCCTTGTAGGACAGGTTGACCCGGCCCTTCTCGTCAATGTCGGTGACCTTGACCCAGATCATGTCGCCGATGTTGATAACATCCTCCACCTTGGCAACGCGATGATTGGCCAGCTTGGAGATGTGCACCATGCCGTCCTTGCCGGGGGCCAGCTCCACGAAGGCGCCGAACTGGAGGATGCGCACCACCTTGCCATAGTACAGGGAGCCCACCTCGGGGACAAACACGATGGTGTCGATCATCTTCTTGGCAATCTCGCAGGCCTCGGCGTTGGGGGAGGCGATGTGGATAGTGCCGTCGTCCTCAATGTCGATCTGCGCGCCCGACTCGGCGGTGATCTTCTGGATGACGCTGCCGCCCTTGCCGATGACCTCGCGGATCTTGTCCGGGTCGATCTTCACGGTGATCATCTTGGGGGCGTAGCGGCTGACCTCCGCCCGGGGGGCGGAAATGCAGGGCAGCATGATCTCGTCCAGGATGGCGTACCGGGCGTCCTGGGTGATATCCAGGGCCTCCTTAATGATGGCGTGGGACAGGCCGTCGTTCTTGATATCCATCTGGATGGCGGTAATGCCCTTCTTGGTGCCCGCCACCTTAAAGTCCATCTCGCCGTGGAAGTCCTCCACGCCCTGGATGTCGATAAAGGTGGTGAAGCCGCCGTCGTCGTCCTGGATCAGGCCGCAGGAGATGCCCGCCACAGGGGCGGAAATGGGAACGCCCGCATCCATCAGGGCCAGGGTGGAGCCGCAGATGGAGCCCTGGGAGGTGGAGCCGTTGGAGGAGAGCACCTCGGACACCACCCGGATGGCGTAGGGGAAGTCGTCCACGCTGGGGATGACGGGCTCCAGGGCCCGCTCGGCCAGGGCGCCGTGGCCCTTCTCCCGGCGGTTGGTGGACCGGGCGGCCCGGGCCTCGCCGGTGGAGTAGGCGGGGAAGTTATAGTGGTGCATATACCGCTTCTCCTCCTCTTCCCAGATGGTGTCCAGCTTCTGGGCGGCGGAGAGGGTGTTCAGGGTGCAGATGGACAGCACCTGGGTCTGGCCCCGGGTGAAGAGGCCGGAGCCGTGGACGCGGGGCAGCACGCCCACCTCGGCGGCCAGGGGACGGATCTCGTTCTTGGCGCGCCCGTCTACGCGGTGGCCCTCCAGCAGCCAGGCCTTGACGATCTTCTTCTGGAACTTGTAGGTGATCTCCTCCAGGAACTGGTCCATGTCGGGGTGGTCCTCCAGATACCGCTCGTGCCACTTCTCGATCATGGCGTTCCAGCGGTCCTCCCGGACGTTCTTGTCGTCGGTGTCCATGGCGGCCCGGGCCTCGTCCATAAAGTCGGCGGTGATCTTGTCGAACAGCTCCTGGTCGAAGGCGGCGTGGTCGTAGCTCATCTTCTCCCGGCCCACGTCGGCCGCCATCCGGCTGATGAGCTCCACCTGCTTCTGGATCTCCTCGTGGGCCTTGACAATGGCGTCGTACATGATGGCGTCGGGCAGCTCCTTGGCGCCCGCCTCAATCATGATGACCTTGCCCGCCGTGGCGGCCACGGTGAGGTCCAGCTGGGAGGCGTGCTTCTGCTCCTGGGTGGGGTTGTACACCAGCCGGCCGTCCACATAGCCCATCTCCAGGCAGCCGATGGGGCCCGCCCAGGGGATGCAGGACACGGCCAGGCAGGCGGACACGCCGATCATGGCGGTCACCTCGGGGGAGCAGTCGCGGTCCACGCTCATCACGGTGCAGGTGCACACAACGTCGTTGCGGAAGTCGTAGGGGAACAGGGGGCGGATGGAGCGGTCGATGACCCGCCCGGCCAGCACGGCGGGCAGGGAGGGCTGGCCCTCGCGGCGCATAAAGCTGCCGGGGATGCGGCCCACGGCGTACAGCTTCTCTTCAAAGTCCACGGACAGGGGGAAGAAGTCGATGCCGTCCCGGGGACGGGGGGAGACGGTGGTGGCCACCAGCACGGTGGTCTCGCCGTAGGTGACCAGGGCGGAGGCGGTGGCCAGCTCGGCCACCTTGCCCATGTTGATGGTCAGGGGACGCCCGCACAGGTCCATGGACCAGGTGTGCTCGTTGGCAAACTGCTTGTGGGTGATGACGGTTGACATGAGGGTGTGCTCCTTTCGTTTTGTGAATGACGCTGGAGCCGCGTTGTCACGCTGCGAAGCGGACAGGGCGCTCGGTCGCTTTCACTTCGCCTCGGGCAAAATCAGCCTCCGCTTTGCGGCGGCTGGGTTTTTGCCCTCGCTCCGTTCCAAGCTCCCTCACTGTCCGCTTCTCCGCGCTTCCTCTTAGCACTTGAACATAAGCCCCGACTGTTGCCGGGACCCATGTTCAACTGCTAAAAAGGCGGCGGCTCCATGGGCGGGTGGGACTATTTGCGTTTCCTCCCGGATGGGGACAAGGGCGGCGGGTCGCCCCGCCGCCCCTGCTGAACAACTTACTTTCTGATCCCCAGCTTGGCAATGATGGCGCGGTAGCGCTCAATGTCCTTCTTGGCCAGGTAGTCCAGCAGCTTGCGGCGCTTACCGATCATCTTGTACAGGCCGCGGCGGCTGTGGTTGTCGTGGATGTGCACCCGCAGGTGCTCGGTGAGCTCCTGGATGCGGGCGGTGAGAATGGCGATCTGCACCTCGGGGGAGCCGGTGTCGGTCTCGTGGGTGCGGTTGGCCTCGATAACAGAGGTCTTCTGGTCCTTGCGGATCATGGGAAATTCCACCTTTCCTGTTTTTTTGCCCTTCCGCTGGGTGATGGGCGGGCAGAAGCCCCGCGTGAAACGCGGCGTTGTCCCAAAACTAAGCCGGCGGGCGCGCCTCCTGGGGAGACGTTCTGGCAAAGCATATCATAGTTTGGCCGTTTTGTAAAGAATAATTTCCAACAGAGCGAAATTTCAGCCAGAATTTCCGCTTTAGAAGGGGGGATAGCGGAAAAACTGTGCATATTTTCGGCGCGGGGCAGAAATACTGTGGAAAAGAAGCGCGAGCTTAGCCGCGCAGGGGAGCTTGGAGCGGAGCGAGGGCGGACGCAGGGGCGCACAGCGCCCGGGAGACCAGTCCGAGACGGAGCGAAAGCGACCCGGGAGCGCGGCCAAAGCGAGCGTGACAGCAAAGAAGCGCGAGCTTAGCCGCGCAGGGGAGCTTGGAGCGGAGCGAGGGCGGGCGCAGGGGCGCACAGCGCCCGGGAGGCCAGCCCGAGACGGAGCGAAAGCGGCCCGGGAGCGCGGCCAAAGCGAGCGTGACAAGGAGGCGGAAGCATGGGGATTTTCGGCATGAAAAAGCGCACGCCGCCCCCGCACCCGCGCAGGGAGCCCAGGTTTGAATGTCCGCTGACGGCGGACGGCATCGCCGGAGTGTTTGAACGATGCGCCGATTTCAACCGGCGCGCCCTCTACCTGAATAACGATCCCGCCCGGCAGGTGGAGATGCTGTTTATCGCCGGACAGGTGCGCAACGAGCGGGCCTGCGACTACGTGCTGCGCCCGCTCACCCAGAATGAGGCGCTGCGGGCGGCCCCCGACATGGACGCGGCCTTTGACCTGATGCTCAAGGGAGGGCTGTACTCCCTGGTGGTTCAGAGCAGGGACACGGCGGACCAGGTGGTCTTCGACCTGATCGACGGCTCGGTGGCCCTGTTCTTCCCCGGGAAAAAGCAGGTGCTCACCCTGTCGGCGGGGACGGAGGAAAAGCGCTCCGTCTCCAGCCCCGAGAACGAGCCGGACGTGAAGGGGGCGCGGGACTCCTTTGTGGAGAGCCTGCGCACCAACACGTCGCTGGTGCGCAGGCGCTTCAGGGCCCCGGAGCTGAAAATCGAGGAGCAGATCGTGGGGCGGCAGTCGGTGACGCCGGTGGACGTACTATATATAGAAGGGATCGCCGACCCCGGGCTGGCCGCCCGGGTGAAGGCCAGGCTGGAGCAGATCGACATCGACGCGCTGCTCATGACGGGGAGCCTGGAGCAGTATGTCACCGACGAGAGCCGCACCGCCTTCCCCCTCACCGCCTACACCGAGAGGCCGGATCGCTTCTGCACCGGGCTGGCGGAGGGGCGGGTGGGGGTCATCGTGGACGGCATCCCCATGGGATGGCTGTTCCCCGCCACCCTGGACAGCTTCTTCCGCACCGGCCAGGACCGGAGCACCAGCTGGGCGGTGGCCGGGGCGCTGTCCGTACTGCGGTATGTGTGTATGCTCATCACCCTGTTCCTGCCCGGGCTGTACGCGGCGGCGGTGCTCTTCGACCCGGAGCTGATCCCGGTGAAGCTCTCCCTGTCCATCATCGCCGCCAAGGCGGACGTGCCGTTTTCCACGCTGACGGAGATATTGGTGATGCTGCTGGCCTTTGAGGTGCTCCAGGAGGCGGGGCTGCGCCTGCCCTCCTCCATCGGGCAGACGGTGTCCATCCTGGGCGGGCTGGTGGTGGGCTCGGCGGCGGTGGAGGCCAAGCTGGTGTCCCCTGCGGTGCTGGTGGTGGTGGCCATCGCGGGCATCGCCGGGTACACCGCCCCCAGCCAGGACTTTGCCGGGGCGCTGCGCCTGTGGCGGTTCCTCATCACCCTGGCCGGGGGCGTGATGGGGCTGACCGGGCTGGTGCTGGCCGGGGTGGCGCTGGTATACCGGCTGGCCCAGCTGTCCACCTTCGGGGTGGCCTACCTCACCCCCTTCGCCTCCAACGCGGGAAAGCAGAGGGAGGGGCATGTGGTGCTGCGGGAGCCGCTGCCCGATGTGAAAACCAGGCCGGACTATCTGAACACGCAGAACAGGAGGAACCAGGGGTGAGAAAATGGCTGCTGCTGTGCATCGCGCTGGCGGTGCTGCTGGCGGGGTGGCGGCCCGCCGCCAAGGAGCCGGAGGGGCTGGCCCTGGTGCGGGTGCTGGGGGTGGACGGGCCGGGGCCGGTGCGGCTGAGCGCGGTATGCGGCGGAGAGGACCAGGGAGACCAGAGCCGGGGGAGCTGCGCCGGGGCGGACTTCGACCAGGCGCTGGCCGGCCTGCCCTGGGCCGGGGAGGAGGAGCTGTCCCTCACCAGCGTCTCCTATATTATAGTAGGGCGGGACGTGGAGCTGCGGGAGGTGCTGCGGTGCGTGCTGCGCAACAGGGAGCTGGGGGCCTCCGCCACCGTATGGCTGGCGGAGGAGGGGGCGGCAGAACTGCTGGCGGGGTGCGCCGACCCGGCATCGGGGCTGGACCTGCTGGCCCGCCGGGGCTGCGGCGCCCCCACGGCGGTGGAGGCGCTGGCCAGGCTGGAGCGGGGGGAGGAGCTGACCCTGCCCCTGCTGGCCGGGGAGGGGCCGGCCCTCATCGACTGGGAAGAATGGAGGTTAACCCCATGAAAAGCAAAAAGCTGTCCGCCCGGCAGCTGGCGGTGGCGGTGATGGTGGGCGGGCTGTCCGCCGGGGCCGCCGCAGCGGGACGCAGCGACTGGCGGTGGCTGCTGGCTGCGGCGGCGCTGGGAACGGCGGCGGGCTGGCTGCTGCTGCGCCGGATGGGGGGACGGCCGCTCCACCCCGTATTGCGGGCGCTGTACGGCGGCTGGGCGGTGGTGCTGATGGCACAGGCGCTGGGACGCTCGGCGGGGCGGCTGCAGCCGGCGGAAGGACAGGGGAGCGCGGTGTGGCTGATCCTGCTGCTGGCCGCGCCCCTGGTGTGGATGGGATGGGAGGGGGACGGGGCCTTCTTCCGGGCGGTTGAGGTGTTCTGGCTGGGGACGGCGGCGGCAGCGGCGGCCATTCTGCTGCTGGGCCTGCCCCGGGTGTACTGGGCATGGACCCTGGAGCCGGGGGGGAGCTGGAGCGGTTCGTTGCTGGCGGGGATGCTGCCCCTGTCGGCGGGGCTGTACGCACTGCCCCATTTATATAAGGTGGAGAAAGGGGAGGACGGGCCGCGCCGGGGGGTTATCTGGCTGGGGGCGCTGGGCGCGGTGTGCGCGGCGCTGGGCCTGCTGACGGCGGGACTGCTCAGCCCGGCGGTGGCGGCACAGCTGGACGGACCGTTTTTCACGGCGGCGGGGCTGCTGGGAGACAGCGCCCGGCTGGAAGGGCTGGTGTCCGCCCTGTGGCTGCTGCCCGATCTGACCTGGGTGGGGCTGCTGGCCCGGTCGTGGGGGGAGAAGCGCCTGCCTGCGCTGGCGGTCCTGGCGGCGGCGGGGCTGGCCGTCACCGGGGCGGCGGAGGCCCTGCCGTCGGATTTGACCGGCGCGGCATGCCTGGCGTTGGCGGCGCTGACGGCGGCCCTTCCGCCGGGACAGAAGAAATAGTGGCCAAGAGGGGGAAAGAACGCTATATTTTGTGGTGAAAAAGGCGCCGGAAAAAAAGATGGAAAAAAGCGAAATTAGGTGTTGACAAAGGCGCTAAGGTTTGGTATATTAACTGAGCGCCAACCGAGAGGGGCCCGCGAGAGCGGGGGCTGAGGAAAAAGTTTCGAGGGATCGAAAAAAGTACTTGACAAAGCTCGGGCGGTGTGGTAGAATGACGGAGTTCCGCATGACGAGGTTCCTGAGAGGGGCTGAGGCGGGGCGAAGGATTTGCACCTTGTAAATTAAACAACGAAAGAACACGAAGCACCAGAAGGACTAAGAGAGTCCTTCAGGAAACTGTCGTAAGATAGTGAAATGAAGGGTCTCATCAATTCTATTTTGAAGCTAGATTGGCTTCAATAAAGTGATTTATGCAGCGGAAGTTGTATAGATACCATTTTAT